>NZ_BAABWV010000003.1:0-297386 GCF_040365005.1 Aquicoccus sp. SU-CL01552 | reverse complement strand
GTATGATCGAAAACAAGATAACCAAAATTCAGAAAAAATGCGACGCATCAGAGGCCTTTCGCTCAGGTGTGCAAGGCTCGCGCCTGTGGCAAAACCGAGGCGCGCCTAGGGACGAAAAAAAGAAAGAAACATCCCTGAAAGGCCTTGTGGCCGCCCAACGATATCACTAAATACACCCTACTGGCGCGGGATGGAGCAGTCCGGTAGCTCGTCAGGCTCATAACCTGAAGGTCGCAGGTTCAAATCCTGCTCCCGCAACCAAATCGCAGAGCCCCGGAGAGACATCCTCTCCGGGGCTCTTGCGTTTCAAGCCGGCATGACCGCGTTGCCCCGGGCGTTGGGCCACCGCGCTTGTGGAATTGATCTGGGGATTTGCGACCAGACCTCATATCCTTGCGGCGGTCAGCCGGAGGACGATTGAAATGAACGAGACCCAGAAAACGGCGACCCATGCCGGGCGTGCGATGTTGACCGCGGGCAGTATTGCGGTCGGGCTGGCGATGACCCTCGGGTCGGTCGCACGGTCGGAACAACCTTCCACGGCCTTTGGGGCGAGTCCCCTGCCCGCGCATGTGGAGCTTCGCTTTTGTTATTACGCGGGCCTTGCCTATTCGCCTGGGGCGACGATCTCGGTCGAGGCGCCGGTTCGCCGCGAAATCGTTACCGACACGCGACGAAAGATCCTCCGCTGCGTCTCCGATGGCGAGTCGACCGGCCGCCACCGTTGGCAAGAGGTGGATCCGGATGCGCAGGATCCATTTCGCAACTGATGGCCTAGACTGCCCGGAATCCGGGCGATTTCCGGGAAAACCAAGGGTGCAACCGCCGGCGGGTAGGATCTGCCGTGACACAACCGTCACTGGGCCAAATTTGCGCCACATTTGTACCGCTAGATGATTCCAGACAAAGCAGCGGGTGAGAACGGTCCTGCATCAAGGCAGACGCCGCCCGTGATCGAATTAATGCGCAGAAGCGCTTCAAGGCGATGTGACCGTCGGCAGAACACGGGCGGAAACACTGGAGAACGACATGAGAATCCTTGCGGTAGACGACGACGAACTGATCCGGGAGTTGCTTTTGGCGACGCTCGAAGCGCATGGCTATTCCGAAGTGACCCTGGCCGAAAGCGGCGAGGACGCGCTGCGCAAGATCGCGGCGGCGGGCACCCCGTTCGACACCTTTATGTTCGACATCCAGATGCCGGGCATGGACGGTATCGACCTGACCCGCCAGGTCCGCGACATGGCGCATTACCGCGATGCGCCGATCGTGATGATCACGGCGATGAACCAGAAAGATTACATCGACCGGGCCTTCCTTGCTGGCGCGACCGATTACGTGACCAAGCCATTCGACACCACGGAGTTGATCACCCGCATCCGCCTGGCGGACAAGCTCCAGGCGGAAACCCGTCGGGCCGCCATCGCGACCAAGAGCCCGACCCACGCCGAACGCCACAAGCCCGCCTTTGCCGAGGCCGTCGCGATCGAAGAGATCAAGGGCTACGTCTCGAACGGTGTCCTGCAGAACTACGTCATGATCATGAAGGAGCAAAAGCAGTTCTCGATCGGGGCTTTTGCCGTTCGCGTCCCGGAACTGGAGCGGGTTCATGCGGCGTCTTCGGCCGAGGAGTTTGCCTATGTGGTAACGGACGTGGCCGAGGTGCTCTCGGACGCGCTGGTCGGCACGCAGGCCTTCGTCTCCTACATCGGGGGCGGGGTGTTCATGTGCGTCGGGCCGCGGAGGATGCTCCCGCAACCCGAGCCGATGCGGGATCACCTGGTTGCCATGCTCAACGACCCGGAACTTGTATACTGCGAAGAGATCACCACCAGCTTTACCGCCCAGGTTGGAGAGCCGGCATCGCCCAAGTTGCTGGAGCGGCGCGATGATCTTCGGTTCCTGGACCGGGCGGTTGAAAACCTGAGCGCGGTACCGAAGCGCAATCCGCTGAGCCAATCGCACAAGGCATCTGCCCGGGTGATCTCCCACGCCGCCTGAGTTTCTCGGTGATCAATATCCTGAAATCGGGATTTCTGAGCGCTCTGACCTTTCCGGGTCGGGCGCTCAGTGCGTTCGGAAGGCGTTGCCAATGCGCATCAGTTGTTGCCAAAACGGCGACAACCACGCAAATTTTTAAACATTCCTTAAATGAGATTGGTCTATTGCCTCATTGCTGCCGGTTTTCATGAATACTGAGTTAACCGACGAAACAATAGGCGACGGGGAAGCGCCAAAATAAAAAAGCAGGCAGAGCGGGTTGGAAAAATCAAATGGTACAAAGGTTGAACGCCGACACGGCGACACAGCTCAGCGCAGGTCTCGCGCGCATACGTGAGCGGTTCATCTCGTCCCTTTCGGACCGGGTCGATGAACTTTACGATCTATTGGGAGATTTGCAGCACGAAGAGGACTGGCGGGACGCCTGTGCCGATATTCGGGCGCGCGCGCACAAACTCCACGGCATATGCGGCAGCGTCGGCTTCGATGAAATTGGCACCAAGGCCGCGACCCTCGAAGTGAAAATCGATGCCCTCGATGCCGAGATTCATCCCGCGGAAATTGACGACGTAAAGGATCTTCTCAACCAGCTCCTCGACGAGATGGAACAGAACCTCGATGCTGCGTAAGGCGGCCAAGTCGTTTTTCGAAACCATGTGCCGCCCTCAGGGATCCCCGGTTCTTGCGTTTCTTGCCCTGTTCCTTGTCGTCGGACTTGGCGGGTTCGCGCCCGTGACGGCGCGGGCGCAGGTTGATACGGCTGAGGCTGACATCGTCCCCTTTCGGATCGGAGTGCTGGCCAGCGAAGGCGCCACGCGGACCATGGAGGCCTGGACGCCGACCGCCGAGTTGCTGAACCAGGCGGCGCAGGCGCAGGGGCTACCTTACCATTTCAGTATCGCCCCCTACACTGCCACTTCTCTCATGCAGGCGATCGGCGACGAGCAGATCGCCCTCTTGCTGACCGACCCCGCGTCCTTCGTGGCGGCCGAGGTCGAGAGCCAGGCCCGCCCGCTGTTGTCGGCGGCGCATATGTGGCAGGGCCGGACCTATGACCAGACCGGGGCCGTGATCTTTGCCCGCGCCGACAGCTCGATCCGGGACATCCGCCAATTGGACGGTCGCAAGATCATGGCGGTCGACCCGGGCGATTTCAGCGGTTGGTGGTTGGCGGCGCAGGAGTTTCGCAAGCGCAGGATGGACCCGCGGCAGGTGGTCTCGGAACTGGTGTTCTCCGGCGGCAACCAGCGCGAGGTGGTCTATGCCGTCCAATCCGGGTTGGTGGATGCCGGCGTGGTGCGCGCGGGGCTGCTGGAGGACTTGGCCGAAAAGGACGTGGTCGACCTGAAGGATTTCGCCCCGGTCTCGCCGATCGCGCATGACGAGTTCCCCTTTTGGGCGTCGACCCCGCTTTACCCCGACTGGGTCCTCTCGGCCCTGCCCGAGGTGCCCGAACCGGTCCTGGGGATGGTCATCAACACCTTGCTCGGCGTGACGGTGGACAGCCCCCAGTCCAGGGCTGCCGGCGGGGCGCTGTGGCAGGCGCCGCAAAACTATCAATCGGTGCACGACCTGCTGATTTCGCTGCGCGCCCGGCCCTATGAGAATTACCTGCTGCAGGCGGCGAACCGGATCTTTCGGGCCTATCGTTTGCCGATCCTGGCGGCCATCGCCGCAACCTTGGTGTCGCTGGCCTTTCTTGCCCATGAGCTTCAGCGCAACATCCAGCTTGCCGAGGATCGCCGCAATGTGCTGCAGTCCGAGGTGCGCTCCAAGGAGTTCTATCGCAAGGCCGTCGAGGAACACACGGTGTTCTGCATGCTGACGCGGGACGGGCGGATTTCCTACGTCAATGACCGCTTCTGCGAGATGGCGGATCGCCGGCGCCGGGACATCGTGAACAAACCTCTTGTCGCCCTGTTGGATGAGATGGATGCGGATACGCGGATTGAAGAAATTGTCGGCTCGATGCAGATGGGCGCCGCCTGGAACGGGCCGTTGCAGATTCGCAAGGAAGACGGCACCCTTGCCTGGGTCGAATGCAGCTGCATTCCGGTGACCGGGGCCAATGACCAGTTGAGTGAAATTGCAGTTGTTGCCACGGACATGACCCAGATTCGCAAGGGCATCTCCGACGAACGCTTCAACGACTCGCTGGAGCTGATCGACGATCAGGTCGTGGTGTTGCGCCCGGACACCCTGGAAATGCTGTATTGCAACAAGGCAGCGGTTCGGCGTCTTGTCCGCGATCGTATGGGCGGCGAATGGAAGGGCAAGCGGGTCGGACACTTCATTACCGACGCGGATCTGAATACCTTGGAAATGCGGCGTGACCTTTTGATCGAAGGACCGCAGCGGCGCCTGACATGGGAGGTGACGACCAAGTCGGGAACCCCCTATGAGATCAGCCTCGAATACGTGCAGCCCGACCACGACGAGCCGCGCCTGATCGCGATCTACCGCGACATCACGGAACGCAAGCAGGCCGAGAGGGCAAAGAATGAATTCATCTCTACCGTCAGCCACGAGCTGCGCACGCCGCTGACCTCGATGAAGGGCGCGCTCGGGCTGGCGTTGTCCGGCTCGGTGGGCGACATGTCCGACCCGGTGAAGAAGATGGTTTCGATGGCCAGCACCAATTGCGACCGGCTGGCCTTGCTGATCAACGACATCCTCGACCTTGAAAAGATCGAGGCCGGCAAGATGGACTTCAACATGGAAGAGCTCGACCTTGCCGAGCTGCTTGCTGCCGCGCAGGAGGCAAACCGTTTTTACGCCGAGAAGTTCGGCGTGATCCTGCGTTGCGAAGTCGACAACGACGGTCAACCTTTGACGACGCGGGGGGATCGCAACAGGTTGATGCAGGTGATGGACAACTTGCTGTCGAACGCGGCCAAGTTTTCGCCAATTGGCGCCGAAATCGTGATCTGGCTGCGACCGCATCGCGGCGGTCTCCGCATTTCGGTGCGGGATTTCGGCACAGGCATCCCGAAGGCCGCGCAGCCGACGATCTTCGACAAGTTCACCCAGGTCGACAGCTCCGATACCCGCTCAAAGGGCGGAACGGGCCTTGGCCTGTCGATCGTCAAGCGGATCGTCGAGGAGCATCAGGGGGCCATCTTTTTCAAGAGCCAGCAGGGCGAGGGCTCGGAGTTCTTTGTGGACCTGCCGCGGTTGCGCGGCGACGTTTTGACCGAGGCGGACACCTCGGTGGCAGAGGGGCAAGACAGAACAATCGCGTTCTCGGACTTGCCCGGCCCCACGAACATCAAGCCGCAGAATGCCGATGACGCAGCCCTTGCCGCGCTTGTGTCCCTGCTGCGACAGGACGGGAGCCGGGTCGAGGTCGAAGGCGGTCAGGTTCTGGCAAGCCAGGTCGCGCGCGGCGTGGGCGTTGCCAGCCAATCATCGGCGTCAAGCTGGTTGGGCGAGCAGGGTCGGAACCTGTTCAAGCGGATGAGCGAGCAAGGATCGCTGGAAAATCGACCGGTCAAGGTGCTGGAGATCGCCGCGGATCAGACGCCGGATGGCGCGCCGACGGAGTCGCCCGACGGATCTCTTGCCGCTCTCGCGACCTGGCTGCAAGAGGTGTGCGCGCCGGCACCGGGCGCCCCGGCGATCCGGGTTCTGCAGCTGGAGGACGGGGCGCGCGCGGTTGGACCGATCCCTGACGGGATCGAGATCCGGCGCGTCGGCACTGCGGCCGATGCGATCGAGATGGCCGGGCAGGGCGGGTTCGACGTTGTCGCCGCGCACCAGACCGGTCCCGAGGCCGACGTGACCTGTGTGCTGCCGGTCGCCACCGGAAGACTGCCGCAAACCCTCCCGATCCTGACCATCGTTGCCCGGAAGAACCCGGGTGCGACCGGCCGGGGGGTTGTTTCGAAATTCGCACGTCCCGCTGGCGGAGGCCGGGGCAAGGCTCGCCGCAAGGCGGTTTAACCATGGCCCGCCACGGCGGGCGCAACGGAAGAAGAAAGGAAGACTGTCTTGGCTGAACTGACAAAGATCCTTCATATCGAGGACGAAAGCGACATCCGCGAGATTGCCCATATGGCACTGGACATGATCGGCGGATTCGAGGTGATGCAGGCCGGTTGCGGATCGGAGGCCCTCGAGGTGATCGAGGCCTTCGCGCCTGATCTGATCCTGACCGATGTCCAGATGCCGGGGATGACCGGGCCAGAGACCCTTGTGGCCATACGCGCCCTGCCGGGGTACGAGCAGGTGCCGGGTATCTACATGACCGCCAAGGTCATGGAGTCGGAGCGCGAGGCGCTGCTCAAGGCGCATGACCTCGGGGTGATCACCAAGCCGTTCGATCCGACTACCCTGGCCACCGAGATCCGGGAAATCTGGGCCGCCGGGATCGCCGACGCCGCCTGACGCCGCCGGCTTATTCCATACGGCGTCGCAGGTAGACGTTTCGGGCGATCTCCTCGGTTTCGGCCATCTCCTGACGGGTCTCGTGCTGACGCTGCTGTTCCAGCGACGTGTCTAGCGCCGCATCGTTGGTCTTCGCCTCGCGATAGCTGCCCAGCAGTTGTGCCTCGATCTGCGCTGCCTTCTGCTGCAAGGCGTCCAATTTCCCGGTCAGAAAAACGCGTCGTGCCTCGACCGCGCGCAGAAACCCCGCCAGATAGGGCGCCCCCTCGGGCGAGGTGACATGTCCTTCCTGTTCGGCGCGGGTTTGAAGGGCCGCCAGTTCCTCTTGCAGCGCGGCCTGTTCTGCCCGGATCGACGTCATGCGCGCGGCGTATCCGTCGATCTCGTGCTGCTTGATTTTCTGGATCAACCTGAGCGCCGAGATCCTGCGTCGCGTCGGCATGGCATCAGGCCGCCTCGGCCATGTCCTGCCGCGCCTCTTCCATCTCGTAGAAGTTCGGTTGCAGCTTGGTCGGGATGTTGCCGCGGCCGATCTCGATACAGATCGTCGGCGAATGGTCATGCAGGACCGCGATGAAGATGTCGCGGATCACCGCGTAAAAGGCACCGTCCTGCTCCTCGATGTCGGCAAGCCGACCGGCGACCGGCGCCACGAACAGATAGGCGAGGAACACCCCGAGGAAGGTCCCCACAAGCGCACCGCCGATCATCTCGCCCAGCACCGCCGGGGGTTTGTCGATCGACCCCATGGTCTTGATCACGCCCAGGACCGCCGCGACGATGCCGATCGCCGGCAGCGCATCGGCCACGGTGGTCAGCCCGTGCGAGGCGGCCAGTGACTCGTGGTGGTGTTTCTTCAGCTTCTTGTTGATCACGTCCTCGGTCTGGAACGGATCGTCGAACTGCAGCGCCAGCATGCGGAAACTGTCGGTGATCAGGTCGATCGCGAAGTGATCCTTTTGCAGCTTGGGGAACTGCGAAAAGATCTGGCTGTCGTGCGGATTCTCGATATGCGGATCAAGCGCGAGGATGCCGTCCTTCTGGTACATCCGGGTCAGCGTGTACATCAGGTTCAGAAGGTCGATGTAATCCTGCTGCTTCCACTTTGGCCCCTTGAAGGCCTTGAACACCGATTTCGTGGTTTCGATGATCTGGCCAAAGGAATTGGCGGCGATGAACGATCCCAGCGCCGCACCGCCGATCATCATCCCCTCGAAGGGCATGGCGTGCAGGATGACCCCCATCTCGCCGCCCGACAGCATGTAGCCGCCGAACACCAGGCCGATGACGAGGATGAAGCCGAGAACGATGGTCATGACGCGATACAGTCCGTTGGGCTGACACAGGCCGCCGACAGCCGGTTCCTTCTGACGTTCTAGGTTATACGGCGTTCCGGCAAGAATAAAACAAAAAGTTTGCCGATAATCCGCAAAATAGCATCAAAAACCCAAGAATAATTGACAAGATCTAGGCAGATGATACAGGATTTATTCATGTACCGTGTGGGTGCGGAAAGGATGCATCGCATGTCTGGCAAGGAAAAGGTGATGGCTGTCCTTATGGGGCCGGTCGAAGTGCGCCAGACATTTCGCGACTGGCCCGAGAAGATGTGCCTTGCCGTCTGCCTGATGGAGAGCGGCGACTGCCAGTTGATCGTGTTTCACCGGGACGAGGCCGAGGTGTTTCCTGCCCGCCTGCAGGCGCACCTTCGTTTGACCGGGCAGGAGCTGTGCTTTTTCCCGGCGGTTCCGGGATACGCATCACGGTCCCTTCTTTATTCCGACGAACGCCGATTGCTGTCGCTGGTGGCCGAGGCCCCGGAGATCGTCGAGGAGGCCTCCGACTATGCCGTCAACTACGCTTTCGCGCAGGAAGAGGGGCTGGACCCCGCGGTCTTTCTCGGTGTCGAGGCAGGTCCGGCGCGGGCCGGTTCGGATCGCACCTCGGCGACCCCTGACCCGGCCGCTTTCGTATCGTGTCGCGGCAAATCGGCGGCCGCCGTGGCGGATGCTGCGCGCTCGTCGCGCAGCGGGCGGGTGCGCAAGGCGCTTTTGCCCGGGTTCATGCAGCGGGCGACGCCGACCCAGCCGGGACCACGGTTCCGCTCGGCGCGCGAACTCGCCCTCACGGAGATGCCGCCAGTGGCCTGCATCATCCGGCCCGAGGCAAACGGCTGGATTCTGGTCGAACGGCTCGGGGCCGGCGGGGCCGATATCCGGATCGGCGATCCCGACCTGATTTACCTGCGCGACGACCGCAATGTTGTCGCGATCCGGCTGGAACCGCCCTGGGACATGGCCTCGCCATTGCCAGGCCGGATCTGGATTCGGACCAAGAGCCTGCCGTCCAGCCTACGGATGGTATTCGCCGACGGCGCCGGGGCGGCGGAACTGACCGGAAGCGGCGCGTTCCTGTACCTTCGGCCTGAGCCGGCACCGGCCCGGATCCCGCAAACTAATGTGCAGACCCTGCCCGAAACGGAGGCGGAGCCAGAGGGCGACCAGCCGCAGCCGGACGAACCCGCGCAGGTTGCCGCCGCGCAGGGGCGCAAACGCCGGTATCGTCGTCGCCTGCTGGCGCTGACCGGCATCGCGGCGGCCCTGGTCCTGATGCAGGTGGGCATGCAACTGGGTGACTTGGGCGATCCCGGCTCTCTGGGGGCCGAGGCCCCGATCGACTGGGACCGTTTCCGCAGCGCGTGGCAGGCGGCACGCGCGGGCTGAGAAAGGTGACAAGGCTCCGCCCGGGGGGCAGAGCCTGTCGCTTCACATCGCCATCGGCCTAGCGCAGGGCGTTGCGCAGATCCTCGAAAACCGAAGCCTCCAGCTGGGTGACCTGCTCCGGCGCGTTCTGGGGCACGACCCTGGTCTCGCGAGAGGCCGGTGCGTTGATGACGGGCGGTGTTTCCACCGGCGCGGTTCCGACCGCGTTGGCCTCGGCGTCGGAACTCCGCTTGGTAACCGGGTGGCCCGCCGGTTTCGGCTTGCGGTATTCCAACAGCACCGTGATCCGGCGGTTGGACGGATCGAGCGGGTTGTCGGGCACCAGCAGCTCGGTGTCGGCCATGCCGGACACCCGGGTGATGCGGGACTGCGCGACGCCCGATTTCAATAGCACGCGGCGCATCGCATTGGCCCGGTCCGAGGACAGGTCCCAGTTGTCATAGGCGACCCGGTTGGTGAACGGAACGGCATCGGTATGGCCCGAGATCACGATGTTGTTGGGCATGTCGGCCAGCGATCCCCCCAGCTTTTCCATCAGGTCCTGCGTGGCGCCGCGCATCTCGGCGCTGCCGGAGTTGAACATCGGCTGGCCCTGCTGATCGACCACCTGGATGCGCAGGCCCTCGGGCGTCTTTTCAAAGATCACGTTCTTTTCCAGCGGCTTCAGGTCGGGGTTTTCCTGGATGGCCTGGCGCAGCTCGGACTCGAGCGCGGCGAACTGCGCACTATCGGCGGCGTACAGGGCGCGGGCCTCGGCCGCAGCGGCATCCGCGATCTTCTGGTCATTGGGCTGACCGGGTGTCCAAGTGGTGCGGGTTTGATTGCCATTGCCGTCGGCGGTGCTGCCGTCGTCCTGCAGGGCGAACTTGGAGGGCGCGCCCGCCGCCGGGTTCTCGAACTCGCCCTTGTGGGTTCCCGGCGTGATCTCACTCGGGTCGGAGGTGGGGGTGATGTCCATCACCTCCCATTTGGCGGGGCTGGGCTCGTCGACCTCGCCAAAGTCGTTGCCGCGCGCCACGATCTCTCCACGTGACGCGTTCAGCGTTCCCGGCGGACCGAAGGTGGCCCCGTCCAGTAGGCCGCTGCCGCTGGGCATGGTCGCATTGGTGAAATACTCGGCGATGCCGCGCAGCTTCTGCTCGTCGGCCGAGGACAGGATCCACAGCAGCAGGAAGAACGCCATCATGGCGGTCATGAAGTCCGCATAGGCGACCTTCCATGCCCCTCCGTGGTGGCCGCTCTCCTCGATGATCTCGACCTTGCGGACGATGGTCTGTTTCTTCTTCGCTGCCATTCGGGTCTGCCTCGTGAGGGCCGGTTCAACCGGATAAGACGACCGGCCGCACACAGGATGCGGGTCGGCACTTCACAAGGTATCGGTGCGGAAGGTGCGCTCAGATGGGCGCAATTCAGACAAGTTTTGGGCAGTCCACAGGGAATTAAGGCGGTGGCGACGGGTCGCGCCGGGACGGTATCAGTCGGCGTCGGTGTCCGATGGGTCCGCGTGATCGCGCTGGTACTTGCCCAGACCGACACGCTTGGCATAGGCGGCCTTGCGTTCGGAATAGTTCGGCGCCACCAGCGGCATGTCCTCGGGCAGGCCGAAGAGGGTGCGGTATTCCTCTTCCGTGAGGCCATGTTCGGCCTTGAGATGACGCTTGAGCATGGTGAAACCGCGCCCGCAACACAGGCAGAACACCTTGTCATCGGTCACCGCCTTGTCGATCGGAACCGCCGGCACCGGGGTTCCGGTGGTCACGCGGGCGGGGCCACCTGCCTCCGGTATGGATCCCGGGGCGGTTGTGGGGAGATCTTCGAGCGACGAAAACACGTCAGAGAGCCGGAGGGCCAACGCCACGATGTCGTCGGGGCTGGTATCGGCGCGACCGGCATAGGCGGCGACGACCCGGGCAACCGCGTCGGTGACCGTTGCCTTCGGCGGGGTCGGTGCGGCGTCTGATTCGTTCGCGTTCATGAGCCCTGGGTCCCGTATTTACGTCAGCCGCCTAGCGCAATCTGCGCAGGCTAAGTGTGTCGCCGGAACGATGTCAAGAACACCGCCATTGGCCGATCCGTCGTGACCCGTGTCTGCACGCAATGCTCACGCGCGTCCTTGCGGGCGGTTGCGTCCGGCGGCTGCGGATCTGCCCACGCGCAGGGATCTCGACTTGGCGGCGTGATAGGCCGGCCCCAGCGGTGTCGGCTGGGAACCAGTTTGCTGCTCCGGTTCTGCCCCCTGTTTCGGGGCGGACGGGGGGATGCGACCGATGGAAATCGTCTTGTTGGCGCTGTGCAGGACTTCGGACAGAAAGGCGTCGTCTTCGACCACCGCGAGCAGGCGCTTGACCCGGTCCGCGGCCACGATCGCGGCATGACGTCCAACCCTGTTGCTTCTTGATCCTGACATTGCCACCCCGGCTGCTCTTTCCAGCGGTGCACCTCGTCGCGCCGCCGTCCGTATATAGTCGTGCCTCAGCCAAGGTATATGGCCTGCCGGGTTAAATTTTGGTCAAAACTTCCAAGGACAGTGAAAGGAAATGGTTACGATCCGATTAAAATCCCATGTTTTGATGCGGATTGTTCTTGCTGATCCCTGGCTGTTCTTCCCCTTTCGGGCGGTCCAAATGTCGCTGGCATCAAGCCTGTCGGCGCGGTTAAACTCCCGCCGCCGGGTGCCTTTTGGTCGATTTCGGGCACCGGCAAGCAGGCAGGAGCGTGCGCAGTGACCCAATCGGATGAACGCGAAGACCGTCTCTTCGCCCTGATCGTCGAGGAAGACATGGCGATGCGCATCGCGCTGGATCACTTGTTCTCGGTGATCCTGAGTCGCCGTGCCCATGCCGTGGCCACGGCCGACGAGGCAAGCGCGTTGTTGGATCAGGGCAGGTGGCCACGGGTTCTGATCGTGGGGGGCGGCGATGTGCCGGGCCGGACGCTGACCTTGATCCGCACCGCCGCGGACCTGCACCCTGCGCCCGTCATTTTTTTCCTGGATTGGCGCGACCGGCCCGAGGCAGGCGTCGAGGCCTTCCTGGCCGGGGCCGATGACGTGGTTTGTGCCCCGGTGTCGCTGAAAGAGTTCGCATTGCGGTTGCGGGCCCGGATCGGTGCCGAGGAGAGCGGGATGCTCGGAGACCGGGTCGATCTGCGCGCGGATTGGGACGCCGAGGCCGATATCGTCTGCCGTTCCGGGTTGACCGAGGCCGAGGCCCAGGTGGTCAACGTGCTGCTGGCAAACAGCGGCGAGATCGTGACGCGCGACGCCCTGAGTCATGCGATCGACCATCGTCCCTGGACCTATGGCGACCGGAAATTCGATGTTCATGTCGCCAAGATACGCAAGAAACTGACTGCCGCCTTCGGTCAACGGATCTCGGTGCGCACGGTGCGATCCTCCGGCTATGTCCTCACGCTCGAACCCGTCGCCTCGACGCCGCCTGCACCGGTCGAATAGGCTCCGCGCGACTCGTTCTTCGGTCTCAAGGTGGGATTCGACGAGGAAACGCCGCCGGCCGGATCGCGTCAAGCATCGAATTGTAAATCTGTCCCTGTGCATATCTCGACCTTCAACCCGTAGTGGTTGCGCCAACCTGTTGTGTATCTGCAGGCGGTGGGGGCTAGATGTGGAGTAAGCTTTTCTTGATAGGCGGTTGAATGCGCACCCGAAATGCCAAGGGTCATCTGGGTCGCCCGGGTGGGCGGACCAGGGCCAGGGTGGAAACACTGGTTACTGTGGGGTTTACAAAGAAGGCATTCTTCTTTCCCGAGAAACTAAATATGGTCTGTATTGCGGAAGTAGGGGCAAAATCTGGGGGCCAGAATGCAAAGCGACGTGGTGTTGGAGCAGATCTGGAGCGGTGCGATCGAGGCCCGCGCGGCTGAAAACATGTCACCCCTGGCGCGGCTGCTGGGGGCGTTGCTGACCGTGCCGATGGTCACGCTGGTCGCCCATGCCGAGGTGGCCCGGCCCTTTGCCATGATGGAGACTGACGAGTTGCTTCCGGGCGCGCCGCTCGGCGATGTGCTGGCCGAGGAACTGGGCCTGGATGTGCCGCGTGATGCGCTCGTCCTGATCGAACCTGTCGGTTTCGCCGACGCCATGTCCTTTTCCGGCCGGGCCCTGGGAGAGGAACTGGGCCGTATCCTGAACGAGATCGCGACCGGTGGCCGGGGTCCGACTGGCGCCCGCGGTACATATCACATCGCCGGGGGCGAGCTGCCCGGCCCGGCGTTGCGGGCCCTGACCCGCGACGTGGCGCGGATCCTGCCCGACGCCGACCGGCCCTCTCGTCCGGACGAACGACGGGTCCGATAGGGCGTCACCGGTCGGGTGACCGTCGGGTTCGGCAACAAATCGAGCGATTTAGCGCCCGTTAAGCATATATATCTTTGCATGTTGTCCTTGCTGTGATTTCCTGTCCGCGACGAAACGTTACGATTTCGCGAGGCAGGTCATGGCAATTTCTTTCGCAACGGCGCGCAAGGCGTCGCTGCTGGATGTGGAGCAGGAGCGCGTTTTGACAGGGCGATGGCAGGTGGATCGCGAGATCGTGGTGGCCCGCGACCTGCGACAGGTGCCTGATACGGTCGAGGACTTGGCACGGCGGCTGGGGCTCAGCCGAAAAAAGCTGCACCTGATCGAAGACCGCGCAGTTGGGGTGACGGGATGAGCACCGCGATCAATCTCGCGTCTCTTCTGACCGGCCTTCGACCGGAGGGCACGGCTGCGTCGGAAAAGGCGACCGAAGGGTTTGCCGCGCTGTTCGGGCAAGCGAATACCGACGCGGCTCTTTCCTTGGTGGGCGATGACGGGACCTCCGGCGCAAAGGTGCGGAAGGATTTGTACAAAAATCTCCTCGGATTGGGCGAAAAGGCCGCCCAACTCGACCCCGAGGGGGACGATCCCGCAGAGACGCTCGAGGCCGTGGCCGAATTGGCGGCGGACCTCGCCACCGCGCTGGCCGGGTACGAGGACGAAACCGGATCGGACCTGGTTGCGAAAGTGCAGGTCGGGTTGACGGACGAAGACCTGAGAGTGGTGACTGACGACGCAGGCATGACAGCCGCGCTTGCCGATCCGATGGCGGCCGTGGAGGCGTTGAAATCTGCCCTTTCGATCGTCACCAGCGCCTTGCGGGACATCAGCGCCTCAGGGATGGCGCGCCGCACGGCGTCCGGGGTGGGCGAAGCAGGCCGGGCGTTTGTACGCGATATCATGGCGGCTGCGGTGCTGCCGGACGGGCTGGAAACTCCACCCGTCGCGAATTCGACGACCGAACCCGCGATCGGGGATCTGGCCGCGACCGTGACACCTGCGACAGGCAGCGCGAGTGCGACGACCGTCGAGACAGCACCTCAAGCAGAGGCGGTGCAAGCGGATCTGGCGGATCTCTTCCCCGCTTTCCGCTCCGGATCGTCGGGGACCACTGGCGACGGCGGTGCTCGGGCGCTCTTGGCGCGGGTCGTGGCGGTGGCGGCCGATCTTTCCGGTGCCTCCGGCCCGGATGTGGCGGCGGGCGCGATTACCGGCGGCGGAACGGGCATCGAGGCGACGGCAATCGCACGGCGCCTTGGGCCGGTCGAGCCGTTGATCACCCCCGAGGATGTTGCCCGTGCGTTGGCGCAGGGCGGCCAGCCAGTGCGGGACCAGGCGACGGGCGCGGTGGCGTCCAGAGAGGCATCTGCCGAGCCGTCGCGCTTTGCGGCGGCGGTGGCGTCGCAGGTCCGCTCGGCCGAGATCGCCGAGGGGCGGACCCGGATCGAGTTGAGCCCACGGGGGCTGGGCACCATCGAGGTGGACGTGACCACCGGATCGGACGGCGCGCTCAAGGTCGTGGTGCGGGCCGAGAACCCGGCGGTGCTGAATGCCCTGCGCGAAGAGCGTGATCTGCTGGCGCAGGTGCTGGGCGGGTTGGACACGGGGTCGCTTGACCTGCAGTCCTTCTCGGACAGCAACGGCCAGGGGCAGCAGGGCGACCAGCCTGCCGGGGCGCCCATGGCCGCTGCAAACGACATGACCGCGACAGGGGCGGACCCCGCACCTGTGCATACATCACAGATCGGCAACGGCCGGTTGGACATCGTGACCTGAGGGGAAACGCAAATGGTGGACGTGATCGCAACGGGAACGACGCAAACGACCGAGACTGCCTCGACCAGTTCGTTGTCGGCTCTGAGCGAGGATTACACCCGGTTCCTGACCCTGTTGACCGCGCAGATCGAGAACCAGGACCCGCTGGAGCCGATGGACAGCACGCAATTCGTCTCGCAGCTTGCGCAGTTGAGCCAGGTGGAACAGGCGGTGCAGTCCAATGCCAACCTCGAAACCCTCTCGGCGCAGTTCGGGTCGCTTTCTGCGGTCGCCGGGGCCAGCATGATCGGCCACGAGGTGACGGTGACCTCCTCCAGCACGATGTTGGAGGACGGGGCCTCGGACGGCTACTACATGCTCCCCGACGGGGCGGCGGAGGTCTCGGCGCAGATCGTTGATCCGCTGGATCGTGTGGTGCGCACCATGACGGGGCTGCCGATTACCACGGGCGAGCTTGTCGAACTGGGCTGGGACGGCAAGGACGACCTGGGTGAGGACGTACTGGACGGCCTCTACTCTGTGCGGCTCACGGCGTTGAATGCCGATGGCGACCAGGTGACCGCCTATACCTATCGCAAGACCGCTGTGCAGGAGGTGCTGTTCGCCGAAGGCGAGCTGTACTACAACCTGACCGGGGATGAGACCGTCGCGACCAGTTCGGTTCTCGCGGTTCGATAGGCCAGCGCGCGTTACTGTCGGGCCTTGTTCGACACCAGGAACTGGTTGATCTGCGCCGATTTGACCGCCGGATAGCTGTTGTGCAGCTTCTGCACGATCTGCTGGGCAAGGGCGACCTTGTCGATCGTGCGCTCTTCACCCGTTTTGACCCAGAGGATGGTCTCTGCCATGTCGGAGACTGAGGCGATCGTGGTGTCCCGCAGCCGGGCCCGGCCGCCGGTGTTGCCAAGCTGCTCGTAGACCGCCGCGTCGGAGACGAACACGTCCAGATCTATGACGATGTGAAGGATGCGTGTCGGTTGCAGAACCTGGAATGTCAGGCTTCCCAACGGCAACTTGTACAGGACCCCGTTGCCCTCGGTCTCCTCGGGGTCGGTCGCAGTGGCGGTCGTCTCGGGCGGAAAGAAATAGCGCCCGAGGGCAAAGCCGGCGCCCCCCATGACGAGGGCCACCAGCGGGATGGCGAGAAGCTTTTTCACCGGATGCTCCGGTCAGTAGGGAAGGACCACGTCCAGGAAGTCCTCGCCGTAACGCGGATTCTGGACCCGGGACAACTGCCCGCGGCCACCGTAGGCAATGCGCGCTTCGGCGATCTTGTCGTAGGGAATGGAGTTGTCGATCTCGATATCGACCGGGCGGATCACGCCTGCAACGCGCAACTCGCGCAGCTCGTTGTTGACCTTCACCTCCTGCCGGCCGGCGATCACGAAGTTGCCGTTCGGCAATTCCTTGACGATCAGGGCGGCGACGCGCAGCTCGATGGTCTCCTTGCGCTTGATCGACCCCTCGCCGGCGGTGCTGGAGGTGGACCCCAGGTCTATGATCGAACCGCCCGTAGGCAGATCCGAGGCATCGACGCCGGGCAGGATCTTGTCGATCTGGCTGCCATAGCCCAGGAACGCCGGGTCGTCCGCGGAGGTGCTGCCGCTGCGGCTGCGTTCCGAGGCATTGCTCAGGCTTGCGCTGTCGTCGATGTTGATCTCGACCGTCAGCAGATCCCCGACCTGCTCGGCCCGGCGGTCGCCGAAAAAGCTGCGGGTGTTCTTGCCCCAAAGGCCCGAGGCCTCGGCGCGTTGCGGCGGGCGCATCGGCTCGGCGTCGGGCATGGGGACGCTGATACGGTTGACCTCGGGCATGGTCGAACCGTCCAGCACCACGTCGCTGAGTTCGGGGTTGCGGTGCTTGCTGTATTCCCCGCAGGCCGCCAGCGCGACCAGGGCGGCCGTGGCCGCCACGGTTCCGACGCGCCCCGGGCGCAGCCGATTACGGGCGGGCTGGGTGAGATGCACGAGGGTCAAAAGCTGGCCTCCACTAATCCATCGGCGCGGGCGACGCCCACGATCGTCTTGTTGCTGCTGAGGTTCACCACCCGGACCTCCTGGCCCAGGTGCGCGTCGGAAATCGCCTTGCCCTCGGCCGAGAGTTGCAGCGTGCCGTAGCTGAGCTGGATCGTCACTCGCTCGCCGCGCGAGATGATGACCGGCGGTTGCACCGATTGCACCTGCACCGGGCGCCCGGGAGAGAGCATCCGGCGCACCTGCATGCCGACCAGCGCCTCGCGCTCGGTCACGGCATAAGCATTGACCCGCGCCCAGGGCAGATTCACCATTTCGATGTCCTCGGCCCGCACGATGTCGTCGGGCATCAGCCGGCGCACCGGCACCGGCACGGGCTGGGTCAGGGTGGCCACGCCCCAGACGCGCCGGACCTCGCCGAGATCGGTGATCACGTTGGCGATGAACTGGCCGGTATCGCGGTCGATCCAGAACTCGCGGATAAAGGACCCCTCGCTGGGCAACCCGTCGGCCATGCGAACGTTGAAGAAGCCGCGCTCGGGCATGGCCGCGCCGAACTCCTGCGCGGCGCGCTCGCTGACAAGGCCCACGATGTCGGCGGCCAGCGCCGGCAGACCCGCCAGCGACATCGCGGCGGCGACAAGCGCACCGGCAAGCCGCCGGGTGTGGGGACTTGGGCGCGAGGGGCTGGTCTGGAAGCGGAACATGTCGTGTTACTTGATCTGGTTGGCGGTGGACAGCATCGCATCGGCGGTTTCGATCGCCTTGGAGTTCATCTCATAGGCGCGCTGGGCCGAGATCAGGTCGGTGATCTGCTGGATGATGTTGACGTTGGAGTTCTCCAGGTACCCCTGACGGATGATGCCGACGCCGGGCTCGCCCGGGTTCACCAGCGTCGGCTCGCCCGAGGCGGTGGTCTCTTCCAGCATGTTGTTGCCGATCGGCTTCATCCCGGCCTCGTTGAGGAAGGTGGCCATGGTGAGCTGGCCCAGTTCGACCGGGACCGGATCGCTGTCGACATAGGCCATCACCACGCCTTCCTGGTTGATCTCGATCTGGCGGGTGTTGTCGGGCACGTTGATGCCGGGGTCGATCTCGTAGCCGTCGAGCGTGACGATCTGGCCCTCGGCGCTGAGCTGGAAGCTGCCGGCGCGGGTATAGGCCTGGGTGCCGTCGGGACGGTTTACCACGAAGAACCCGAGCCCCTCGATGGCCATGTCGAGCTGGTTCTCGGTCTGCGACAGGCCGCCTTGCGTGTTCAGGCGGATCACCCCGGCGCTTTGCACGCCGAGACCCACGTTCATGCCCACCGGGCGCGACGTGCCCTCGGTCGAGGTCAGGGCCCCTTCCTGGCGCATGGATTGATAGATCAGGTCCTGGAACGCTGCCCGGCCGCTCTTGAAGCCGGTGGTGTTGGCGTTGGCGATGTTGTTGGCGATGACGTCGACATTGGTCTGCTGGGCCAGCATCCCGGTCGCCGCGATTCCTAGTGCCTTCATGTTCGGGTCCTCCCCTTGACCGAAGCGCGGCGGTTCAGATCACGCTGCCCAGGCGTTCGATCGCCTGCCGCGTCAGATCGTTGCTGTCGCTCATCAGTTTGGCCGCGCGTTCATAGGCGCGCTGGATGTCCATCAGCCGGGTCAGTTCGATCACCGGCCGTACGTTACTTTGTTCGATGAATCCCTGCGACACCGTGGTGTCGGTCGCCGGGGTGATGTCGGCGCCCGCCTCGCCATAGAGGTACAGGCCGTTGCCGATCGGTACCAGGTTGTCGGCCTCGGGGACGCGAAAGATGCCGATCTGGCCCAGCACCGCCCCTTCGGCGTCGGTGATCGAGCCATCGGTGGAAATGGTGAGGTTCTGACCGACCGCCTGTGGCAGGGTGATCGGCGCGCCGCCCTGGTTCAGCACCGGCGCGCCGGTGAGGGTCGACAGCTGCCCGTCGGCATTGATCGTGAGCCGCCCGTCGCGCCCATAGGCGGTGGCGCCGCCGTCGGTCTGATAGGACAGCCAGCCGGGTCCGGACAGGGCAAGGTCAAGCGAGTTGCCGGTGGCGACAAAGGCGCCCTGGCTGGTGTCGAGATACATTCCGCGATCCTCGACATAGCTGGTCGCGGTGTCCTCGGTTCCTTCCGGCTGGACCGCCTCGAACAGCGGCTGCATCGTCTTGTACCCGGCGGTGGAGGCGTTCGCCATGTTGTGCGCCGACATGTCCATGCTGCGCTGCAGGGCCGAGGCAAGGGAAAGGGAGACGTAATCCGCGTTACTCATGACTGGTTCCGTGGTCCCCAAGGCGCGCCAGCAAGAATAGGCCGGCAAGTTTTCGGTATTATTCCTGTTGCTGCATGGTAAACTATCCATCAATATAAGAACTAAGGCAAGATGTATTTGGTGAAACCCAAGGACAGTCGGCGGTACACATGAAGAAACCGGCAGCGGCTGCGGCAATACTGGCGGGCGGGCTTTCGGCCGGCGGCGTTTGGGCTACCGGGGCGCCGGTCGACGTGTCCGCGCCGGTCGAGCTGATCGCCGTCGCACGCCCCGAGCCGGGCCGACCCGGGCAGGCCGACATGGATCTGCGGCGCTGGCCTGCCGATGGATTTCATCACCATTTGACACAACGCATCGAGGCATTGAGCACCGCGCATGGCCCCGAGCGGGTCCGCGTGTTTCTCGACATGGCCGAACTTTATCTGGGTCACGCGCTGCTGTACGAGGCCCGGTCGATCCTGGACGAGGTGGCACCAAGGTCCCCCGGTGAGACGCGCCGCTGGCGCGCGATGCGGGATGCGGTGCGACTTCTGACCGGGGAGCCCGCTCCCGACTTCGGTGGGTCGCCCTTGGTTGCGGCGTCACGGACGGATCGGGGCATGTGGCTGACGCTGCAGGCGATCGCCACCGACGACGAGGTGATGCTGCGCAACAATCTGGCCGACGCGCTCGCGGTGCTGGCCGATCAGACCCGGCCGATCGCGCGCCTGTTGCTGCCGATTTTCACCGAAGCGGCGGTCGAGGCTGGCGAGACCCGCCAGGCGGAGCGGGCGGTTTCGCTGCTGGAGGGCGTGCCCGACCTGTTCGACGCGCCGGTGGGGTACTTTTTGCGGGGCCGGGCGGCCGAGGTGCAGGGACAGGCGCGAACCGCGCTGGAACTTTACTTCGCGGCCAGCGACGGCTGGGATCTGTACGCGGCGCGGGCGCGGCTGGCGCTGGCCGACATGGCGCTGGCCGATGGGGGCAGGGGCGCGCTGCTGGCGGCGCGGGACGTGTTGGAATACGGGGCAGGGGCCTGGCGCGGCGATCAGTACGAGCGCGAGCTGCTGCGCCGGCTTGGTGGAATTTACGCCGCGACCGGCGATCCCTTCAAGGCGCTGGTCGCGCATGGCAAGCTGATGCAGCGCTTTCCCGGCACCGAGGCGGCCGAGGAGGCGGTCGAGAGGGCGCGGATCGACATGGCGGCGGCCTACCGCGAGGGGGTCGAGGGGAAATTGCCGCTGGCGGAATGGTTGCCGGTTCACATGAGCCTGGTGCCGCTCTATCGCTATTTCCCTGATTTCGCGCTGTATTCCGAGGCGCTTGCGGATCGGGCGCTGGAGGTTGGCGGAACCGACCTGGCGGCGGGCGAGTATCGCCGGGCGATCGCGCTGGTCGAGGAGCTGGCCGAGCTGTCGGAACAACCCGCGGATCCCGAGCGTCTTGTAAGGCTGCGGCTAAAGCTGGCGCGCGCACTGTCGCAAGGCGGGCGCTATGCCGGGGCGCGTGACGTGTTGGACGGGATCGGCGTGCCGGGGAACCCCGAGCAGCGCGAACAGGTCAACGCGCTGAAGGCCAGCGTTCTTTCCGAACTGGGCGATTTCGACCGGGTGCGCAGGACCTATGTGGCTGATCCCGACGCCCAGAGCTTGCGCGACCTTGCCTTGGCCCTCTGGTCGGACGGGCGCTGGGATGGCGCGATCGTGTTCTATCGCCGGCTGTGGACGACCTTCCCAGAGGAGTTCACCGCGCGCGATGCTTCCTACCTGCTGCTGGCGGCCCGCAAATCCGGTGACGACAGGACCGCGGGCGAAATCGTGGCGGCGTTTCCGGGGCTGACCGACTCCGAGACCTGGGTGAATGTCGCCACCAGCCTGATCGAGACCCCAGCGCCGCTGGAGCCGCTCAGCAAGGGAGCGGCCGATACCCGCCTTGAAAGCGCGGAGCGGGCGGTTGGCGCCATCGACGGGGCAGAGGTCGGGCTCTGACATCCTCGGATGGTCGGCCCGGGTTATCGCGGCACATGCGGAAGGCGGACAAGAGGTTCTTGTGCTTTCCTTGCTTTCGCATTGGTTTTTCTTGAACTTTTAACTTGCCTTAAAGCGCGGTCGTGTATTCCTTGTTGAAAAAGCGTCAACGACAAGAACAAGAGGCGGTCATGAGCATTTCAAGCGCACTCCAAATCGGGGTCAGCGGGTTACAGGCCAATTCCACGGCCGTGGCCGGGATTTCCGAGAATATCGCCAATGCCAACACGGTTGGGTACAAGCGCGGGTTTTCCCATTTCGTCACGACGGCGGCCACGGGCGGCGCGGCTGAGGGTGTGCTGTCGGTCGCGGCAGTCGACGAA
Source organism: Aquicoccus sp. SU-CL01552 (assembly GCF_040365005.1). Classification (NCBI taxonomy): domain Bacteria; kingdom Pseudomonadati; phylum Pseudomonadota; class Alphaproteobacteria; order Rhodobacterales; family Paracoccaceae; genus Aquicoccus; species Aquicoccus sp. SU-CL01552. The sequence continues at coordinate 275,612 of NZ_BAABWV010000003.1, read as the reverse complement.
ATGGAAATCACCCAGGCCGGCAGTCTGATCGCAACGGATTCCTCGACCGACCTGGCGATCAGCGGCGACGGCTTTTTCGCGGTGTCCCTGCGGCCGGACGAGACAGTGCAGACCAACTACATGCTGACGCGCGCCGGGTCGTTCCTGCCGGACGAGGACGGGAACCTGGTGAACGCGGCCGGGTACTACCTGGCCGGCTATCGGTACGATCTCGACGAAACGCTTCCCGATGTCGATCGTGGCACCTTCACCGACATGGAGACGGTGAACATCGGCAACATCACCCTGTCGGCGGCGGCGACCACCGAGATTTCGACCATCGGCAACCTGCCGGCGCAAGAGTCGGGCCTGACCACGCCGGGGGCGCCGTTCACGAACTCATCGGAGTTTTTCACCCCGCTCGGCGCCTCGGAGCGCCTCAGCTTTTCCTGGCAGCCGACCACGACCGACAACCAGTGGGACGTCACGATCAGCGACGGTGACGGCACCGCGCTGGGCACGGTGACGGTGGAGTTCAACGATTCCGGTTCCCTCGCGGGCTCGCCCTCTGCCTATTCCGATGTGACCTCGACCGCCACCGCGCCGGCGGGGTTCACCTTTGACACCGCGACCGGCGAGGCCACGGTCACCGTGGACAGCGGCGGCACCCCGCAGACGATCACCGTCAACCTGGGCACCCCGGACGAGTTCGACGGGGTCACCCAGTTCGCTGGCGACTTCAGCCAGACCTTCACCCGCGACGGCTCGAGCGTGGGCGAGGTGATCCGGACCGAGATCGACGAGGACGGCATTCTCTACGGTATCTTCGACAACGGCCAGCGCCGCGCGCTGTACGAGATCCCGGTCGCGACGGTGGCCAACCCGAACGGGCTGTACGAGATGAGTGGCAATGCCTACGGGCTGACCGTCGATACCGGCACCTTCCTGGCGTTGCAGGCGAACACCGGGTCCACGGGCGCCATCAGTTCCGGCCAGTTGGAGAGCTCCAACGTGGATATCGCCGAGGAGATGACCGACCTGATCAAGGCCCAGCGCGCGTTTTCCTCCAACGCCAAGGTGATCACCACGGTGGACGAGATGATGAGTGAGACCGCGTCGCTCAAACGCTGATCTGAGTCGGCCTTCAGGGGATAACCCATGAGTCTTTCCAGTGCGCTGAACGCGGCATCGACGGGTCTGGCGACGACCCAGACCCAGACCCAAGTCGTGGCCGACAACATCGCGAATGCGATGACGCCGGGCTATGTCCAGCGTGAAGCGGTCATCGTAACCACCAGTACCGGCGGGTCGGCCGTGTCCGAGGTGCGGCGCGATGTCGATGCGGCGCTGGTGCGCATGGCGCGTACCGAAAGCGGAAAGATGGCCAGCCTGGAGGCGATCCAGGAGGGGTTGACCAGTTACACGCTCTATCTTGGCCAGCCGGGGGACGGGCTGTCGCCGGCGGACAAGTTCTCGGCCTTCAACACGGCGATGACGACGCTGGTCAACATGCCTTCTTCGACCGGGGCGCAAACGGCCGCCGTCTATGCCGCCGAGGATCTGGCGGCCTCGATCCGGGGCGCCAGCGACACGCTGGGCAGCCTGCAGGTCGAGGTGGACATGGAGATCCGCTACGAGGTCGCCGACCTGAACCAGGCCCTCTACGATCTGGCCGACCTGAACAAGACCATGCGCGATTACGAGCCGGGGACGATCGAGGCGGCGCAGGTGGCCGACTCGATGGACGGGTTGCTCGACCAGGTGGCCGAGATCGTCGGGGTACGGATCACGGAATCCTCCGACGGCCAGATCAGCGTGTACACCACCGGGGGCGCGGCGCTTCTGGAGGGGACGCAAGTGCAGGATGTCACCTACTCCGCCGGCGATGGGCGCTTCTTTGCCGGCGAGGCCGAGATTACCCCGGGCGTGGATGGTGTGCGTGGGATCGAAGAGGGCAGCCTTGCGGGGCTGGCGGAACTGAATGGCGACATCCTTCCGCGCTTCCAGTTGCAGCTGGACGAATATGCGCGCGGCCTGATCGAGGCGTTCGAGGGCGCCGATGCCTCGCTTTCGGCGGGCGAGGCCGGCCTTTTCACCGACAACGGCAGCGCCTTTGACGCCACCGAACTAAATGGGCTGGCCAGCCGTATCCGGGTGAACGACGCGGTCAGCAGCTCCGGCGACAGCGAAGTATGGCGCATGCGCGACGGCATGTCCGCCACCGCCGAGGGAGCGGCTTCCGACGCAACCCAGATCCAGGGATTCATCGACGCGCTCGACACCCCGGTCGGCGCCGACGCTGATACCGGGCTGTACGCCGGGATTTCGGTTGCGGATTTCGCCGCCGAGATGATTTCGAGCCAGTCGGCCGAACGTGCGCGGGTGGAAAGCAGTTACAACGCGGCGGTTTCCGCCGCCGAAATGGTACAGGCGTCGCGCGAGAACGTCGAAGGGGTGAGTATCGACGACGAATTGCAACAGCTCATGCTGATCGAGCAGAGCTATGCCGCGAATTCCAAGATGCTGACAGCCGTGGCCGAGATGCTCGACACGCTGTTGGCCGCAGTCTGAGGATAAGTCATGAGCTGGAACATTAGCGGTGTCTCTTCGATGCAGTTCAGCTATTCCAACCGCCTGAACGTGGCCCGCGTGACCGAGCAGTTGCAGATCGCCGGCCAGGAACTGGCGACCGGGCGCAAGGCGGATGTGTTCGCCGATCTCGGTCCGCGCGCCTCGATCGCGTTGACGTTACGCGCGACCGAGGAGAACACCCAGACCTACCTGACCGTGAACGAGGTTCTGGACAGCAAGCTGGAGGCCATGCTGTCCGCGGTCGACACGGCGCGCAACGGTGCCGCGGAGGTGCTCCAGAACACGCTGATCAACGCCACGAACCCTACGTTGGGGGCGGATGCGCTGCAAACCCAGGCCCGTGCGACACTGGAGAGTATCATCGGTACGCTGAACATCAGCTTCAACGGCGATTTCCTGTTTTCCGGGACCGAAAGCGGCAGCGCGCCGCTGACCCGCTGGGAAGAGGAAAGCGGGGCGACCGGCCTTTCACCCGAAGAGGTGCTGTCGGATATCGTCGGATCCGGCCCGACGACCGTTGCCGAGGCCGAGGCGATGTTCGATGAGATCGACGCGTTCTTTTCCTCCACGAATACCACGGATCCCGATCGCAACTTCGAGGCCACCTTTTACAACGGCACACCTTTGCTGGACGACAGCGGCGATCCGAACACCCGGGTAACCGCGCGGATCATGGAAGGGCAACAGCTGGATTACGGCGTTCAGGCAAACGATCCGGCCTTTCTGGACACGATCAAGGGGCTTGCCATGCTCTCGGTCGTCGACGTCAGCCAGATCGAGGACGAGGCAACATATGCGAGTTGGATGGCCGAGGTGAGCGATACGCTCGGCAGGGGCGTGCAGGACATGCTGACCATCTCGGCGGGCATCGGGTTCAACCAACAGGTGGTGGTCAACGCGCAGTCCCAGCTTGAGGATATTTCGCTGGTGCAGCAGACCCAGATCGGCAACTACGAGAACGTCGATCCCTATGAGGCCGCCACCATGGTTACCAGCCTGGAGACCCAGTTGCAGGCCAGCTACAGCGTCACCGCGCGGCTGTCGCAACTGTCCTTGCTGAACTACCTCTGATCCGGGACGTCAGGCGCGGGCCTCGAGGGGCCGGGCCCGGGGCGAACCCTGCTGTTCGGGGTTGGGCAGATCGAACTCCTCGGGCGCGCTCAGCTTGTAGCCGCGGCCATGGACCGTCTCGATGTACTGTGATCCGCTGGTGGCGGCGGCGGCAATCTTCTTGCGCAGCTTGCAGATATAGACGTCGATCACCTTGTCAAAGGGTTGATCCGCGCTCATCCCGTAGACCGCGTCATAGATCGCGTTCTTCGAGATCACCCTGTTGGAGTTCAGCGCAAGATGCTGAAAGATCGAGTGTTCGCGCTTTGACAGCTTGATGCGGGCCCCGGAAACGATGGGGTCCCGCCCGTCGAAGAAAGCGGTCAACTCACCCACTTCGACGCTTTCGGCGGCATGGCCGTGGAACCGGCGGACGATGGAATTGATCCGCGATACCACCTCGCTTCCCTTGATCGGGCTGACGATGACATCATCGGCTCCCCGATCAAGGGCCGCCGAGGTATCCTGTGAATTGCGAAAATCGCGCAGGACGATGACGGGGTTGGCGCAACCGGCCTTGCGGATGGTGCGGATCTGGGCGTGGGTGTTGTCGGACTCTCCGATCAGGATCGCCCGGACCTCGTTGCCCGGCTGCGTCAGCGGCGCCAGGCCGGTCTCGAAAAAGTCCTCGCCCACGAACAGAGGCTCGACACCCGCGTTCTCAAGCTCAGCCGTCAGAGAGGGCTGCCGTTTCTCGCGTGGTTCGAAAACATAGGCGCGCATGAACACCTCCGTTCCCGCTGCTATTCATTGCTATCCTTTATCGCTAGCAAGGAAAGGTAGGAAGTTCAATAATAAAGTTGCGAATGTGCAAGTTTAAAAGCAACTGTATATGGACTTGGCAAAAACAAACCGATAGGGTTTCTTTCAGGGACCAGGGGTGAGGTCGATGTCTGTATTTGGGGCTCTGGCGAATGGAATGGCTGCGGTTGCCTTGGGGGCGGCGTGCCTTTTTGCGTCCCCGGTCGGCGCCGATGTCCGGATCAAGGATATCGCCAGTTTCGAGGGCGTGCGCGAAAACCACCTGATCGGCTACGGGCTGGTGGTCGGTCTGCTCGGGACCGGCGACCGGATGACCAACAGCCCGTTCACCCGCGAGGCCATCAAGGGCATGCTGGAGCGACTGGGTGTCGCCAATCTTGATGGCGATCTGTTGAAGACCAAGAACACCGCCGCCGTCATGGTCACCGCCAAGCTTCCGCCCTTTGCTCGGCGCGGGTCGCCGATAGATGTCAATGTCGCCTCGCTCGGCGATGCCACCAGCCTGCGCGGCGGGACCCTTCTGGTTACGCCACTGTCGGGCGCCGACGGCGAGGTCTATGCCGTGGCGCAGGGGCCGGTCGCCGTCTCGGGGTTCCTGGCGCAGGCAAACGCCGGCAGTGTGCAGGAGGGGGTGCCGACCATCGCCCGCGTCGACAGCGGCGCCATCGTCGAGCGCGAGGTCGGTTTCGAGCTGCGCGAGCTGGACAGTTTCCGCATCGCGCTGGGCGTGCCCGACTTTACCACTGCCGCGCGGATCGGGGACGCGGTCAATGCCGCCTTGGGCGGCGGCTCTGCCCGGGTGCTCGATCCGGGAACCGTCGAGGTGCGGCTTCCGGGCAAGGGCGACGTGGCCGAGACCGTGGCCGCGATCGAGAACCTGACGGTGCAGCCCGACAGCACCGCGCGCGTCGTCGTGGACGAGAAATCCGGCACCATCGTGATCGGGGCAAACGTGCGGATCGGCCAGGTCGCGATCAGCCAGGGCGGCCTGACGGTGCGGGTGCGCGAGCGGTTCAACGTGAGCCAGCCAAGCCCGATCAGCATCGGCGGCACCACCGTCGTCGTGCCGGAATCCGATATCGACGTGGAAGAGCGCGAAAGCAAGTTCACCATTCTGCAGGGCGACGTCAGCCTTCAGGATCTGGTCGACGGGCTGAACGCGATCGGCGTCGGCGCGCGCCAGACCATTTCGATCCTGCAGGCGATCAAGGCCTCGGGCGCGCTGCACGCGGACCTGGAGATCATCTGATGTCGACCCCCCCGATCATGCCGGGACCGGCCGCAACCGCCAATACCGAGGTTTCTGCCGCCGACAAGGCCCGGAACGAACGGCTCGGTCGCGAGTTCGAGACGGTGTTCCTCAGCCAGTTCGTCGACGAGATGATGAGCACGATCGACTACGGGCCGGCGTCGGGCGGGCAGGGGGCCGAGATGTGGCGGTCGTTCATGTCGCAGGCGCTGGCCGAAAAGCTGGCCGAGCGCGGCGGGCTCGGGCTGGGCGCCAATATCGAGCAGATGCTCGACGCGTACAGGCGCTGACATGAAATCGAGGGGCGCGAACATGGTGACGAAACGCAAATCCCGGATCGGCCAGCGCCTGCAGGCGCGCCGTGATGCGCCCTCCGGAACCGCCCGGGTCCTGACCGAAACGGACGAGGCGAACATCGCCGCCTATACCGACAAGGTGGGCGAGGCGGTGACGCTGCTGAACGAAGAGGTCGTCGCCCTGACCGAGGGGCGGTTCCAGGTCGTGAGCGAACTTTTTGATCGCAAGGCATCGGTGCTGAAATGGCTTGAACTGCGGCTGCCGCTGGTCGAGCCCTTCCTTCAGCACGAGGCGGCGGTTTCACGCGGCCTGCCCGAACGGATGCAGGAGCTTCAGGCCGCGGTCAGCGCCGACAGCGAGATGTTGCAACGCATGGCCACCGCCGCCGGCACCATCGTGCGAGAGATCCGCAAGGCCACCGAACGCAACGGGCTGAGCGGCCTTTATGGCAAGTCGGGGCAGAAGATCGGCGGCGAAGAGGGGGGCAAGCTGCGCATAGACCGCGAGTTTTGACCCCGGGTACAACCCGAAATACACGAAACCCTTTGCGTTGCCTTAATTTGGCCGTTTATATCCTCAATATTGGTTCATGGCCGAAAATCGGTTCATGGCCAGAAACAGTCAGAAGACTGAACAACAAGAAACGAGAACTGAGGAGAGCATTAAATGTCGTCCATTCTCACCAATACCTCCGCGATGAACGCGCTGCAGGCACTGCGCACCGTCAACAGCAACCTGGAAACCTCGCAGGACCGGATCTCGTCCGGCCTCAAGGTGTCCTCGGGCAAGGACAACGCGGCCTATTTCCAGATTTCCGAGACGATGAAGGGCGACAGCAGCGCCTTCGGCTCGATCAACGAAGGGCTGTCGCTGACCAAGAACTCGATCTCGACCGCGCGCCTTGGCGCCGAAACCATCCAGGACCTGTCGCAGCAGTTCCTCGACAAGGTGGCCTTCGCACAGGGCGCAACCGGCGGCCATGGCGAGATCGAGAATGATCTGCTCGAGCTGGTCAAGCAGATGGAATCCACCCTGAGCCAGTCGACCTTCAACGGCGACGATCTGCTGGGGGCGGATACGTATGGCTCTCCTGCAACGGCAGGATCCATTGCTGCAGCTACCGGCGTTTTGACTGCAACCACCGGTGACGCTACGGCTGGTGTGGCGCGCAACGTCGTGACAGGCGTCAGCCGTGCAGGCGGTACCTATGCTGCCACCACCATGGTTGTCGATACGCACGACATGGCAGAGCTCGTCGCGGATTTTAAGATCATTGCGACCGCCTTTGAAACCAATGCCACGGCGTCCACCGGCGCGGCCTTCCTGTCCGGGGCCCTGGCCTCGACCGAGGGCGTTGTCGGCAACGTGACCGACATCGCGACCAAGCTTGGCCAGGCCGAGACGGCAATCGAGGGCCAGCAGGAGTTCCTGTCGGCGCTGACCGACACGCTGGATACCGGCGTGAGCGCGATGATCGACGCCGACATGGAAGAAGAGGCCGCGCGCCTGCAGGCCTACCAGGTCCAGCAGCAGCTGGCGACGCAATCGCTGTCGATTGCCAACCAGCAGCCGCAGAACGTCCTGAGCCTGTTCCAGTAACCGGCTTGCCGCCAGGGGGCGTCTCCTGGCGGCTTGTTCTTTCACGGATGTTTCGGGCGGTAGGGCCGCGCACTGAACGCGCGTTTCGAACCCGGATACAGCCTGAAAGTTCGTTAAGCGGTAGCCTTGCTTGGATCCGGGCATTAGCATTCCCGATACTGGCTTTATGGCGAGAAACAGTCAGAAGACTGAACAACAAGAAACGAGAACTGAGGAGAGCATTAAATGTCGTCCATTCTCACCAATACCTCCGCGATGAACGCGCTGCAGGCACTGCGCACCGTCAACACCAACCTGGAAACCTCGCAGGACCGGATCTCGTCCGGCCTCAAGGTGTCCTCGGGCAAGGACAACGCGGCCTATTTCCAGATTTCCGAGACGATGAAGGGCGACAGCAGCGCCTTCAGCTCGATCAACGAGGGGCTGTCGCTGACCAAGAACTCGATCTCGACCGCGCGCCTTGGCGCCGAAACCATTCAGGACCTGTCGCAGCAGTTCCTCGATAAGGTAGCCTTCGCACAGGGTGCAACCGGCGGCCATGGCGAGATCGAGAATGATCTGCTCGAGTTGGTCAAGCAGATGGAATCTACCCTGAGCCAGTCGACCTTCAACGGCGATGACATGCTGGGTGCCGGCTCTTATTCTGATGCTGTCACCGCCAGCACAGGCGTTACCGTGGGTTCGGTCGCTCCGGCCGACGGTGCTTTGACAACATCAGCGAACAATGACACCTCTGTTGGCGCGACGCGCAATGTCGTGACCGGCGTCGGCCGCGCGGGCGGGACTTACGCCGCCACCACCATGGCTGTCGACACGCATGACATGGCTACGCTGGTCGCGAACTTCAAAGTCATTGCCACTGGCTTCGAATCCAACGCGACTTCGGCTACCGGCGCGGCCTTCTTGTCCGGTGTCCTGGCTTCGACCGAGGGCGTTGTCGGAAACGTGACCGACATCGCGACCAAGCTCGGCCAGGCCGAGACCGCGATCGAGGGCCAGCAGGAGTTCCTGTCGGCACTGACCGATACGCTGGATTCCGGCGTCAGCGCGATGATCGACGCCGACATGGAGGAAGAGGCCGCGCGCCTGCAGGCCTATCAGGTCCAGCAGCAGCTGGCGACGCAATCGCTTTCGATTGCCAACCAGCAGCCGCAGAACGTCCTGAGTCTGTTCCAGTAACGGGTTTTCGTCAGGGGGCGTCCCCTGATGTTTTTCACGAGTACCCCGGGGCGCATCGGTTTTCGCCGCCTCATTTGCCGGCCGCCTCTATACGGGGCGGCCGGTTTCCGTTTCGGCCGTCGCATCGGGCAGGATCGGCACGTCGATCCCCGCCTCGAGCAGCATCTTGTAGACCTCGGCAAAGCTCTGCTCGGCGCGCATCGTGGCGCCGCGCCCCTGCGACAGGAAGGTGTTGGCAGCCACGAAGAACCGCGCCGCGGCATCGGTTTCCGGGTCCGATCCGGGGGTATAGGCACCGACGCGGATCAACTCCTCCATGTCGGCATAGCGGGCCAGCGCCCGCCGGGCGGCGTGCATGATCCGGTATTCCTCGGGGCTGTGACAGTCGGGCAGCATGCGCGAAATCGACCGTTGCACGTTGATCGCCGGAAACCGGTTCTGTTCGGCGATGCGGCGATCCAGCACGATATGCCCGTCGACGATGCCGCGAATGGCGTCGGCAATCGGTTCGTTCATGTCGTCGCCATCGACCAGCACCGTGTAGATGCCGGTGATGTCGCCCTCGCCGGGGCGGCCCGGTCCGGCGCGTTCCAGCAGGTGCGGCAGCTCCGAGAACACCGTCGGCGGATAGCCCCGCGTCGTCGGCGGCTCACCGCTCGACAACCCGATCTCGCGCTGGGCCATGGCAAAGCGGGTGACACTGTCCATCATCAGCAGAACCTGCTTGCCCGCCTTGCGGAAATGTTCCGCCACCGCCGTCGCGGTCCAGGCCGCCTGACGGCGCAGCAACGGCGCCTCGTCACCGGTGGCCACCACCACGACCGAGCGCGCCATGCCCTTTTCGCCTAGGTCCTCGTCAATGAATTCCTGCACCTCGCGGCCGCGTTCGCCGACCAGCCCGATCACGATCACGTCGGCGTCGGTATTGCGCGCCAGCATCGCCATCAGCGTGGATTTCCCCACGCCCGAGCCGGCAAAGACCCCCATCCGCTGGCCCCGGCAGATCGGCGTGAACAGGTCGACGCATTTGATCCGGGTCTCCAGCTTTTCCCCGACCCGGCGCCGGTCATAGGCCGGTAGCGGGCTGTTGCGCCCGCGCGCGCGCCGGGTGCCGGGCCGAAAGCCGGGCGCGGGCGAGAGCGGCCGGCCAAGCGCGTCGATGACCGTGCCGATCCAGCTGTCGTCCGGGCAAATGCCGTCGCCGGTCTGGATCAGCTCCACCCGGTCGCCCACCGCGATGCCGTCCCAGGTGCCGAAGGGCAACAGGCGCAGCCCGTCGTCGCCGGTGCCCACCACCTCGCCCGTCACCGGCCCGTGTTGCCCCCGCACCCGGCAGCGTTGCCCGATCCCGGCCGCGCGTTCCAGTCCCGAGACCATCAGCGATAGGCCGACCACGGATTGAACGCGCCCGGCTATCCTTGTGGTTTCAAGGTTTGAAATGGTCTGTCGCAGGTCCGAAAAGATCGCGCTCACAAGAATAAACCCTGTCAATCTTTGCTCTACTTGCTATACTGACAAGAATTAAGCTGGAGTCCATGATGAATCTCGACAACATGAACCTTTTCCAGTTGGCATCGCGCCGCCTGCAATGGCTGTCGGACCGTCAGAAGACCGTTTCCGAGAACATCGCCAACGCCGATACCGCCGGTTACCGCGCCCGCGACGTGGAAAGCTTTGAATCCTACCTCTCCAACGCGGAAACCTCAGCGGTGCTGCCGAGCGCCGAGGTGGACGAGGTCGAAACGACATGGGCCGAGGCCATCTCGGGCAACAACGTGGTGATGGAAGAGCAGATCCTCCATGCGGCGGACACCGCCGGTCAGTACAAATTGGCGTCCAATTTGTACCGAAAGGCGCATGAGCTGATGCTGACCGTCGCCGGGTCGCGCTGAGGGGAGGCTGCTGAATGGATCCCTTGACGTCAATCATCGCCACGGCTGCCAGCGGCTTGCGCGCCCAGGGCGAGCGGCTGCGGGTCGTTTCGGAAAACGTGGCCAACTCTGCCACCACCGCTCAGGACCCGGGCGGCGACCCCTATCGCCGCAAGGTGATCAGCTTCGGGTCAGATACCGATGCGGCCACCGGCGCGGCGATGGTGCGCGTGGCCGAGGTTACCCGCGATATGGGTGATTTCTCCCTGCGGTTCGATCCAGCGCATCCGGCCGCCGACGAGAACGGTTATGTCAAGCTGCCCAACGTCAACCCGCTGATCGAGATGAGCAACATGCGCGAGGCCTCGCGCAGCTACGAGGCGAACATGACCATGCTGGAAAACGCACGCCAGATGCGCAGCGAATTGATCGACCTTTTGAAATAGAGCTGACCCATGAGCGATTTTACCTCCATCCAGCCCAATGCCGTGATCCAGGCCGCCTATGGCAAGTCCAAGGACCTTGCCTCGGACAAGTCCGCCGGGGCGACGGCCGACCAGGGGCAGACACCGGATTTCGCCCAGATGCTCCGCAATTCCGCCTCGGAGGCGGTCAGCACGGTGCGCGAGGGGGATGCCACCGCCGCCGCGGGCCTGACCGGCGAGGCCGGGTTGCAGCAGGTGGTCGAGGCCACCATGGCGATGGAAAGCACGGTCAAGATGTCGGTCGCGGTGCGCGACAAGCTGGTCGAGGCCTATCAGGAAGTCATGCGGATGCAAATTTGACGGCATTCGCCCAACCGGAGGCCGCTGTTGGACACGGTCAGCACATATGAGATCCTGCGTCTGACGATCACCACCGTGCTGCTGGCCTCGGCGCCGGTGATGGCGGTGGCGCTTGTCGTCGGGCTGGGCATCTCGTTCTTCCAGGCGCTGACGCAGATCCAGGAAATGACGCTGACCTTCGTGCCCAAGATCATCGCGATCTTTGTCGCGCTGGCGCTGGCGCTCCCGTTCATGTTCGGAACCCTGTCGCGGTTGTCGAGCCGGGTGTTCGATCTGATCGTCGGTGGAGGGGTCTAGGATGGGGCGTGGCGCGCATCTTGCCCTCGGGATGGCCGGGGCCGCCATGGCCAGCGGGCTGGTCTGGAGCGGGCCGCCGGCACAGGCCGAGTTCTTTGCCGGGTTCTATCGGTCTTCCGCGCCGGTGGTCATGGCGCCGTCCGCGCGCGCACCGGTCCCCGGCGCGGTGTTGCGCGGTGCCGACTGCCTGGCCGCGATCCTCGATGCGCAGGCGCGCTATGACATTCCCGACAACCTGTTGCTGGCCATCGGCGTGCAAGAGGCCGGGCGACGCGGCCCGGAGGGGCTGACCGTCTGGCCCTGGACCGTCAACGCCGCCGGAGAGGGCGCCTTTTTCACCACCCGGGATGAGGCGCTGCGCTGGGTCCGGGCCAAGCGGGGCAGCGGCATCCAGTCGATCGACGTGGGCTGCATGCAGGTGAACCAGAGATGGCATGGCCGTGCCTTTGCCTCGCTCGAAGAGGCATTCGATCCCGCGACGAACGTGGATTACGCGGCCCGGTTCCTGGTCGGCCTGTTTCGCGAAACAGGCGACTGGTGGAAGGCAGCCGGGCGGTACCATTCCGCCACCGACACCCACAAGGAGGTTTACCTGACCGCGCTGCGCCGCAATCACCGGGTGGTCAGCGCCGGCCTGTCGGACTTGATCGCGCAGGCCAGCACGGCGCGGATGTTCGAGGTGGCTGTGGCCGAACCCGCTGCGCCGCGCCTGCCGGTGCCGCCGGTGTTCTGGAGTTCGGGCGCAGAGGCGTCGTCACCGGATGCGCCGCGCCGTTTCTCGATCTATTCGAACAGCCCGATGAAGCCGGTCCTGCCGGCCTATCGGGTGGTGGAGTGATCCCGGCATGAGCGCGCGCGACGTCAACCCCTCCAACGCGATCGCAAAGGGCCTGTCGCAGTTCGGGCTGGCCAACCGCGATGTGGGTTTCGCCATCGGCGTTGTGCTGATCCTCGCGATGCTGTTCGTGCCGCTGCCGTCGGTGCTGCTCGATTTCGGGCTGGCGATCTCGCTGTCGCTGGCGGTGCTGATCCTGATGGTGGCGCTGTGGATTCCGACGCCGCTGGACTTCAACTCGTTCCCGACGCTGCTGCTGGTGGTGACGATGATGCGGCTGGCGCTGAACGTCTCGTCGACGCGGCTGATCCTGAGCCAGGGCCACCAGGGTTCGGATGCGGCCGGCAAGGTGATCGAGGGGTTTTCCCGGTTCATCGTGGCGGGCGATTTCGTCATCGGGATCGTCATCTTCGCGATCCTCGTGATCATCAACTTCGTGGTGATCACCAAGGGCTCGACCCGGATCGCCGAGGTGGCCGCGCGGTTCTCGCTGGATGCGATGCCGGGCAAGCAGATGGCGATCGACGCCGATCTGGGCGCCGGCATCATCAATGACGATGAGGCGCGCGAGCGGCGCCGGGTGCTGGAAGAGGAAAGCGCGTTCTTCGGGGCGATGGACGGGGCCTCGAAATTCGTGCGCGGCGACGCGGTTGCCGGGCTGATCATCACCCTGATCAACGTCATCGGCGGTATCCTGATCGGCATGACCAGCCACGGGCTGAGTGTGACCGAGGCGGCCGGAAACTATACCGTGCTGACCATCGGCGACGGTCTGGTCACCCAGATCCCGGCTCTGGTGGTGTCGCTGGCCGCCGGTCTGCTGGTGACCAAGAGCGGCACCCACGGCGCCGCGAACGAGGCGGTGCTGGCGCAATTGGGGAATTTCCCCAAGGCTTTGTACATGGCGGCCGCGCTCAGCCTGATGGTGGGGTTCCTGCCCGGCTTCCCGCTGACCGTGTTCACGGTGCTGGCCGCCGGCATGGCCGCGCTGGGCTATGTCATGCAGCAGCACCTGAAGGAACAGGAAAAGGAGAAGGCCGCCGCGACCAAACGCGAGGGCGAGGCGCGCGAGACCGAGGACCCGATCGCCGAAGCGCTGCGGCTGGACGATTTGCGGCTTGATCTCGGCGCGGCGCTGGTGCCGCTGATCTCATCGACCGACGCGGCGCTGCCGGGCAAGGTGAAAAGCCTGCGCGCGCTGTTCATCAAGGATTTCGGTTTCGTCCTGCCGCCGGTGCGGATCAAGGACGACAGCATGCTGCCGGGCATGAGCTATGCGATTTCGCTGCAGGGGGTGGAAGCCGCCCGGGGTGAGGTGCGGCCCGGGTCGATGATGGTGATTGACCCCGGCGGCACCGAGACCGACCTTGTGGGCGAGCGGACCCGCGAACCGACCTTCGGTCTGAACGCGGTCTGGGTCGACCAGAGCCGCGCCTCGGAGGCCGAGTTGCGCGGCCTCACGGTGGTCGATCCGGAAAGCGTGATCACCACCCACCTGACCGAGGTCATCAAGGAGCACATGCCCGACCTGCTGACCTTTGCGGCCACCCAGAGCCTGATCGAGGGGCAGAGCAAGGAGTACCAGAAACTCCTGTCCGACATGTCCAACAAATCGCCCGCGGTCCTGCTTCAGCACGTGTTGCAGGCGCTCTTGTCCGAACGGGTGTCGATCCGCAACCTGCCGCGCATCATCGAGGCGGTGGCCGAGGCCGCGGCGACAACCCAGAACCTGCGCGCGGTGGTGGAACATGTGCGCGGGCGGCTGTCCAAGCAGATCTGCCAGTCGCTGGTCGATGCCAACGGCTTCGTGCCGGTGATTGCGCTGGGGCCGGAGTGGGAGCGTGAACTCAACAACGCGGTGTCGCCCGGGGCCGAGGAGAACGCCTTTCTGATGTCGCCTGCGCGGGTTCAGGAATTCGTCCTGGCGGTGCGCAAGGAGATCCAGAAATTCGCCGCCGGCGACGAGTGGCCGGCGCTGCTGGTGACGCCGGACGTGCGGCCCTATGTGCGCCAGATCCTGGAACGGGTCAGCCCGGTCACCCAGGTGATTTCGCACAACGAGGTGCATCGCAAGGCTTCGCTCAGGACGGTCTCCACGGTGGGGGGCTGAGCGTGACCCTCGATACATATGTCGCCGGGGTGATCTTCGGCTATATGCTGGTGGTGGCGCGGATCGGCGGCGCGCTGATGTTCATGCCGGGCTTTGGCGAGACCCAGATCCCGATGCGCGCGCGGCTGTCTTTCGCACTGGTGCTTTGCGCCGCGCTCTACCCGGTCACGCCGGTCACCTCGCAGATGCCGGAGAATACCGTGGCGATGGCACTGCTGCTGGCCTCCGAGCTGACCATCGGTCTGTGGATCGGACTGGTCGGGCGGGTGCTGCTCTCGGCGATGGATTTTGCCGGTTACCAGGTCGGGCAAGTCTCGGGGCTGGCCAACGCCTTCGGCCCCTCGCTGGGCTCGTTCGAGGGGGCGACGCTGGTGGCGTCGCTGCTTCTGCTCGGGGCGGTGGCGGCGATCTTTGCCACAGATGCGCATCACATCATCCTGCGCGGGCTGATGCTGAGCTATGTGGTGTTCCCGCCGGGGCCGGTGATGCCCGGTGACCTGGCCGAGCAGATCGTGCGCGCGGGGGCGCACAGCCTGTATATCGGCACGGCGGTCGCGGCGCCGTTCTTCGTGATGGGGGTGATCCTGAACCTCGGCATGGGGCTGGCCAACCGGATGATGCCGCAACTGCCGGTGTTCTTCGTCGCCGCCTCGGTGCTGATCGCGACCGGGATGTTGGTTCTGGCCACGGCCGCACCGGCGATGCTGGACTTCTTCGTCGGCGATTTCGCCGACTGGTTCGGCACCTTCAGGTTCTGACGCCATGGCCGGGGACCAGGACCAGGACAAGAGCCAACAGACACAGGAACCGACGGAGAAGAAACTCCGCGAGGCGCGCAAGAAGGGTGACGTTCCCTCCTCGCGCGAAACCGGCAACATGATGGTGGTGCTGTCGCTGGTCCTTGTCACCGCCTTCGTGCTGCCGTGGCAGGGGCCGCGCCTGGCCGAGGCGCTGGGCGCATTGATCGAGGGGGCGGGCACGGTGCAGGTGGGCAACGGCCGCGCCGGCCTGACGGCGTTGGGGTTGGTGCTGCGCGACATGGGGACCACGCTGGCGCTGGTGCTGTCGCCGCTGTTCCTACTGATCCTCACCGGTGGCGTGGTCGGGGTGCTGATCCAGGGCGAAACCGTGGTCGCACTGGACCGGATCAAGCCGAAACTGTCCAAGGTCTCGCCCGCGCAAGGGCTCAAGCGGCTGTTCTCGGCCAATACGCTGGTGGAATTCGGCAAGAGCCTGATCAAGGTGCTGGTGGTGGGGGGGCTGGCGCTCTGGGTGACGGACCGGGCGGTGCGCGGGATATGGGAGGCACCCGGTTTCGTGCCCGAGACGCTGCCGGGTTACATGCTGGATGCCACCCGCCGCCTGCTGATCGCCGCCACAGTGTTCCTGGTGCCGGTGGCGATCCTCGATATCCTGTGGAACCGCTTTGACTGGCGCCGGCGCCAGATGATGTCGGTGAAAGAGGTTCGCGACGAGATGAAGGAATCCGAGGGCGACCCACAGATCAAGGGGCGCCGGGCCGCCTTGCGCCGCGCCCGTGCCCGGCAGCGCATGGCCACGGCGGTGCCGCATGCCAGCGTGATCCTGACCAACCCGACCCATTACGCGGTGGCGTTGAAATACGACCAGTCGGTGGATGCCGCCCCGGTCTGCGTCGCCAAGGGGGCCGACCTGATGGCCCGCCGGATCCGCGAGATCGCCTTTGAGCACGATGTTCCCATCGTCGAGAACAAGCCGCTGGCGCGCACGCTGTTCGACCAGGTCGAGATCGACGAGACGGTGCCGGTGGAACACTGGCAGGTGGTGGCCGAGATCATCGGCTTCGTGATGGAGTACAAGAAGAACCGCAACCGCAAGCTGCCGGTTGGGTCGGTGCTGCGGACGACACCGGATTGAGGTGATCGGAGGGGCACCCCGAAAACGCAAACGCCCCGGCGCGGGGCCGGGGCGGGATATGACGACCACGGAGGCCGGGTTACTTGAGCTTGATCCCCACCAGGTCCTGGTCGCCGGGCAGTTGCGACCGTTCGAGGATGATCTTGGAGACGGCCCGCGCCCGGACCGGCGACATCTTGGCCAGGATCGGCGCGGCGATGCGCGGCTTCATCTTGGCCAGCACCAAGATCGTCACCTCGATATCCAGATCGTCCATGATCCGCGCGGCCTCGGCCGGTTTCATGTTCTGGTAAAAGCCGATCAGGCGATCGAGGTCCTCGGTCTCGGCGGCTTTGACGCGGGCGAGCAGGGCCTCGATATCCGACTTCAGCTCCAGCAGCGCGGCCTTTTCGATCTCGAGTTTCTCACGGGCAAGGGCGAGTTCCGATTTCCGGCTCTCCAGGTCGTCCCTTTGCGCCGCGATCAGGTCGCGTTCGCGCGACAGCGATTGCAGCACCTCCTCGGGGGTTTCGCATTGGTTCGGGACCTCGGGCACCCGGGCGACGACCTTTGTCTCTTCTTCCAGAAAGACGGGGTCGGCTGTTTCGGATTTCACCTCGACCCGGATCGGCAGGTCGGGACGTTTCATCGCGTCCGAGGGAAAGGGCAGCCCAGGCAGGGAGGTTGCGGCCTTGGCAAAGGCCGCCACGGCGAGCCCGCCCAGAAGAAGTTTCGCCCCGAGTGCCCGTGCCATGGTCAGGCCCTCGATTCGCTGCGCGAGGTTTCAAAGAAACGGCGCACGAGGTCCTGTTTGTCACGCACCACCTGCACCCCGGGCAGCCGACGCTGCGCCTGGCGGCGGGACGAGAACGCCGGGGCGCTGTCGTCACCGGTGGCGGCCTCTTCCTGCGCTGCCAGTCCTTCGGCCAGGTTGTCGCGCAGCGCGTTGACCGAGGTTTCGGATTTGTCCACTGCCTCAGAGAACTCGCGCACCAGCGGCTCCAACTCCTCGAGCGAGGCCATCAGTTTCTGTACCCGGCGGGAAATCATCACGCCGTAGCCCACGCTGCCGGCCAGCAGCAGGATGATCAGGATATCAGTGATCGTTGCGGCCATTTGGGGTCTCCTCTTCCGGTTCCAGCGCCTCGGTGATGCGAATTGCCGTGTTTCCATTGTTGCGTTTGCCGATCGCGGCACGGAACATCGGCGTGTCCGCGCAGACGACGGTGGCGTCCTGCTCTTCCTCGACCCAGAGGTTCACGGTATCGCCGGATTTCCAGTTCATGATCTGGCGGATCGAAAGGTGAACCTCGGCCAGCACCGCCTCCAGTTCCACGGTCGCCCGTTCGATCTGGCCCGAAAGCTGGTCGCGCCACGGGCTGGCCTCGTCGGCGGGTTCGCCGAAGTGGATCTTGCCCAGCTTGGGGCGCACCGGTTCCAGCGCGTCATAGGGCAGGATTACCTCGAGCACGCCGGTATTCGACGCCAGCGCGACCGCAAAGTGCATCCGCACGCAGAGGTTGGCGGGCTGGGTCACGGTGGCCGAGTCCGGATCGGTCACCACGCGTTCGATCTTCAGCTCGATATCCCCGCCGGCCAGGCTGAAATTGGATCGCAGTCCCTGCATCACCAGCGTGGCGATGCGCCGGCCAAACCCGCGTTCGATCGCGGTAAACCGTTCGGGGGTGCGCGGGGTGTCGCCCTTCGGGGTGCCGCCCAGCATCAGTTCCATCGCCGTCAGCAGCAGCGTGGAGTCGACGACCAGCAGCACGTCCCCGTCGAGCCCGGGCGAGGAACACACGGTCATCACCGCCGGTTTCGGCAGGCTGTCGATCGCCTGCCCCATCGGGACATAGTCGAGCTGGCTCAGAGTCGCTTCACACAGCACGCCGGTCAACTGGGGCAATGCGACCGAGATCGACGCGGCGAGGCGCTCTCCGATGATGTCCAGCATCGGCAATCGTTCGAAGCTGAAATCCGACATCTTGATGATTTCGTCGATCAGGTTGCCGGTCTGGGCCTCGACGTTGTCATGGGAGAGGGTCTTGTTCATGTCTCGCCCCTATCTATTGCACGATCAGGTCGCTGATCAGGATTTCCTGCGGAAGATCGCTGCCCGCGGCGGCGCGGGCGCGCTTGAGCAGTTCGGCCTTCACGTTCAGGACGCCGGCCATTCCGCGCACGTCGGTTTCGGTCAGGCTGCGGGCATAGCCGGTGAACAGATCGCGCATGAACGGCTGGCGCTCCTTCATCAGCTCGCTCGCGCCCGGATCGGGGCGGTAGACCAGCACCAGAGAGAGCTTCAGGAAGGCCGGCTCCGGTCGCCCCTTGGCGTCGTAACTCTCGATGTTTGTTACGATTTCCTCGAACTCCAGAACGCCGTCGTTCGGCTTGGTCGCGTCCTCTCCCGCCGCACCATGGCTGCCGGTGTCGGCCATATCGGCATGTCCCGGATCCTGCCCGGCATCGGCGGACTTGTCGCCGGTCTCGTCGATGTAGTCGGGTGCGAAATTGGCCGCGTCCTGCTGAAAGGCGATCCGGGCAAGGAAGAACCCGCCCCCGAGAGAGGCCACCGACAGCAACAGCGCGGCCATCAGCAAGGTCCGCGCCGAGCGTGCCTTGCCGTTCTTGGCCGTTGCCTCGTCCGGTTCGGTGGACGCGGGGCGCGGGTTCTTTTTCGCCGGTTTCGCCATGGGTCAGTCTTGTCCCTCTTCTTGTGCATCATCCCGGTTTTTCCTTTTCCGCGCAAGTATAGACATCGTTATTTACTTGAAGGGCAAAAATAGAATATCGTGATCCTAAGAACAGATGGGACATTACCCATGAGGAGCGGCGTGCAAGACCTGATCAACAACCTCAAGGCGCTGGGTCGTCCGCGCCTGATGATCTTGGGCGGGGTGGCGCTCGGGATCGTGCTGGCGCTACTGCTGGGGGTCTCGGCCGTGTCGCGCAAGGACTTTGCGCCGTTGTACACGAACCTGTCGATGGCCGCGGCCGGCTCGATCGAGACCACGCTGATCGGCGCGGGTTTCGATGCGCGGATGGCCGAGGACGGGGCAAGCGTATCGGTGCCGCGCGGCGACCTGGCCCGCGCGCGCATGGTCTTGGCCGAAAGCGGATTGCCGATCGAGGGCGATCCCGGCTGGGAATTGTTCGATGAGTCCAGCGGCCTTGCGATGAACTCCTTCATGCAGCGGGTGAACCGCCTGCGCGCAATGGAGGGGGAGCTGGCCCGCTCGATCCAGACGCTCGACGGGGTGCAGAGCGCCCGCGTGCACCTTGTGCTGCCCGAGCGTGAGGCGTTTTCGCGCGAACGGCCCAACCCGCGGGCCTCGGTCATCGTGCGGGCGGTGCCCGGCCGGACCATCGCGCGCAAGCAGGCGATGGCAATCCGCAACCTGGTCTCCTCCTCGGTGGCCGAGCTGGAACTGGGGCGGGTCACGGTTCTGTCGGCGAGCGGTGAGACCATCCTTGCCGAAACCGGTGACGGCGACGGCCAGGCGACGCTGCAATCGGCCAAGGCGGGGATCGAGGACCGTCTCGCGCAGCAGATCCAGAGCATCCTGACCGCCCGGGTCGGCGCCGGTAACGCCCGGGTGCGGGTCAACGTGGACCTGACCTCGGCCCGCGAGGTGATCGTCGAGCAGAGCTTCGATCCCGATCAGCAGGTGGTGCGAGCCACTGACAGCCGCACCGAGCAACGCTCGGGCACCGATGCCGGCGGTAACGTGGGGGTGGAAAACAACATTCCCGCCGCGCTGGCCGATCCGGGCAACGGGGCCACCTCTGCGCAATCCAAGAGCGGTGAGAGCGTCCAGTACGAGATCGGCAATACCCGCCGCGAGGTGGTGCGCGAGGCGGGCGACATTCGCCGGGTCTCGGTCGCCGTTCTGGTCAACGGGATCTACAGTGTCGATGGCTCTGACGTGACCTATTCCGAGCGCAGCCCGGAAGAGTTGGACCGCCTGTCAGAGCTGGTCAAGAGCGCGGTCGGTTTCGACGACCAGCGCGGTGATACGGTGTCTGTGGATAGCCTGCGCTTCATGGATTACTCGATGGAGGTGGGCGATCCCGTCAGCATGACGCCGATGCAGCGGATCGGGAACAACATCGTGCCGATCCTGCGCGGCCTGCTCGGACTGCTGATCGTGGCGCTGGTCATGATCCTTGGCGTTCGCCCGGTGTTGCGCCACTTGCAACAGGCGGCCACGCCGGAGCTGCCCAAGGGCGAGGCGGCGGGTGCGCTTGCCGGCCCCGGGGGCGAGGGGGGCGTGGCAGAGGCCACGGCGGTGGCCGCTGCCGGCGGCGCGAAGCCGGGGGTGCCGGGGGCGGCGAACCTGCTCGATGTGTCCCAGGAGGACCGCAATGCGCCGGGCTATACCGGCATTTTCGATCCCGCCCATGATGACGGGGCGCCGCATGAGTACATCGAGACGCTGGGCGTGCGCGGCAGCCTGATCAAGGCGCGCGTCGAGGCGATCCAGACCCTGGCCGAGGACAAGCCCGACGAGGTGCTGCGGGTGCTGCGCGGCTGGCTGGTGGCCGAGGCGGACGCGCGATGAGGCTGTTCTTGCGCGATTTCGATGCCGAGGCGCTGACGGCGGGGCAGGCTGCGGCCCTCCCCGAGGACATGCCGCCACCGCCCCGGACCTATGGCGTGGACGAGGTCGATCGCCTGATTGCCGAGGCCCGCGAGGCCGCGCTGCTGCAGGGTCGCGAAGAGGGCGCGGCCATGGCCCGAGCCGAGGCCGAGGAGAGCCAGGCCGCGCGGGGCGCCGCCGTGCTCGAGACCATCGCGGCGCGGTTGTCCGACCTGCTGGAGCAGGAGGCGACGCACCGGCGGTCGCTGGAACGCGACGTGGTCGACATGCTGGTCGATATCGGCGAACGGATCGCGCCGGAGTTCCTGTCGGCCTATTCCGCCGACCTGGCGCAGGCCCGGATTCGCGCCGGTCTGCGCATGGCCGGTGGCAGTGCAAAGCTGACGATCCGCGTGTCGCCCGAGATGGCGCAGGTATTGGAGCCGCAACTGGCCGCGATGGCGCAATCGGCCGGGATCGACCCGGCGCCGCGCTTGGTGGCCGAGCCCGCGCTGGGCGAGGGCGAGGTGCGACTCGACTGGGACAACGGTGGGCTCGATTACAGCTTGGAGCGGTCCTGCACGGCCGTGCTCACGGCGCTGCGCGAGGCCGCCGGGAAACTGAACGACGATCAGGGAAAGGTCGGATAAATGGCGGATACGGACACCCAGACGCCCTCAGAGGACACCGGCGCCGAAACCGGCGCGGAGGCCACGACCGAAACCGGGCAGACGCCGGAGAAACAGACCCTAACCGAGATGGCCGCGGCGGCTGAGGGTGGGCGCAACATCGACGCGCTGCTGAACGTGCGCCTTGACGTTCGGGTGGTGCTCGGGCGCAGCCGGATGCCGATTTCCGAACTGCTGGAGCTGTCCAAGGGCTCGGTCATCGAGTTGGACCGCAAGGTGGGTGACCCGGTGGACATCATGATCAATGACCGGATGGTGGCGCGGGGCGACCTTGTGAAGGTGAACGGCGATCACATCGGCGTGGCGCTGCGGGAAATCGTCAAAGACTTCATCCCCGAGATCTGAGGCGGGGGATGTACCGGTTTTCCCAGATCGCCGTGCCGCGGCGCCCGGCCCTTGTCCTGGGGCTGGTCACGCTTGCGATCATGGCGGGGGCCGGGGGCGCCTGGGCACAGGATACCGACCTGGGCGGGCTGATCCGCGATCTTTCCACCACGCTGGGCGGAACCGAACCGGGCAGCGATACCGGCGCCAGCCTGTCGGGCCGGCTGATCCAGATGTTCGCCCTGATCACGGTGCTCAGCATCGCGCCGGGGCTTCTGGTGGTCACCACCAGTTTCACCCGGTTCGTCATCGTGTTCTCGATGCTGCGCTCGGCGCTGGGGCTGAACCAGACCCCGCCCAACATGGTGCTGAACGCGATGGCGCTGTTCATGACCTTCTTCGTGATGCAGCCGGTGTTCGACGATGCCTGGGAGAGCGGGCTGCGGCCGCTGATGCAGAACGCGATCACCGAGGAACAGGCGATGATGAACATCGCCGAACCGTTCCGCGCCTTCATGTTCGCCAACACGCGCGACAAGGACATTGCGCTGTTCCAGGACATCGCCGGCGAGGCCGACCCCGACGTCGTGCCCGACACCGCCGAGGCAGTGAGTTGGCGGGTGATGGTGCCGGCCTTCATGATCTCGGAGTTGCGGCGCGCCTTTACCATCGGCTTTCTGCTCTATCTGCCGTTCATCGCCATCGACCTGATCGTCGCCTCGGTGCTGATGAGCGCGGGCATGATGATGCTGCCGCCGGTGATCGTCTCGCTGCCGTTCAAGGTGATCTTCTTTGTGCTGATCGACGGCTGGTACATGCTGGCCGGATCGCTGATGCAATCCTACCTTACCGCGACCGGCGGCGGATAGGGCCGCGCGAGTCGCATTTTTCTCAAGGATAAACCGGAAAACCATGTTACTAATCCTTGTGCCGCATGGATAGTGCCGGTTAACTTGTCCAGGAACGATTGACGCAGCCGGACCAGGTCCGGGCAGAAACCGATGAACCAGTTTTCGCCTCTTCAAAAGCAGTCCCCCCTGAGCGGCGCCGAGAAATCGGCGATCCTGTTCCTGTGCCTGGGAGAGGAGCGCGGCGGGCAGCTGATGCAACAGCTGGACGCGCGCGAGATCCGCAAGATCACGCGGGCGATCTCGGCCATGGGCGAGGTGCCCGCCGAGGTCGTCGAGGAGGTCATGCGCGAGTTCGGCGAAAGAATGAGCAGCTATGGCGGCATCACCGGCTCGGTCGAGGCGGCGCGCGGATTGCTCAAGGGGTTCCTGCCGGATGAGCGTGTGGCCGAGATCCTCGAGGAGATCGAGGGCAGTTCGACCGGCGATCTCTGGGGCGACATGTCGGAACTGGACGAAAAGGTGCTGGCCGGCGTGCTGCGCAAGGAGCACAACCAGACCGTCGCGGTGATCCTGTCGCGCATCCGGGCCGAAGCCGCTGCCAAGGTGCTGCCGTTGCTGGGCGAGGAGCGGGCGGCGGACCTGGTCGAGCGGATGGTCGCGATGGAGGAACTGCCCCACGAGGTGTTGCGGAGCATCGAGGAAAGCCTGCGCCGCGAAGTGCTGGCAAAAGCCGGGCGCAATGCCGAGGCCAAGACCGAAAAGCAGCTTGTCAGCGTGTTCAACAAGCTCGATCCGAAGGTCTTCGAGGGGCTGTCGCGCGAGTTGGAAAAGAAGATCCCGGAAAAGTTCCGCACCATCAAGCAGAAGATGTTCGTGTTCCGCGACCTGATCGATATCGAGGTCGCGCCGCTGGCCAAGGTGATGCGGGAAGTCTCGGGCAAGACCCTGCCGTTGGCGCTGCGCGGGGCCGATCGCGATCTGCGCGAGCATTTCCTCTCTGCCTTGCCGGCGCGGTCGCGCGACATGCTGGAGGAGGAGATGCGCGGCATGGGCCCGGTTCGGTCGCGCGATGTGAAACAGGCCCAGTCCGAACTGGTCGAGGCGGCGTTGCGCCTGTCCGCAGGGGGGGAGATCGAGCTTCCCACCAGCGACGACGAAGAGATGATCGACTAGACCGGGCGTTCCGCGTTACAGCGAATAGGTGGAGTAGGACACCGGCTCGATATCCCAGGTGATCTCGATGATGCCGGAACTCAGCGTCGAGGAGCCTTGCAGGATGCTCAGCGCCGCGCTGGAGGCCGAGAACCCCTGTGGATCGAGCGCCTCGGAAATCGCGACGTACCGGTTGATCAACCGCTCCTGTTCCTCGGGGTCCGACAATTTGGTCAGGTCGAACTTGTCGGCAAAGATTTCGGCCTGCTTGTCCACGTCGAGGCCGGACATTTCGGAGGGCAGGCTCAGCGCGGTCTGAAAGAACTCGGTCAGCGTCTCGTTCTTCAGCACGTCGTACCAGCTGTCGATTTCAGTCACTTCTTCGCGGAATTCCAGCACCGCGCCGACGGTCTCGTTTTGCTCGGCGTAGTCGTTGGCATAGATCCGGCTGAAGTAGAGATCGACAATCTCCTCCTGCCAGGTGGGATCGCTGAAATCTGGCGATTGTGCCCCGGCTTCGGTGGTGAACCCCAGCCCCGTGTGCAATTCGCCAAAGCGGGAGTCGGTCAATTGGTTGACCAGCGAGGAATCGTCGCTCGGATCGCTTTCCAGGACCTTGCGGACCATCCCCTTGCCAAAGATCTGGTCCTCGAGGTCAAAGGCGCGCATGACGAAGCTGTAGACCTCGTAATCCTGCACCAGCTCCTGCGGCGAGGTGATCGAGCCGATCCGTTCGCGAAACTGCTCGGCGGCACGGGCGTGCTCCGGTTCGCTTTTCAGGCTCTCGATCTGGCGGTCCTGGGTGCTGTCGATGAGGGACAACGCCAACTGGCTGCTCAGTCCGGAAATGCTCAGAACCATGATCTTTTCCCTCGCTACTCGGCCGCTTCGACGGCGGTCGGACCGCCGGCAAAGAGCGACGTCAGCTCCTCTTCATACTGCATGACAGGACGCAGCGCGCGCATCGCCTTGTAGTGGTTGGCGGTCGCGACGTGGTTGGCCGCCTCGAAGATGTGCGCGGATATGCGCTCGTTGAAGATGGGGACCAGTTCCGCCAGGCTCTTCTGAATCACCGGCCGCAACTCGTCGCGGATATCGGGGCGCAGCAGGGCGGACTGAATGAAGAAGTACACCTTCTTGACCGGGGTGGCGGCTGAGGCTGCATCCAGCAGGTCCGCCTCGCGCACGACGTCGGCGTAGTTCTCGATCGTCAGGTTCTGACGCCGGTCCGCGTTGCGGATCACGCAGCCGTTGACCACGATCTTTTCGTTGGGTTTCAGCGTCAGTCGCAGCGCCACCGGCTACTCCATCACTTGCAGGGTGTTTCCATCCAGCGCGCGGATGATCGTCCGGTTGATGTTGACCAGCGGCCCCACCTTGTTCTGGCCCTTCATGACGCCCCGGGTGTGGGTGTCGACCCAGAACGACAGCGAGATCAGCCCGGCCCGCAGGTCCGGCGACAGGCTGTTGCCCTCGCTGGACAGGTCGCGCTGAAATGCCTGCCAGACCCGCTGGTTCTGCCAGAGCGCATCGCGCAATCCATTGGCCAGAATGCCGAGTTTTTCGAGTCCCTGCTCGGTCGAATCGTAGTCCGACGCGAGTCTTTCCAACTCGGACGTGACCCGTGACAGCACCCGACGCTCAATCTGTCGCGGCGACTCTGTCTCCGAGATCGTCCGCTTATACGCGGCTATGCCCATTCAGTTTCTTCCGAATATTTTTTTCTGCCTCAAACGGCATCGTATCGAAATTGGGTTAAAGCAAAATTAACCCTTTCGGCTTTTCCATTCGGTTTTGGTATGAAGCGGGAAAAACAGGCAGGTATTTCCGGGGTTTTCCGCGCGTTGAGAGGGCTTCGGCGACGCAACCTCGGGTCGTGCCGTTGCGTTTGCCGGCGGCCTGTCATGAAAGACGTGGATTTTCCGGCTTTGATTGACCCGCGATCTGGCATGGCGCCGGATCAAGTATATTGTCGCCCCTGGGAGGCAAGGAAGGGAAATTTCGACATGACCGATCTGTCCGCAGATGCGTGGGACGAGTTGCATTTTCCCCGTCCCGGGGAGAACGGCTTCGATCGCGTGGTCGAACGGGCAATCTCGCGGCGCGGGTTCCTGGGCGGCGTGCTGGCCTTCGGGTCTGGCGCGGCGGTGATGGGGGGCGGGGCGCTGACCGCGACCTCCGCCCGGGCGCAAACCTCTGCCGGGCGCTTCCCCTTCGTGCCGATCCCGACGCAAACCGACGCGACCGTGCATGTGCCCGCCGGGTATCACTGGGACGTGGTGGCGCGCTGGGGCGATCCGCTGTTCTCCGACGCCGAATCCTACGACGTCGCCGAGGGCGGCCCGCTGGCCAAGTCGGACCGTGTGTTCGGTGAGAATACCGACGGCATGGAGAGTTTCTCCATCCGGGGGCATCAGCTGATCGCGGTCAACCACGAGCACGCCAATCGCAGGATCAACCTGCCTGCTGCCCAACGCGGAACCCCTTCGGGTGTCGATGACGTGCGCAAGTTGCAGAACCTGCAGGGCGTCACCGTGATGGAGATCGCCGAGGGGGCCACCGGCTGGGGCGTGGTTCGGGACAGCCCGTTCAACCGCCGCATCCACCACAACACGCCGACCCGGGTGGTCGGACCCGCCGCCGGCCATCCGTTGATGCAGACTGCGGCCGATCCCACCGGAACGAGGGTGCTGGGCACCATCAACAATTGTGGGTCGGGCAAGACACCCTGGGGCACCTATCTGACCTGCGAAGAGAATTTCAACGGCTACTTCGGCATGACCGCGTCCGACGGGGAAACCGCCGTTTCGACTCCGGAACAGGCCCGCTATGGCATCGGCGCCCGGGACTGGGGCTATCATTATTATAAGTGGGATCCGCGGTTCGATCTGTCCACCAATCCGAACGAGCCCAACCGATTTGGCTGGGTGGTCGAGATCGATCCGGCCGATCCGCATGCGATGTCGGTCAAACATACCGGTCTGGGTCGGTTCAAGCATGAGAACGCCGAACTGACGCTGGCCCCCGATGGCCGCGTGGTGGTCTACATGGGTGACGATGAACGGGGCGAATTCCTGTACCGCTTCGTCTCTCACGGCATCTATACGCCCGGAGGCCCGACCGAGGGGCTGTTGGACGACGGCACGCTGTATGCGGCGCGGTTCAACGACGATGGCACCGGGGAATGGCTACCGCTGACGCCAGGAACCACCGGAATGGACCGGGCCCGGATCTGCATCCACAGCCGCATCGCGGCCTCGGCCGTGGGCGCCACCACCATGGACCGCCCCGAGTGGGTCGCGGTCAACCCCGGCGCGCCCGAGGTGTATTGCAGCCTGACCAACAACAAGAATCGGGGCGTCAAGCCGAACGCCGGAGGCGATGACACGCCGGTCAACGGCCCCAACCCGCGCGCGGCCAACCGCTATGGCCAGATCGTGCGCTGGCGTCCGCGCGGCGGCGATCATGCCGCCGAGGGTTTCGACTGGGATCTCTACGTGATGGCGGGCAATCCGGGCGTGCATCGGGACGCCTATGCCGGGTCGGCGAACATCAACGCGGGCAACCTGTTCAATTCGCCCGACGGCATGACGCTCGACAGAAACGGCAGGATCTGGATCCGGACCGACGGCAAGGACAGCAACAGGGGCGATTTCGCCGGGATGGGCAACAACCAGATGCTGGCGGGCGACCCGGTGACAGGCGAAATCGCGCGCTTTCTGACCGGGCCGAAGGGGTGCGAAGTGACCGGCCTGACCTGGTCGGCGGACCGTCGCACCATGTTCCTCGGCATCCAGCACCCGGGCGGAAGCTGGCCCGACGGATCGGGCCTGCCGCGCTCGTCGGTGATCGCGATCAAGCGCGACGACAACGGCCCGATCGGCTGAGCTTTTCACGTCGTCACCTGTGCAGATCCGGCCTTTTGCGGAAGTCATCCCGCCCGTGGCTGTCCGTTTCAGCGGTTTCCCGACGTTTACAGCCGCATCCTGGGAACGTCGTTGGGGTCAAGGCGCAGTTCGATCAGCAGCGGTCCGTTGCGGTTTGCGATTGCCTCGACGGCCTTTTCGAGGTCGTCGTTCGATTGCACGTGGATGCCCTGCCCCCCCAGCGCGGTGGCGACGTCCGAGAAGCGCGGCCACTCGAACTGGGCCAAGCCGGGGTCCATGCTCCGGTCGAGGAACTGGATGTGTTCGGCGCCATAGGCGGAATCGTTGCAGACGATGACGATCAGGTCCTGCTTCAGGCGGACGGCGGTGTTGAACTCGTTCACCCCGCCCATCATGAAGCCGCCATCCCCGGTGAAAAGAACGACCGGCCGGCCGGGCGCGGCAAGGCTCGCCCCGATCGCCTCGGGCACGCCAAGTCCGATCGACCCGAAGTTCGCGGTGACGATGAAGCTGTGCGGATCGGGCGCGGAAATGCGGCACCAGACCTCGGTCATGAAGCGGCCGCCATCGGTCGTCAGGGTCCGGTCCTTGGGCAGGGCCTGCTCCAGGCGGTCGAGCGCATAGACGAAATCCACGTAACCCGGGCCGGATTTCTCGGCCTGGCCCGCCGGGTGGGCGGTCAGCGCCTTCATGTCCAACTCACCGGTAAAGGCGGTGGGCGGAATCTCGGCCTCGTCCAGCCAATAGACGATATTGTCGGCGGTCAGCCCCGCATCGGCCACCAGCGCCGCGTCGGGGTGAAAGTTCTTGCTGACCTCTGGGACGCTGTTGTTGATCTGCACGATCCGCTTGCCTTTCATCAACGCGCCCTTGTCGGTGGTGAAGTAATGCAGGCTGGTGCCGAAGCACACGACGCAATCGGCCTTGGCGATGACGTCATAAGCCGCCGGGGTGCTGAGCGTGCCGAAAATGTCCATGTTGTAGGGGTGGCCGTTGAACAGCCCCTTGGCCTTGAGCGTGGTGGCCAGCGGCGCCTCGAGCCGGTCGGCGAGGCGGATCAGCTTGTCGCGCGCCCCGGCCGCACCGGCGCCGGCGAGGATGATCGGACGCTTGGCCGAGGCGATCATGCCGATGGCCGCGTCGAGGTCGTCGCCCTCAGGCACATAGGCCGGCGCGTCAAAGGCCTGGAACACCACCTTTTCGTGCTCGACCTCCTGCCACATGAAATCCGATGGCATGTTCACGACGATGGGCCGCTTTTCCACGCGGGCGCGATAGAACGCATGGGCGATGTCATAGGCGGCGGTTTCGGGTCCGCGGATCTGCTCGAACCCGGCACCGGTGACCTTGACCAGTTCACGCTGGTCGATGTTCTGCAGGTTCTGCGGTGTCATGACCGGGGTGTCCCCGGCCAGCAGGACCATCGGGATATGCCCCCGCGCGCCCTCGGTCAGGGCGGTGGTGCAGTTGGTCAGGGCCGGGCCGTGGGTGACCGTTGCCACGCCCACCCGGCCGGATACATGGGAATAGGCCAGCGCCATCAAGACCGAGCTGCCTTCGAAGGCGACCGGAACGAAGGTGCCGGAACAGGCGCGCACGTAGTGATCGACCATGAACAGGTTCGCGTCCCCCATGAGGCCGAACATGGTATCGACGCCATGATCCTGAATGGCGCGCGCAATCGACTGGTAGGTGTAGGGTTTTCCGTCTGCCATGGTCTTCCGTTGCCTTTGTGCTTGGTCAAGGGGCCCGTTCGGCGGGCTGGGTCCGCTGTGTTCTACTGCCGAACCCTGAGGCATTGGGCAACCCGGTTTCAAGCCCTGGCCTCGTTGGTGGCCTGGCAAGGGGCGGTTTCATCCTTGCAGATCATGTTCGTGGCCGTTCGCGATCGCGCCGGGGCATCCGCCGAACGGTGACCTCGGCGCGACAAGCTGGCGCAAGGCCCGACCTTGTATCGAGCGGATATAGATAGTAAGTGATCACTATCTATTTGACGAGCTGCCCGCCGAGGGCGCGCAGGCCCGGGGGCGATGCGCCCGGTCGATTTGAAACCAGTGGGAGTTCAAAGGTGAAAATACCGCGTGTATTACGGTTGCTCCCCCCCATCGCGCTCGGCGTCGCGGCCGCTGCCTGGTTCATCTCGCACGCGGAACCTCCGGCGCGGGTGGACGACGCCGGACGCAGCATCGCCGCGCGGACGATGATCGCTTCTGCCGAACCGGTACGCACGGTTGTTCGCGGCTATGGCAATGTCCAGGCCGCGCGCAGCTGGGAGGCGGTTTCCGAGGTCGCGGGCACCATCGTGTGGCGTCATCCGGACCTGGAAACCGGCAACATGCTTGAGGAGGGCACCGCGGCGCTGAAAATCGACCCGTCGGCCTATGAACTGGCGGTTGCGCAGGCCGAGGCGGATCTGTCCACGTTGCAAGCCGATGTCGCGCAGATAGCCATCGACGAGACGAATACTCGTCGGCTGCTGGCGCTGGAACAGAACCGGTTGGACCTGGCCGAAAGCGAACTGAACCGGATCCGGGACCTGCGCGAAAGGGGGGTGGCGGCGCAATCCGCGCTCGACAGCCAGGAACGTGCCACCCTGACGGTTCGCCGCGCGGTCGGAGAGTTGCAGAATACGCTTGCGCTGATCCCGAGCCGGCGACACCGGCTCGACGCGCAAATGGCCCGCACGACGGCGATCCTTGCACGGGCAAGGCGGGATCTTGAAATGACCGAGATCACGGTTCCCTTCGATCTGCGGATCGGCAAGGTGCATGTCGAGCGGCACCAGTTCGTGGCCGCGGGACAGCCTCTGATCACGGCTGACGATGTCGGACAGGTGGAAATCACGGCGCAGATTCCCGTCGCGTCGTTCCGGCGCCTTCTTGGCCGTGAAGCAACCGACCAACCCATGTCCCCCTCGGATCTGCCCGACCGTTTCGCCGGGGTCTCTGTCGAGGTGACCCTGGTGTCGGACGACCAACAGGCATGGGCCGGGCGCCTGGTGCGGGTGGAAAACGCGCTTGATCCACAGGCCCGCTCGGTGCCGGCCGTTGTCGTCGTGGATGACCCCTACGCCGGGGTGAACCCGCCCGACCGCCTTCCGCTGGTGCCGAACATGTATGTCGAACTCACCCTCACCGGCCCGGTGGTGGCGACACAGGTGACGCTTCCGGACAGTGCGGTGCACGAAGGCGGCATCGTCTACCTGCGCGATGGCGCGGGGCGGCTCGAGTTGCGCCGGGTGTCTGTCGGATGGCTCCAGTCCGGGACCGCCATTATTTTAGACGGGGTGTTTCCCGGCGAGGAGGTCATTCTCGACGATCTCGTGCCGGCAGTTCCCGGCATGATCGTCGTGCCGGTCGGGGAGCCGAAATGATCCGCTGGTTTGCAGAACACCCGACCGCGGCCAATCTGTTGTTGGTGCTGGTCTTTGCGGCCGGGGCGATGGCGGCGCCGACGCTCAAGCGGGAAACCTTTCCCGATTTCCGACCGGTCGAGGCGGAGATACGTGTCGTGTACCGGGGCGCCACCGCCGAAGAGGTCGAGGACACGGTGTGCCGGCGCATCTGGGATGCGGTCGAAAGCGTCGAGAACCTGGATGAACTGACCTGCACCGCGCAAGGCAGCATTGCCCGCGCGGTCGCGACCATGGACCCCGGCGGCGATTCCGCGCGCTTCGTGAACGATCTGCGCACCGAGGTCACGGCGGTCGATGATTTTCCCGCAGAGGCGGACCCGGCCACGGTGCGCGAATTGCACCGCACCGATACCGTCACCTCGGTCGCCGTGGCGGGCGACCTGCCCGCCGCCCATCTGGAACGCTACGCCGCCGGGTTGCAGGATCAACTGTCCGCCTTGCCGGGGGTGGCCAAGGTCACGATCTCGGGCTTCGGAGAGCGGCAGTTCCGCGTCACCGTTCCCCGCGCGATAATGGAACAGCACGGGTTGACCGTCGCCGGGCTGGCCGCGCAGATCGACGCCCAGAGCGTGGATCGCCCGCTGGGCACGCTTGAAACCACCCGCCGCGACATCAGCCTGCGCTTTGCCGACGAACGCCGCAGCATCGCGGGCCTGGCCGGATTGGTTGTGCTGTCGAAACCGAACGGTGCTGAACTCACGTTGGGGCAGATCGCGACCATCACCGAGCATTACACCCCCGAGGAAGAGCTGGCCTTCCTGGACGGGCAGCGCGCGGTGTTTCTTCAGGTCGACAAGGCGCTGGGCGCCGACGCGCTGGAGGTGTTCGACAGCGTCACGCAACTGGTCGAGGAGGAGCGCGTCGCCCTGCCGGACACGCTCAGGCTCGAGATCGTCAAGGACATGACCAGCATCGTGCGCGACCGCCTGGTGATGCTGGTGCAGAACGGGCTCATGGGGCTGGTGCTGGTGATCGCGGTGATGAGCCTGTTCTTCCGGCCCGGGTTCGCGATCTGGGCCGCGATGGGGTTGCCGGTGGCCTTCATGGGCGCCTTCGCGGGAATGGCCCTGCAGGGGTTGTCGCTGAACATGATGACACTGGTCGCCCTGCTGATGGCGATCGGCATCGTGATGGACGACTCGATCGTGATCTCCGATTCCATCGCCGAGGCCGCCGCCCGTGGCGCCACGCGGACCGAGGCCGCGATCAAGGGCACCCTTGCGGTGATGCCGGGCGTGCTGTCGTCCTTTGCCACGACGATCGCGGTTTTCGGGCCGCTCGCCTTTCTGGCGGGGGATCTGGGCGCGGTCCTGGAGGTGGTTCCGCTGGTCCTGATCGCGGCCTTGGCGGCAAGCCTGGCCGAGGCGTTCTGGGTGTTGCCGCATCACCTGAGCCACGGGCTGAAAAGCGCCGAGAAACCGCCCTCGCGGTTCCGCGCCGGGTTCGACGCCGGGTTCGAGCGCTTCCGCGAGAACCGGATCGGTGCGCTGGCGGATATGGCGATCCGTCAGCGATACCTTGTCACCGGCGCGACCATTGCGACACTGATCGTGACCGTCGGGCTGATGGGTGGCGGCTATCTCAAGCGCGAGGCGATCCCTTCCATCGACGGTGATGTGCTGGAGGCCCGGATCCTGATGCCGCAGGGCACGCCGCTGGCCCGCACCACCGAGGTGGTCGACCGGGTGTCGGCGGCGCTGCAGCGGGTCGACGCCACCTTTGCCCCGGATCAGCCGGAGGGGACGGCGCTGGTCAAATCCCTGCAGGTGCGGTTCAACCAGAATGCCACGGCGGGTGAGACCGGACCGCATGTGGCCACGATCAGTGTCGATCTTTTGGGTGCCGAGACGCGGACCGTGACACTGGACGAGATCGTGACCCTGTGGCGGCAGGAGATCGGGGAGGTGCCCGGCGCCCTGGCGATCCTGCTGACCGAGCCCGGCATCGGGCCGCAGGGGATCGCGATCGAGATTCGCCTGTCGGCTGCGGACCTTGATGAGTTGTCGATCGCGGCGGATCGGTTGCTTGCCGAAACCCGGAGCTATGCCGGGGTCTTCAACGCCACCCATGATCTGCATCCGGGCAAGCCGGAACTTCGGCTGCACCTGGCCGAGGGGGCGACCGCGCTGGGATTGACGGCGCGCGATGTCGCGGGACAGATCAGTGCCGCCTTTCTGGGCCGGGTCATCATGACGGTGCAGGAGGGGGACATCGCGCATGAGATCGAGCTTGAGCACACATTGCAGGACCGCGACTCGCGCGACGATCTGCGTGATTTCACGGTGACCCTGCCAAGCGGGCAGGCGGTGCCGCTGTCGACCGTGGCGCGGGTCGAGGCGGCGCGGGGGTTGTCCTCGATCACCCATGTCGACGGGCGGCGCACGGTCACCGTTCAGGCCGACGTCGATACAAGGATCGGCAACGCCGACGCCATCGTGTCCGAACTGGCGAACGGGTTCCTTCCCGGACTTGCCGCCACCATGCCCGGGCTGCGTTTCGAGATCGGCGGTCAGAGCGCAAATTCCGCGGAAACCGTCGTGTCGATCCTGCGCGGTTTCCTGATCGGTCTTATCGGCATCTACGTGGTGCTGTCGTTTCAGTTCCGCAGCTATGTCGAGCCGGTGATCGTGATGGTCTCGATCCCGCTGGCCTTTATCGGCGTGATCCTGGGGCACCTGATCATGGGGTACAACATCTCGATGCCGTCCCTGATCGGCGCCGCGTCGCTGGCCGGGATCGTGGTCAACAACGCGATCCTGCTGGTGCAGGTCATCAAGCGGCACGCCGGCGAGGGGATGGACCTGGCGCAGGCGGCCGGACGGGCCAGCCGCGAACGGCTTCGCCCGATCCTGATGTCGGTGTCCACGACGATGATGGGGCTCGTGCCCTTGCTGATGGAAACCAGCACGCAGGCACAGACGTTGAAGCCGCTGGTGATTTCGGTCGTCTTCGGCCTGTTCTCCTCCACGATCCTTGTGCTGATCGTCCTGCCTGCCTTTTACGCCATCCTCGGCGATCTGGGGATGGCGCGGGTGTCCCGCGCGCGGGTGGAACCCGACGTCGCGCCGCCGATGTCCGATGTAAAACAGAAAGGGGAACGTCTTGCCGAGTGATGCTTTGTGTCGTCCGGGTTGATGTCTTGCCCGCCGCAGAGATCCGTCCGAGGTAGGCCGGTCGCGACACCCCCTGATCGCCGGGTGGACCATGGCCGGAATCACGCAATGGGCCAAGACTGCAACGCTGGCCGTGGCCATCCTGATCGCGTTCTGCATGGAGGCGGAGGATGCCCTGTCGGCCGGCGAGATCCGGAGCCGGATCATCGGCCACAGCTTTCAGGGCCGCAAAGGGATCGTGTCGGTATCGCTGCGCTATGCCGAGGATGGCGCCGTGTCGATGCGGACACCGGTCGGCAGCGGGGTGGGAACCTGGGCGCTGCCGGCGCTGCGATCGCGGATCTCCTTACCGTCCGGTCCGGGATTCGGGCCGTTTGCCGGCGGTTCAAACATCAGGCGCATCCGCTGGTTTTCTCCCGGACGCAGGTCTTGCGGACTTCGACCCGCGCAGCGCCACGGCGACGATGATGCCCCAGATCGCGGTGCGCAGGCCCAAGGCCCCGGCGGTGCGGATCTCATAGGCCCCTCCGAACGCCACATGGATCCAGAACGCGACCATGATCAGGAGCGTGCTCACAAGGATCGCGACCGACAACCGGATGGCCCAGGACCGCACCATGAACAGACCGACACCCGCGGCGACATAGGCAAAACCCGCCAGGAAATTGAACCACAGAACGAATGGGACCGCGTCACCGACAGCGGCGCGCATCTCGGGCGTACCGAACAGGGCACGCCCCCCCGACACCATGGTCAGAAGGCCGAACAGGACAGCAACACCCGCCACCGCCCGGAGTGTCCATCGCGTTTTTCCCATAAGCCCTCCTGATCTCCGGCGGCCGCATCTGGGCCTGCCTGATTTTCGACATTGCCGGCCATCGGCGTGAGATAGTAAGTGATTACTATACTGAGTCAAGCCATGGTGCCGACCAAGAATTGGGCGATGTGCGTGGCCCGCGCAGGCGCTCTGTCGTATGTCTCCGGACCGGGCGCATTGAGGCGCTTGCCCCAGACAGCGGAAAAATTGGGCGGAGCGTGATCGGTCCTTTCGGCCACCGACGGAACCTCTGTATTATCGGCAACGAGATCGAGGATTGTGCCAGCCGGGCAAACGGAGGTTTTCAGGTGACCAAGACCAGGCAGAAGAAGATCCCGGCCGAGGAGCGCCGGAACGTGACCGTCGAGGCGGTCATCGACCTTGCCGCATCGACCAACCCGGACACCATCACGACCGCCGCGATCGCCAAGCACATGAAGCTGACGCAGGGCGCGATCTTTCGTCATTTTCCGAACAAGGACGCGATCTGGACGGCGGTGATGGACTGGGTGACGCGGACCTTGATGACCCGGATTGACGGCGCCGCCAAGGATATCGAGTCGCCGGTCGGGAAGATGGAGGCGATGTTTTTGGCCCACATCGGATTTGTCTCGGATCATCCCGGCGCGCCCCGGATGCTGTTCGGCGAGCTTCAGGCGGCGCGCAAGACTCCGGCGAAACGCCTGGCGCAGAGCCTCATGGCGCAGTACGGCGCGCGCCTGCATGACCTGCTCACGGCCGGGAAGACCAATGGAGAGTTGCGCGACGACCTTGATGTCGAGGCCGCCGCGACGCTTTTCATCGGCACGATTCAGGGGCTGGTGATGCAATCCCTGATCGCCGGCGACATGAAGCGGATGAAGGCCGCCGCCCCGGGGGTCTTCGCGATCTACCTGCGCGGCATTTCAAAGGACCTCGCAAGGTCCTGATGATGCAATCGCCACCCCGGCGTCAGGGGCCGCCAAACAAGGGTGCGGGACCTGTACTCATCCGACGGGGCTTTCGGAGACCTCTGCCGCAAACGCAGTGAAGAACTTGCCCGAGAGCTTGGCCGCGGTTCCCCGGATCAGGCGGCTGCCCAGTTGGGCGATCTTGCCGCCGACATCGGCCTTGGCGTTGTAGGCCAGTCGGGTGCCGCCCTCGACATCGGTCAGGGTGACATCCGCGCCGCCCTTGGCGAACCCCGCAGCGCCCCCCTTGCCCTCGCCCATCAGGCTGAAACCATCGGGCGCGCCGGCGGTGTCGAGCGTCACGGTCCCGGCGAACCGGGCCTTGACCGGGCCGATCTTGAGAACGACCTTCGCCTCGAGCTCCGTTGGCGAATGCTGGATCAACTCCTCGCAGCCGGGAATGCAGCGGCGGAGAACCTCGGGATCGTTGAGCGCCGCGTAGACGGTCGATTTCGGCGCGTTGATGGTGATTTCGTCGCTGAGCTCCATGGTGTTCTCAGTCCTTTCTCAGCAGCATTTCGGGTGGCTGTGCAGCAGGATCTCCTGCCGTTGCTCGTCGGTCAGGGCGGGCGCACGCGGCGTCCAAAGACGCCTTAGCCAGTTACGCATGGTTTTCATCTGCTTCTCCTCCTTGGGTGTTGCGCCCGGTGTTGCGCCACTGGACGATCTCGGCCATCACCGACAGGGCAATTTCCTGCGGGTCTATGGCGTGGATATCGAGGCCGGCCGGGGACTTGAGCCGGGCGATGCGATCGGCCTCCATCCCGGCGGCGGCGAGCTTGGCGATCAGCGCGTCGGCCTTGCGGCGCGAGGCGACCATCGAGACGTGGGTGGCCGGGCTTTCCAGCGCGGCGCGCAGGCAGGCCAGATCCTGGGTGCCCTGGCTGGCGACGACGACGAAATCGCGCGGTCCGAGCAGCAGGGCCGAGATGTCATTGCCGGCGAAACGCGCGGCCTCCGGCGGGCCATCCGCACCGTCCGGCAGCGCGAGGCGATATCCGGCCAGCACCGCATGCGCGGCCAGCGCCCGGCTGATCGGGGTGTCGCCAAAGACCACCAGCATGGGCGGCAGTTCAAAGGGTTCGAGCAGCACATCCACGGTTCCACCCGAGGGGCAGCCGCTCTGGAACACCTGGGTGCCGTCGGCATCGGTGAGCGAGACCACCTTTTCCGAGGGCTTCACTCGGATCAGCCGGGTCTCGCCCGCTTCGAGCGCCATCTGCCCGGCGCTGAGCACCGCGCGTTTCACGCAGGCGCCGCCCAGGTGGCCCAGGATCTCGCCCGCCTCGGTCACCACCGCCTTGGCGCCAGCCTTGGCCGAGGTCACGTCCGCCGTGCGTACCACGGTCGCCACGCAGAACGGGCGCCCGGCCCGGCGTTGCTGGTCGATCGTATCGAAGATGTCGAAGGATCCCATGGTTTCTTCCTTTGTTCAGAGCCGTGCGAATTCCGGTTCGAGGGCGGCCAACGCCTCGATGGTGTTGGCGGGCAGATGCGCGTCGAGATGGGGCAGGGCGGCCGCCATGGCGGCGGCGACGGGGGCATAATCCTTCCAGCCCATCAGCGGGTTCAGCCAGACGACGCGCCCCGCCTTGCGCCGGATCCGGGCCAGCGCCCCGGCCAATTTTTCCGGCGGGCCGGTGCAATAGCCGTCCGACAGGATGAGGACGACGCTGCGCCGGGTGAGCGCCCTGGCGGCATAGGTCTCGACAAAGGCGTTCAGCGAGGCGCCGATATCGGTGCCGCCGCCGAACCCCTCGGCCATCAGGCTGAGCCGCTCCGCCGCGCGCAGCGTGTCGCGGTCGCGCAGGGCGCCGGTCACCCGCATCAACCGGGTGTGAAACAGATAGGCGTCGGCGGTAGTGTCGGCATCGACCAGCCCCTTGAGAAAGGCCAGGAACACCCGCGCATAGAGTTGCATCGACCCGGAGACATCGCAGAGCACCACGATGCGCATCGGGCGGTCCGGGCGCCGCTTGCGGAACAGGTCGATCGGCTCGCCACCACGGGCAAGGCTCGCGCGCAGGGTGCGGCGCAGGTCCGCCATTTCCCCGCGCCGGGCCTGCCGGCGCCGGCGCGAGCGACGGTCGCGGATGGAACGGGCCAGCACCTCGGCGGCGCGTTCCGCCTCGCGCCGGCTGTCTTCGTCCATCACCTCGCGCAGGTCGCGCTTGCGCAGGTTGTCGGTGCGGGTGGCGATCAATCGGCCGTCGATACCCTCGGCCTCTCCCTCTCCCTCGCCGGGGGTGGTGTCGCCGTCGCTGTCGGCGGCCCCGTCGCCCGGTGCCTCGAAATGGTCCTGCCACAGGGTGGGCCGCGCCGATTGCACCCGGACATGGGCATTGGCGGTGCCGCTCCGGGTCTTGCCGCTGTTGAACCAATAGGCATCGAACAACGCGTCGAACCGCCGCCAGCCTTCGGCATCGGGCACGATCAGCGATTTCAGCGCCAGCCGGGCCTCGGCGGGATCGGTTGCGTTCACCGCCCCCAGCACCGCCAGCGCATCCGCTGTCTCGCCCGGGCCCAGCTTCATGCCGTTCATGCGCAGATGCGCGATGAACCCGGTCATCCGGTCGGCCAGCCCTTCGGCGCGCGCGGGAAAGCGGGTCACGCCCATCACGCCACCTTGCCGATGATGCGGTCGAGGACTTCGGCGGGGGCGGCATCGCGGTCGGCGGCGGTTTTCAACAGGCAGACCAGCGTCGCCTGAACCGTCGCGCGATCCTCGGCCAGGTCGTTGATGCCCAGCCCGGCAAGCGCGGCGGCCCAGTCCAGCATTTCGGCGATTCCGGGTGTCTTTTCCAGCTCCTCGCGCCGCAGCGCCTGCACCACGCCGACGATCTGGCGGGCGAGCCGGGCCTCGAGCTTCGGACCGCGCCTGGCGAGGATCGCCAGTTCCGTGTCACGGTCTGGGTAATCGATGTAGGAATACAGGCACCGGCGCCGCAGCGCGTCCGACAGGTCGCGGGTGCCGTTGGCGGTCAGGATCACCACT
The DNA here is from genome assembly GCF_040365005.1 of Aquicoccus sp. SU-CL01552. NCBI lineage: Bacteria > Pseudomonadati > Pseudomonadota > Alphaproteobacteria > Rhodobacterales > Paracoccaceae > Aquicoccus > Aquicoccus sp. SU-CL01552. The sequence goes on along the minus strand of NZ_BAABWV010000003.1, from coordinate 236,299 downwards.
GGACGGGCGGTGGCGGTGATGGTGCCGGTCTCGGGTATGGTGACCTGGAAATCGGACAGGATCTCCAGCAGATAGGCTTCGAACTCCTCGTCGGCGCGGTCGATCTCGTCGATCAGAAGAACCGGCGGCTCGTCCTGTGTGATGGCCTCGAGCAGCGGCCGCTTGAGCAGGAACCTGTCGGAAAACAGCGCCTCTTCGCTGGCGTGATCGGCCCGGATCGCCAGCAACTGGCGCTGGTAATTCCATTCGTAGATCGCGTGCGAGGAATCGAGCCCCTCGTAACATTGCAGGCGGATCAACCTTGCTCCGAGGTGTTCCGTGAGGGCCTTCGCCACCTCGGTCTTGCCGACCCCGGCAGGCCCCTCCAGCAGCAGTGGCCGCCCCAGCGACAGCGCGAGATGAAGCGCCATCGCAAGGGTGTCCTCGGCAACATAGCCGATCCGGCCAAGGGCCTCTTTCAGGGCGATATGGGTGTCGACTGTCATGATTGATCCGCCTGCAAATCGCCGTCCGCCCCATCCCCGGTGACGGGCGGCGAATTTCCCTCAGCCGTGCAGGCCAAGCGTGTCGGCGATCGTCCAGATGCGCCATTGATCGTGCGGCATGTGGCTCTGAACCAGGCCGAACGGACGAAACGCATCGTGCACCGCGTTGGAAAACGCCGGGACAGACCCGACGTTCGGGCTTTCCCCCACCCCCTTGGCGCCGATCGGGTGATGCGGGCTGGGGGTGACCGTGAAGTCGGTGGTGTAATGCGGCGTTTCCCACGAGGTCGGGACGAAGAAATCCATCAGCGTCGCGCTCTTGTGGTTGCCCATGTCGTCATAGGCGATCTCCTGCCCCATCGCGATGGCATAGCCTTCGGTGGCGCCGCCATGGACCTGGCCCTCGATGATCATCGGATTGATCCGGGTGCCGCAATCGTCCAGCGCGTAGAACTTGCGCACCTGATGCTCGCCGCTGTCCACGTCGATCTCCATCACGCAGATATAGGCGCCGAAGGGATAGGTCATGTTCGGCGGATCGTAATAACTGACCGCCTCCAGCCCCGGTTCAAGCCCCGGAATCGGCTGGTTGTAGGAGGCAAAGGCGATTTCCTTCATCGTCTTGAACCGTTCCGGCGCCCCCTTGACCACGAAACGGTCGACATCGAACTCGACGTCGTCGTCGTGCACCTCGAGCAGATAGGCCGCGATCATCTGCGCCTTGGCGCGGATCTTGCGCGCCGCCATCGCCGTGGCCGCCCCCGCCACCGGGGTCGAGCGCGAGCCATAGGTGCCCAATCCGTATGGCGCGGTGTCGGTGTCGCCCTCCTCCAGCGTGATGTCGTCGGCGGGAATGCCGATCTCGCTGGCGATGATCTGGGCAAAGGTGGTGGCGTGGCCCTGGCCCTGGCTGATGGTGCCCAGCCGCGCGATGGCCGAGCCGGTGGGGTGAATGCGGATCTCGCAACTGTCGAACATGCCAAGCCCGAGGATATCGCAGTTCTTGACCGGTCCGGCACCGACGATCTCGGTGAAATGCGTCAGGCCGATGCCGATAAGCTTGCGGGTCTTGCCGGCCTTGAAATCCGCGATCCGCTGCGCCTGTTCCTCGCGCAGCTCGTCATAGCCCACCGCCTTCAGCGCCTTGTCCCAGGCGGCGTGGTAATTGCCGGAATCGTATTCCCAGCCCAGTGCCGACTGATAGGGGAACTGCTCCTCGCGGATGAAGTTGATGCGGCGCAGCTCGGCGGCATCCATGCCCAGCTTGATCGCCAGCACCTCGATCATCCGTTCGATGAAATAGGCCGCCTCGGTCACCCGGAACGAACAGCGATAGGCCACCCCGCCCGGCGCCTTGTTGGTATAGACACCGTCGACCGCCAGGTAGGCCACCGGGATGTCATAGGAGCCGGTGCAGATGTTCATGAACCCGGCCGGGAACTTGGTCGGGTCGGCGCAGGCATCGAAACCGCCGTGATCGGCGGTGGTGTGGCACCACAGCCCGGTGATCTTGCCCTCTTTCGTGGCCGAGATCTTGCCCTGCATCCAGTAGTCGCGGGCAAAGGCGGTGGACATCAGGTTGTCCATCCGGCTTTCGACCCATTTCACCGGCTTGCCAGTGACGATCGAGGCGACGATGGAACAGATGTAACCGGGATAGACGCCGACCTTGTTGCCGAAACCGCCGCCGATATCGGGGCTGATGACACGGATGTTGTGCTCGGCAATGCCCGAGATCAGCGAGGCGACCGTGCGCACCGCATGCGGAGCCTGGAAGGTGCCCCAGAGGGTCAGCTTGCCGGTGACCTTGTCCATCGAGGCGACGCAGCCGCAGGTTTCCAGCGGCATCGGGTGGGTGCGGTGGTAATAGACCATCTCCTCGGCCACCACCTCGGCCTCGTCCAGCACCTGTTCGGTCGCGTCCTTGTCGCCCATCTCCCAGGTGAAGATGTGGTTGTGATGGCGGCGCGGACCGTGGGCGCCCTCGGTCTGGCCCTCCAGGTCCTCGCGCAGCACCGGGGCATCCGGGTCCATCGCCTTGAACGGGTCGGTGACGACCGGCAGTTCCTCGTAGTCGACCTCGACGGCGGCGACGCCATCGGCGGCGGCATAGCGGTCGGTGGCGACGACAAAGGCCACCTCCTGGCCCTGGAACAGCACCTTGCCGTCGGCCAGAACCATCTGCTTGTCACCGGCCAGCGTCGGCATCCAGTGCAGCCCGAGCGGTTCCAGGTCCGCGGCGGTCAGCACCGCCAGCACGCCGGGCACCTTGAGCGCCGCTTCGGTCTCGATCGACGTCACCCGCGCATGGGCATAGGGAGAGCGGACGAAATCGCCGACCAGCATCCCGTCAAGCTTGATGTCGTCGACGTAGTTTCCCTTGCCTTGGGTAAAGCGCACGTCCTCGACGCGCTTGCGCGAACAGCCCATCCCCTTGAGGTTGGCACTGCGATCTTCGGGGGTTTGAACCTCGTCCTTCATTCCGCAGCCTCCTTCATGGCATTGAGCTGTTCGGCCGAGGCCAGGATGGCCTTGACGATGTTCTGGTAGCCGGTGCAGCGGCACAGGTTGCCGGCCATGCCGAACCGCACCTCGTCCTCGGTCGGGTCCGGGTTCTCCTGAAGCAGGCGATGGGCGCGGGTGATCATGCCCGGCGTGCAGAAACCGCATTGCAGACCGTGATGTTCGCGGAACATCTCCTGGATCACGCCGAGGCTGCCGTCGGCATTGGTCAGCCCCTCGACAGTGGTAATCTCGGTTCCGTTCGCCTGGCCGACGAAGACGGTGCAGGATTTCACCGACTTGCCGTTCATATCGACGGTGCAGGCGCCGCAATGGCTGGTTTCGCAGCCGATGTGCGGCCCGGTGACCCTCAGGTTCTCGCGCAGGAAGTGGATCAACAGGGTGCGCGGTTCGGCGAGCCCCTCGACCTCCTGGCCATTGAGGTTGAATTTGACGTGCATCTTGCTCATGGATTTGCCTCCCTTACGACCGGCGCGACAGCGCGCTGTCGATGGCGCGGCGCAGAACCACCGCTGCGACGTGTTTCTTGAACGCGACCGGGCCGCGCATGTCCTCTTGCGGGTCGATGGCGCCCAGCATGGCCGCGACACAGCCCTCGATATCTCCGGCGGCCAGCGCGGCACCCGCCGCCTCCGACCAGATCGGCGTATCGGCCAGGTTGGTCATGGCAACCGATGCGCTGCCGTTGTCCACCAGCACGGCGGCGGCGGCGGTGGCATAGTCGCCGATCTTGCGTTTTTGCTTGGCATAGGCGTACCCGGTGCCCGGCGCGGGGGTCGGGATGATGATCGCGGTCAGGATCTCCTCGTCCTCGCGGGCGGTGAAATAGGCGGCCTCGTAGAAATCGCGCGCCGCCACCTGCCGCGTACCGTCGGGGCCGGTCAGGTCAAAGCGTGCGTCCAGGCACTGCATCAGCCCGGGCATGTCGTTGCCCGGATCGCCGTTGGCGACATTGCCGCCGATGGTGCCAAGGTAGCGTACCTGGGGGTCGGCGATCTGCAGCGCCGCCTCGCGCAGGATCGGCAGTGCGGCGGCAAGCCCGTCGTGCACGATCATCTCGTGCTGCGTGGTCATTGCGCCGATGGTGACGGCGTCGCCCGCAACCGCGATGCCCCTCATCGCGTCGATGTCCTGCAAGTCGACGAGATGGCCCAACTCGGCCATGCGCAGCTTCATCATCGGGATCAGGCTGTGCCCGCCCGCGACCACGCGCGCCTCGTCTCCATGCTGTTTCAGAATGTCTATCGCCGACGTCAGATCGGCGGGTCGATGATACTCGAACCCGGCTGGTATCATGATGGTCCTCCCTGCGGCATCGCTGTCGATGTCGTCACTCGAGGGTCAGGGAAGACCGGCCCGCCGCCAAACACCCGCGCCCGAATGTCGCGGCTTTCTGCACGAGTTGCGAATAACCTGCGCGAGTTGCGAATTCAGACGCCCAGGGCCTCGCGCACATCAGCCAGGCGCGAGCGGCTGACCGGCGCCTTGGCGAGGGACTCGGTGTTCTTGAAGAAACAGACGCCGGTATCCTTGGTGCGCTGGAACTCGCTGACATAGGCCGGGTTGATCAGGTACGACCGGTGCACGCGGATGAACCGATGCGGTTTGAGCCGGCTGTAGGCCTCGGAAATGGACCAGGGACACAGGAACTTGTCCTTGCCGGTATAGAGCACGGTGTAATGGCCCTCGGCCCGGACTGCGGCGATGGTCGCGGACTCGGCGAACCGCGTGGTTCCATCCCGCTCGTAAGGAACGGGCAGGGCGGTCGGGCTCGTTTCCGGCAGCGTTGCGGATGGACCGGGCGACGATTCGGCGGCCTCCGCGTCCGGCTCCGGGGCATTGGAAACGGCGCCGGAGCCGAAGAACGACACACCGCTGAGCAGCGACACGCCGCTGATGACGAAGGACGACACCGTGACCAGCATCGCCAGCACGGCGTTGCTCAGAATCGGGCCCGCCGTCGAAGCCACGTCCGAGCGGTAGAACTGCGTGCCCGTCATCGCGATGAAATGCATCGAGACGACGGCAGCGGCGAAACAGAGCGTGCCCAGCAGGATATGCCCACGCGTCCGCGACCCATAGGCGACCCAGACTGCCAGGCTCGACAGGGCCAGCGCCGCGACCAGCGCCACCCCCACGCCAAGCGGCCGAAAGACCGGCCCGCACATCTCCATCCCCAGCATGCCGATGTAATGCATGGCCACGATGCCGGCCCCCATGATGCAACCGGCCGCCGTGATCGTGACCGGTGTGCGCCGCGCGAAGTGCAGCACCAGAAGCGCCAACCCCACCATCAGGATGGCGACCAGCGCCGACATCAGCGTGATCAGCCCGTCATAATAGAACAACTCGGGCAGTTGCAGGCCCAGCATGGCGACGAAGTGCATCGACCAGATGCCGCCGCCCAGAACGATCGCCGCCACGGCGACCAGGAACTTGCGCTGCACGATGGGCATGAGGGAGGCCCCGCGCAGTAGCGACAGCCCGCTGAACCCTGCGAACAGGGCCACGGCGAAAGACGCCGCGACCAGCCACGTATTGTGGGTAAACTCCAACACCCGCGCCATTCCTCCCTGAGCGCGGATAGTAGCACAGAGCGGCCACGGCGCAATTCCGCACATCGGCGGTTCCTTGCGCCTCGGGAACACCCGGAAGTGTCAGCCCTTCAGCCCGGCCTCGGCCGCGATCTGCTTGCGCGACTTGCGTTCGCGTTCGGTGGCGGATTTCAACTGGCCGCAGGCGGCCATGATGTCCTCGCCGCGCGGGGTGCGGATCGGGCTGGCATAGCCGGCCTTGTAGATGATGTCGGCAAATGCGCGGATGCGGTTGTTGGACGACCGCTTGTAGGGGGCGCCGGGCCATTCGTTGAACGGGATCAGGTTGATCTTGGCCGGGATGCCGTGATCCTTGATCAGCTTGATCAGGCGGCGCGCATCCTCGTCGGTATCGTTCACCCCGTTCAGCATCACGTATTCAAAGGTGATACGCTCGGAATTGGACACCTTGGGATAGCTCGCCAGCGCGGCCAGCAGTTCCTCGATGTTCCAGCGCTTGTTGATCGGGACAAGCACGTTGCGCACCTCGTCGGTGGTGGCGTGGAACGAAATCGCCAGCTGACATCCGATCTCCTGCGCGGTGCGGGCGATCTCGGGCACCACGCCGCTGGTCGACAGGGTGATGCGACGGCGCGACAATTGGATCCCCTCGGGGTCCATCGCGATCTTCATCGCGTCGCGCACGTTCTCGAAATTGTAAAGCGGCTCGCCCATCCCCATCAGCACGATGTTGGACAACAGCCGGGTCTCATCCTTGGGCGCCCCGGGCACCGGCCATTCACCCAGGTCGTCGCGCGCCATCATCACCTGGCCGATGATCTCGCCGGCGGTCAGGTTGCGCACCAGTTTCTGCGTGCCGGTGTGGCAGAACGAACAGGTCAGCGTGCATCCCACCTGAGACGAGACGCAAAGCGTGCCGCGATCCTCTTCGGGGATGTAGACCACCTCGACCTCGTGCCCGCCGGCGATGCGCACCAGGTATTTTCGGGTGCCGTCGCTGCTGACCTGTCGGCTCACCATCTCGGGGATCTCGATGGTGAAATGCTCGGCCAGCAGGGCGCGATAGGGCTTGGCAAGGTTGGTCATCTGCGCGAAATCGCGCACACCCCACTGATAGATCCACTGCCAGACCTGGTTTACCCGCATCTTCGACTGCTTCTCGGGCGTGCCCGCCGCGATGAACGCTGCGCGCATCTGGTCGCGGGTCAACCCGACAAGGTTCACCGGTCCCTCCGGCAGCTTGCGGGGAATCGTCATGACATCCTGGGTGATCGGTGTGGTCACGGGGTCGGGGGCGGACATGGGCGGCGGCTTTCGCGGTTATCGGTGCGGAATGGCCCCTATATAGGGTTTTGCGCCGATTTCAAAAGGATTCAGCCGCACCCGCCGGGGCGCGGCCGATCATGGAGTCCGCATCGTGGCCGATCAGTTGGAGCAGCGCTTCTCGGCATCCTCGACCGCGGCGGTGAACCCCAGCAGCGAAAAGGTATCCTTGGTCTGGGTGCCGCGGGTCGAGCGCGCGGTCAGGATCGCACTGGTGCCCCGCTTCATCGCGGTGATGATCTTGGCATCATCGGCCTCGGTTGCGGGCCAGGCCCATTCCCCGTCGGTGAACAGCTCGAACTCGGTGCCGCCGATATCCAGGTTCACGGTCGAGCCGTCGGCAAAGGGGTAGCCGCCGGTAAAGGTGACCTGTCCCTTGACCCCGGCGCCCGGCCGGTAAAACACGAACAGCAGGATGTCACCGCGCCGCACCGCCACCACGCGTCCGTCGCGGGTATTCACGGTTTCCTTGGGGGCGGAGACGCTCCAGCATTCCTTTGGATCGGCCTCGACGAAGACGCTCCAATCGGTTTCTGCTGCCACGCGGTTGGTGCTTTCTTCCTGCGCGATTGCATTGGTTGCTGCGAAGGTTGCGGCCATTCCGGCCATGCACAGGCCCGCCAGCGCGCGGGCGTGTTTCAATCCCATGTGTCCAGCCTCCCAGACTGTCCGTTACCTCAATTCCAAGGGGCGCACGCGGCGTTTGTTTCGCCGTCTGTCCCGTCGCGCACCCGACGCTTGCCGACATACGCACAGTAACGTAACTTGCGCCACGGGCGAAAGAGCGATTGGCGGGAATTCGCCAAAATCCGGAGCATTTCATGACCGAACCAGTCCCGATGGCCGAACTTTGGCGGGCCGACCTGTTGGAAAGCCGGCATCTTGGACATGGCGTCGTCTGCGACGACAGCGGCCAGATCGTGCAGGCCTGGGGCGATGCGCAGGCACTGATCTATCCGCGCAGCTCGTGCAAGATGATCCAGGCGCTGCCGCTGGTGACCTCCGGGGCGGCGGCGAAATACGGGTTGCGGTCGGAGCAGCTGGCACTGGCCTGCGCCTCGCACAATGGGGCTGAGATCCATACCTCGCGGGTGCGGGCCTGGCTGGGTGACCTGGGGCTGGGCGACAGCGATTTCCGATGCGGTTCGCAGATGCCCGATGACCGTGAGGCGCGCTATGCGCTGATCCGCGGGCACGAGGAACCGTGCCAGTACTACAACAACTGCTCGGGCAAGCATTGCGGGTTCCTGACCCTGGCGCAGCACATGGGCGCAGGGCCGGAGTACTGCGAGATCGACCACCCGGTGCAGCGCGCGGTGCGCGACGCCTTCGAAGAGGTCACCGGTGCGGCCAGCCCCGGCTATGGAATCGACGGCTGCTCGGCGCCGAATTTCCAGACCACGCTGCACGGGCTGGCGCGGGCGATGGCGTGGTTCGCCAGTGCCGGCGACCGGAGTGACCGCCAGAGCATGGCGGCGCAACAGCTTGTCGCGGCGATGGTCGCCCACCCCGACCTTGTCGCCGGCGAGGGGCGCGCCTGTACCGAGTTGATGCGCGCGATGGAGGGCCGCGTCGCGGTCAAGACCGGGGCCGAGGGGGTGTTCGTCGCGATCCTGCCGGAACGGCGGCTGGGCGTCGCGCTCAAGATCGCCGATGGTGCGACCCGGGCCAGCGAATGCGCCATCGCCGCGATCCTGACCGGGCTGGGCGTGCTCGACCCTGATCATCCGGCGACCGCGCGGCGGCTGAACCCGCCGATCCTGAACCGCCGCAAGATGGAGGTAGGCGAAACCCGCCCGGCAGCGGGGTTGCTCAGCCGCTGAGTTCCTCGACCAGCAGGTCAAAGACCAGGCGGATGCGCCGGTTGGTCCGCAACTCCCGATGGCTGACCAGCCAGGAGGGCACCGGGATCGGCGTGAACCCCGGCAGGATCGGGCGCGCACCGGGGACATGGGCCGCGATCGTGGGCGTCAATACCCCGATCGCCTCGCCGCGCCGGATCATCTCGAGCAGCACCATGCCACTGGCCGAGGACACCCGGACATTGTCGCGGCTCAGCACCAGCCCCCGCGCCTGCATCTCGGTCACGAAACGCCCCAGCGGCTCGAACGCCGCAAAATATGCGCCGTTCAGATTGCCCGGATCGGTCGGTTCGCCATAGCGCGCGAGATAGGCGCCGGTGGCATAGCAGCGCGCCTCTTCCTGCCTGAGCTTGCGGGCGATCAGGTCGGGCTGGTCGGGGCGCAGGTGGCGGATGGCGATGTCGGCCTCGCGCCGGCGCAGGTTCTGCACCTCGTTCGAGGCGACCACCTCGACGGTGATTCCGGGGGCCTCCCGCGATAGCCGGATCAGCGCGGGCGGCAGGATCAGCGCGGCGGTGATATCGCCGGCGGTAATGGTCACATGCCCCTCGATCGCCTCGCTTTGGCCGGTGGCGATCAGCGAGAACTGCCCGGCGGCCTCGCCCATGTGGCGCACCTGTTCCAGCAATTCCAGCCCGGCCTCGGTCAGTTGCAGCGCTCGTCCGGTCCGGTCGAACAACTGGACGCCCAGCCGTTCCTCCAGCGCCGCGACCTGGCGGCCCAGCGTCGGCTGGGTCATCCCCAAGGCCCGCGCCGCGGCCGAGAGCGACCCCTCTTCCGCGGTCACCAGAAAGGCGCGCGCCTGGTTCCAGTCAAACCGGATGCTGCTCCAATTCATGCAAAACCGTATACTGTGGATGCGAAAACGGGCAATTCCCAAAAGCCTGTGCATTGATATCCCGCTGTCACCGATTGTGATAGGATAAAAAGATGAGCCCTTCTGTTGTCTTCTGGGACGGGATCGCGGCGAAATACGCCAAGCGCCCGGTTCGTAACCCGACCGCCTACAGCGAAACCCTTGCCGCGACCGCCGCGCTGCTCACCCCCAGCGACCGGGTGCTGGAACTGGGCTGTGGCACCGGGACCACCGCGCTGAAACTCGCGCCCCACGTCCAGACGCTGACCGCCACCGACCTCTCGCCCGAGATGATCGCCATCGCCGAAGAGAAACGCCGCGCGGCGGGGGCGGCGAACCTGCGTTTCGCTTCTGCCGGCATCGCGGAGGTGGGGGAAGGGGAGGAGCCCTATGACGCGGTGCTGGCCTTCAACCTGCTGCACCTGATCGAGGATCTCGACGGGGCGCTCGCGGCGATCTACCGCCAAGTAAAACCGGGCGGGCTGTTCATTTCCAAGTCTGGCTGCCTCGGCCAGATGAACCCGCTGCTGCGCCCGCTGATCCGGGTGATGCAGCTGTTCGGCAAGGCGCCCTACGTCAGGGTGTTCAAGGGCCCCGAACTGGAGGCGGCGATCACCCGCGCCGGGTTCGTGCTGGAACAGTCGTGCACCTTTACCGGGGCGCGGGAATCGCTTTTCGTGGTGGCGCGGCGCCCCGGTTAGACCGTCGCGAATTCCTCCCGCGCATAGCCCTGAAGGTAGAGCAGCGCGGTCAAGTCGCCGAAGTTCACCCGCACGTCGCATTGCGCCGCGACCGTGGGCTTGGCATGCAGCGCCACGCCGGTGCCGGCCCGGCCCAGCATGCCCAGATCGTTGGCGCCGTCGCCCACGGCGATCACCTCCGATTCAGCGATACCCAGCCGCGCGGTGACCTGTTCCAGCGCCTCGACCTTGGCCGCTCGGCCAAGGATCGGGCGCTGGACATCGCCGGTCAGCGTGCCGCTCTCGACCAGCAGCGTGTTGGCGCGGTTCTCGTCGAACCCGAGCTGTGCGGCGACCGACCGGGTAAAGGCGGTGAACCCGCCCGAGACCAGCAGCGCAAAGGCACCGCCCGCCCGCATCGTGGCCACCAGCTCACGCCCCCCCGGCATCAGGGTGATCCGTTCTTTCAGCACCTGTGCGATCACCGTTTCGGGCAATCCTTTGAGCAACCCGACACGCTCGGTCAGGGCGCCTTCGAAATCCAGCTCGCCGTTCATCGCGCGGGCGGTGATTTCCTTGACCCGGTCACCGACTCCGGCCATGTCGGCCAGCTCGTCGATGCATTCCTGCTGGATCATGGTGCTGTCCATGTCGGCAATCAGCATCCGTTTCCGGCGCCCCTCGGCAGACTGAACGACGAGATCGACGCGCATTTTCTGCACCTCGTCCCAAACCTCCCAGCGGTTGTCGGGAATCGCCGGCAGGGGGAATTCCACCGCATGTCCCGGCGCCAGCCAGACCGCGTCGCCTCCGCCCCAGGCATTGCGCAGCGACGAGACCAGCGCCGGGTCGATCTCGGGCCCGGTGGGGGCGGTCAGCAGGGTGGCGATATACATGTGGCGCTCCGGTCATGGTGCAGGGTCGCGCCGGTAATAACGTCAGCGGCAGGGAATTTGCCAGCCCCCGCGACTGCGACCCTCACGGATCGCCGGTTTCCGACATCAGCACCGCGACAAAGCGCACGCTGGGAAGCTCGGCCAGGATGATCATCACCATCGCGGTCAGCGGGATCGCAAGGATCGCCCCCATCATCCCCCAGAGCGCGGTCCAGATCGCCAGCGACAGCAGCACCGTGAACGGGCTGAGGTTGACCGATTTGCCCAGGAACTTCGGCTCGATGTAATAGGCGACCGCCATCTGCGGGATCATCAGCGCAACCAGCGCCAGCGCGGCGTGCCCAAAAGAGGCGAACTGCACAAGGCTGGTGGTCACCGGAAAGGCCACTGCGACGACCGAGCCGATATAGGGGATGTAGTTCAGCAGCGCGATCACCAGCGCCCAGAACACCGGAAAATCGATTCCCAGCGCCCAGAGAACCGCCAGCGAGACCAGCCCGAGGATCACGTTCACCAGCGTCTTGGCAGCCAGGTAACCGCCGATGCGGTCGTTGATCTGCTGTACCACCTCCAGCATGTGCTCGGCCTGTTCGCTGCGATCCAGCGCGCGGCGGGTCTTTTCCGGCAGCCCGTCCAGCTCGGCCACGATGAAGACGGCATAGAGCGCGGCGGCGAGCACGACAGAGCCGGCGTTGGTGATGGTCGCAAGGGCGGCGGGCATCAGCGAGGTGCTGTCCAGCAGGTCGAGCAGCCGTTGCGAAAGCTGCGCCCAGCTGGGCAGTTCGTCGACCCCCAACAGATGCAGCAACCGGGCCTGCAGCGCATCGAAATTCTCTGCGTAGCCCGGGATCGCGGCCGAGATTGCGGCGGCATTGGTGGTGATGAACGAGGCCAGGACCAGCACGCTGGCAACGATGCCCGTCAGCACGATCAGCCGGCGCCAGCGTCGACGCAGCCGCCCCACCAGCGGCAGGCGCTCCAGCGCGTCGGCGGCGGTGGTCAGGACATAGACCACGATCACCGCCACCAGCACCGGCAGCAGGATCGACTGACCGATCCGCAGCAGCCAGCCGATCATCAGCATCAGCGCGACCGAGCAGGTCACCACCAGTAGTCTGTTGAGCCCCTGTGTCTGCATGTGCCTGTTCCTTCGGGGTGCCGGTTGCCGTCGCTCCTAGAAAACCAGTCCGGCGGCCCGGCGGCAATGCCGCAGTGGCCCGCCGCATCGGGTCCGGGGGTTTCCGATCGGAAGCAAGGCGCACCCTGCACCTTTCCAAAGCGACATTTTGACCGGAAATTGCGACATCAGCCATGTTGCGTGCCGCCCGAATCGTCCGTATACGCGTCGGCGGGACACCCCTCCCCAACGAGGGGCGCTTATCTGGAAGGGTAGCTGAAATGGCTATGCACAAACCGGCATCGCGGCCGGCCAATCCGCGTTTTTCCTCTGGCCCCTGTGCCAAGATTCCCCAATTCAACCTGGACATGCTCGCTGACGCCGCACTCGGCCGCTCGCACCGTGCCGCTGTCGGCAAGGACAAGCTGAAGGCGGCCATCGAGGGCACGCGCGAGATCCTCGGCATCCCGGCCGACTACAAGATCGGCATCGTGCCGGCCTCGGACACCGGCGCGGTCGAAATGGCGCTGTGGTCGATGCTGGGCGCCCGCAAGGCCGAGATGCTGGCCTGGGAAAGCTTCGGCTCCGGCTGGGTCACCGACGTGGTCAAGCAGCTCAAGATCGACGCCGAGGTGAAAACCGCCGACTATGGCCAGATCGTCGACCTTGCGACCGTCGATTTCGACAATGACGTCGTCTTCACCTGGAACGGCACCACCTCGGGCGTGCGCGTGCCAAACGGCGATGCGATCCCGACGGACCGCGCCGGCCTGACCATCTGCGATGCCACCTCTGCCGCCTTTGCCCAGGACCTGCCCTGGGACAAGCTGGATGTGACCACCTTCTCCTGGCAAAAGGTGATGGGCGGCGAAGCGGCCCACGGCATGCTGATCCTGTCGCCGCGTGCGGTGGAGCGGCTGGAAAGCTATACCCCCGCCTGGCCGCTGCCCAAGATTTTCCGCCTGACCAAGGGCGGCAAGCTGATCGAGGGCATCTTTACCGGTGCCACCATCAACACCCCCTCCATGCTCGCGGTCGAGGATTACCTCGTCGCGCTGGACTGGGCGCGCAAGATCGGCGGTCTGCCCGAACTGATGAAACGGGCCGATACCAACGCCAAGGTGCTGTGGGATTTCTGTGACCGGAATGACTGGCTCGCCAACCTGGCCGAGGATCCGGCGACGCGCTCGAACACCTCTGTCTGCCTGAAGTTCACCGATGATCGGATCGCCGATCCGGCGGCCTTCGCCAAGGCGGTTGCCAAGAAGCTGGAAACCTATGACGCGGCCTATGACATCGGTGCCTATCGCGATGCGCCGGCCGGCCTGCGTATCTGGTGCGGTGCGACCATCGAGGCGGCGGATGTCGAGAAACTGACGCTCTGGCTCAAATGGGCCTTCGAGGAAGTGCTCGAAGCTCAGGCGTAACCGCGCCCCTGCATTTCCCTGATCCCCAGCCGCCCCGGACCCGATCCGGGGCGCGCCTTTCCCCTATTCATATGCAAAGGACCAGACAGATGGCCCCCAAAGTACTCGTCAGCGACAAGCTCAGCGAAACCGCCGTCCAGATCTTCCGCGATCGCGGCATCGACGTGGATTTCATGCCCGACGTGGGCAAGGACAAGGAGAAACTGGCCGAGATCATCGGTCAGTACGATGGCCTTGCCATTCGTTCGGCCACCAAGGTGACCGAAAAGATCCTCGAGAAGGCGGATAACCTCAAGGTCATCGGCCGCGCCGGCATCGGCACCGACAACGTCGACAAGGAAGCGGCGTCGAAAAAAGGCGTGATCGTGATGAACACGCCGTTCGGCAACATGATCACCACCGCCGAACACGCGATCGCGATGATGTTCGCCGTCGCCCGCCAGATCCCCGAGGCCAGCGCCAGTACCCAGGCCGGCAAGTGGGAAAAGTCCAAGTTCATGGGCGTCGAACTGACCAACAAGACCCTGGGCGTGATCGGCGCCGGCAACATCGGCGGCATCGTCTGCGACCGGGCCCGCGGGCTCAAGATGAAGGTCATCGCCTATGATCCCTTCCTCAGCGAGGAGAAGGCCGACAAGATGGGCGTCGAGAAGATCGAGGATCTCGACGACCTGCTCAAGCGCGCCGACTTCATTACCCTGCACGTGCCGCTGACCGACCAGACCCGCAACATCCTGGGCAAGGAAAACCTGGCCAAGACCAAGAAGGGCGTGCGCATCATCAACTGCGCCCGCGGTGGCCTGGTCGACGAAGAGGCGCTGGCGGAGCTGCTGAAATCGGGCCATGTGGCCGGGGCCGGCTTTGACGTGTTCTCCAAGGAACCGGCGACCGAGAACCCGCTCTTTGGCCTGCCCAACGTGGTCTGCACCCCGCACCTGGGCGCCGCCACCACCGAGGCACAGGAAAACGTCGCCCTGCAGGTGGCCGAACAGATGTCCGATTACCTGCTGACCGGCGCTGTGCAGAACGCGCTGAACATGCCCTCGGTCACCGCCGAAGAGGCCAAGGTGATGGGCCCCTGGATCCAGCTGGCCGGCCACCTGGGCGCCTTCATCGGCCAGATGACCGATGAGCCGATCAAGGCGATCAACATCCTCTATGATGGCGTTGCATCGCAGATGAACCTCGACGCGCTCAACTGCGCGACCGTGGCCGGCATCATGAAAAGCGTGAACCCCGAGGTGAACATGGTCAGCGCCCCGGTGATCGCCAAGGAACGCGGGATCAAGATCAGCACCACCAATCAGGACAAGTCGGGCGCCTTCGAGGGCTATATCAAGCTGACCATCGTGACCGAGACCCGCGAACGTTCGATCGCCGGGACCGTGTTCAGCGACGGCAAGCCGCGCTTCATCCAGATCAAGGGCATCAACATCGACGCCGAGATCGGCTCGCACATGGTCTATACCACCAACGAGGACGTGCCGGGCATCATCGGCACCTTGGGTCAGACCCTGGGCGAGGGTGGCGTCAACATCGCCAACTTTACCCTGGGCCGCAAAGAGGCCGGGGGCGAGGCGATTGCGCTGCTTTATGTCGATGCGGCCTTGCCTGACGCGGTTGCCGGAAAGCTCAAGGAAACCGGGTTGTTCCGGCAGGTCCGGCCGCTGGTCTTCGACGTGGTCTGAGGCGGCCTGAACCGCACATGCAAAACTGAACCGGGCGCCGTATCCTGTGATGCGGCGCCCGTCGTTTGTCCAGTCCCTTTGCAGGCCGGGCGTCGCCGACTACATCGCGTCCTGGATGATCCGGCCGTCGAACACGGTAAGCTGGACCTCGGTCTCGGCGATATCCCAGATCGTCGTGATATCCTGCGCCAGGCGCTCGATGTCGCGGTCGATGACGATCAGGTCCGCGCGCTTGCCGGGCTCGATCGAGCCGGTGCGGTCCTGTTGCCCCATCGCGATCGCGCCGTTGATCGTATAAGCGGCCAGGGCGTCATCGAGGCTCAATGTTTCCTCGGCGTTGACCATGACGGGGACCAGTTCCGGGCTGACCGACTCGTCCCGCGGGTCCACCGGCAGCAGGTCGCCGCGGATCAGCCCGGCCGCGATGTTGACGAAGGGCTGCGGCGTCGGCACGTCCACCGGCGCGTCGCTTCCGGCGGCAACATGGCCGCCCGCCTCCAGGATGCTGCGGAAGGGATAGACCCGTTCCCCCCACAGCCCGTCGGTACGGTACAGCGCCGCCATGTCAAAGATCGACGTCACCTCGTTGATATAGGGGTTCACGGTGGTGTCATACTCCCAGAACGGCACGGCCCAGGCCATCGTCGGGGTGACGGTGGCGCCGAGGTCCCCGATGCGCTGGACATCCGCCTCGGAGACGAACTGGATATGCGCCAGGTTATGCGGCAGACCGCTGCGGCCGTTGCTGGCGCGGGCGGCCTCGATGGCATCCAGCGCGACGTGCACGGCACGGTCGCCAAGGGCGTGCATGTGAACGGTGAACCCCTCGGCGTCGAACGCCGTGACCGCGCGGTTCAGCGCGTCCGGCGTGAATTCCAGCAGGCCGCCGCGCTTGCTGCAGCGTGACGGGGAAAACCCGTGCTGCGCCGCAAACTCCGCCGCCGCAACCGGATCGGCCAGCGCCTGCGCCTCGGCACGCGCCCGCACGCAGACAGGACCGTCGAGATCGACATAGCGCGCGATATCGCCGTCCGCGCCAAAGACCGGCTCCAGGTAGGGGTTCAGCATCGCCGCGGTTTGGGTCGGATGCTCGACCACGCCATCGACGAAAAGCTTGACCCCGTCACCCTTGATGTAGTGGGACCCGGCGAACCGATCGCGCATGGCCTTGGCCGCCGTCATCGCCGCAGTCAGGTCGAGCGCGCGGGTCCGCCCGCCATAGAGGTTGCTGTCGATATGGGTGTTCAGCCTAACGCGAAAGGTCAGCTGCCCCTGCGCCTCGAGATAGGCGTAGACATCCGCGAGTTCCCTGGTGACCATGGCATCCTGCAGCGAGGTCACGCCGCTGGAGGCCATCAACTCGGTCAGCTCCCCGAGAACCGGTTTGAAATTCTCCAGTCCGGGGACCGGGGCACCGATGATGTGGCGGGCGAAATCCTTGGCCGTGCCGTCAGGGGCCCCATCGGGGCCGGTATTGAAGTACTCGGCATAGGCGGCGTACGCCGCGCCCAGGCTGTTGCCGTCGATCGGTACCGTCTCGCCGGTTTCCGGGTGGTGGGCCTGCTGGTAGGCCGCTGTGTTCAGCCCGAAGGCGTGACCGTCGGAGCCCTCCAGTTGAATCGGGATATCGCCGGACACCGCATCGAGTGCGGCCCGCACGGTGGGATAGGTTTCGGTCACGCTCAGCAGCGAAGGCGGGTTGAAGAACTGGCCGATCAGCCATCCGTCGGCGTTCAGCTCGGCCTCCTCCAGGCAGGCCCGCAGCCGGGCCACGGTTTCGTCCATGTCCACCGACTTGCCCTTGAAATTGCAGTCGAATCTTTCCCCGTCGTACTGCGGATCGACGGTGAAGAGGGGATGGATATGCACGTCGTGCAAGCCCGGCAGGATGATTTTTCCGCCGGCGTCGATCACCTTGGTCTCGGGGCCGATCAGCTCGGCCGCCGCCGCCCCGTCGCCCACGAACACGATGCTCTCGCCCCGGGTGGCCACGGCGGTGGCGCGGCTGCGATCCGCATCCATGGTGATGACGCGCCCGTTGGTGATGACTAGGTCGGCGGGCTCGGCCAGGGCCGCAGACGCGACGCCCCCGGCCAGCGCGCAGATGCTTCCCACGCGACGAAGGAAGGTGAGTGATGTCATGTCGATGTTCCCTGATGTGTCTTTTGCTGCCTTAGCTTAGGCGGCACGAACCGATCGGAACAACGCGGATGGTCCTTGATTTCCGATGCTGTTTGCGCCCAACTAGCGCCAATTCGCATCAGTTATGTGAGCGCAGATGACCCATTCGCCCCTCGCCGAGAATCTCAGGACGCTTGCCGGATACGGAAAATCCGTGTCCGAGGTCTGCCGCCGGGCAGGGGTCAACCGCAGCCAGTTCAACCGCTACCTGTCCGGGTCGTCCCGCCCCTCGCTGCAAACCCTGCGGCGGATCTGCGATTTCTTCGGCGTGGACGAGCACGAGGTTCTGCTGCCGCCCGAAGACTTCCGCGCCATCGTGCGCCTGCGCCCGCCGCGGATGAACGCCGGCGACGACAAGGCGGCGGATTTCGTGCAGGGCCTTTTCCTCGACCAGCGGCAGCCGGCGGCCCAGCCCGGATATTACCTCGGCTACATCATGCCTGAACCAGGGGTGCCGGCGATCTATGTTCACCTGGTGAAACTGTCCTGGACAGGGCGCGGCACCACGGTGAAGATCGTTGTGCGGTTCCCCGACGCGCAGATCAATCTGCCACGTCGGCTGACCTTCGAGGGCGCGGCCTTTGAACAGGCGGGCAAACTGTTTTGCATGGTGCGGGAACGCAGGCGGCGCAGGGCCGCCTCCTGCATCGTCCTGTCGCTTGGCGATTTCGAGACGCCAGCGCTGATGGACGGTGTCATCACCGGCACCGAGCCCGAAGGCGGCAACGACATCACCAGTTTCCGCGTTGTCTGGCGCTACATAGGGGCGAAACCGGATCTGCGTCGGGCGTTGCGGCAATGCGGCGTTTTCCCGCCCGACCAGATCGACCTGCCCGAGTTGGTGCGGCTCACGCTGGCCGACCCGATCTGATCGCGAGCGGCGGGCCTGCGGTTGGCCGGCGCCCCCGGCCCGTGCTCGGACCGGCGCTCAGGCCCGCGCCCCGGCCGGGATGATCGCCGGCTTTTCGTTCAGCTCGTCAATCGAGAATCCGGCGATGGATTTGAACTTGGCGGCATGGGCGGCCAGGTCGGCGCGCGGGATCACATCGTCGATGTCCTCGAAATTGCCGCCGCAGAGGTCCTCGACTCGCTGCAGGATGGCGTCCGGCCCGCCGCCGGCACGGTTGGCCAGCCCCACGGCGGTGGTCAGCGGGCGCATCTCGGCCTCAAAGGCCTCCAGCGCCTGTGCCGTCACCCCTTGCTCCAGCAGCCGCGCGCCGATGGTGCGGGCATCGACGATGGCCTGGCTGGCGCCATTCGAGCCGACCGGATAGGTCGGATGCGCCGCGTCGCCCATCAATGTCACGCGGCCCTGCGTCCAGCGCGGCAGCGGATCGCGGTCGACCATCGGGTATTCATAAACCACCTCGGCCCCCTCGATCAGCGCCGGCAGGTCGATCCAGCCGAACCGCCAGTCATGAAAATCGGGCAAGAACTCCTCGATCCGCGCGGCGCGGTTCCAATCCTCGCGCCGCCAGTCGTCACCGGGGTCAAAGCGTTTCTCGGCGATCCAGTTGATCGTCGCCAGCCCGGTCTCCGGGTCCGGTTGTGAAATCGGGTAGGCCACCGCGCGCAGCGAATCATGGCCGATCATCACCATGGTTCCGCCGCCGTGGTAATCCGGCGCCCGGGTGGTGGCGCGCCACAGGATGCGCCCGTCCCAGATCGGGGCGCCCTCGTGGGGGTACATCTGCGCCCGCAGCGCCGAATGGATGCCGTCGGCGGCGATGACCAGATCGCCCGCGACCCGCGACCCACCTTCCAGCAGCAGGGTCGCGCCGTCGTCCGCGGTCTCGAACCCGGTGGCGCGGGCATCGGTGACGATGCAATCGGGCCCGGCGCGCTCGACCAGCGCGTCGTGGAGCATCATCTGCAACTTGCCGCGATGCACCGAGTATTGCGGCCAGGCATAGCCCGCCCGGGTGCCGCGAGGCTCGTCCCAGATCGGCTTGCCGAGCTTGGAGTAAAACGCCAGTTGCCGGGTCTTTACCCCGATCCGCGAAAGCTCCGATTCAAGGCCCAGATCGTACAATTCGCGCACCGCGTTGGGCTGCAGGTTGATCCCCACCCCCATTGGGCGGATCTCTGCGGCGGATTCATAGATGCGGAACGGCAGGCCGATCTGATGCAGCGTCAGGCCCAGGCTGAGCCCGGCAATGCCGCCGCCGGCGATAAGAATGGTCATGGAACTCCTCCGGTCTTTGACCGGATATCAAACAGCCCCGGCGGCCCGGCGCAAGCCTCAACGCGGCGTGGGTTTCATCGTGTCGGGGCCGAAAATCGCGTCGGCGTGGCGGTCCAGATAGATCCTCAGCCAGGGCGTGAACCGCTCCGGGTGGCGCGCGATGTCCTCTTTCAGATCATCGACGTCGGCCCAGCGGGTTTCCATCACCTCGTCCAGGTTGGGGGAAACGGCGACCTCGTGCTCCACCGTGGCGACGAAGACATCGACGAGTTCGTGCTCGGTCAGACCGCCGCCAACATCGGCGCGGTATTCCAGCTGATGACGGAACTCCGGGGCACGGCCGGTGATGCCCAGTTCCTCCTCCAGTCGCCGCCGGGCGCAGAGTTCTGGCGCCTCGTCCCAATGCGGATGTGTGCAGCAGGTGTTCGCCCAAAGCCCCGGCGTGTGGTATTTCCCCAGTGCCCGGCGCTGCAACAGGATCGCGTCGCCGTGCAGCACGAAGACCGAAACCGCCTTGTGCCGCAGCCCCCTCTGGTGAACCTCGAGCTTGTCGACCGGGGTCAGCGTGCCGTTGACCCAGGCCGGGATGCGCAGGCTCATCTTCTCCCCCGGAGGGTCGGAAACGGGTGGGGGACGCGGGACGGGAGGAGGGTCATGCGGGCACTCCGCTGTTGATCGGGCCGGTTTCTGTCCGGCGGTGGCGGTCATGCCGTATGCGGCCGCTCCATACCCGTCCTGCGCCGGTCTGGCAATAACACGAAGGGCCACGGCGTTATCCGCCGTGGCCCGTTCCGATGGTCAATGCCGTGACGGATCAGTCGTCGGACTTATCTTCGGTCTCGTCCTCGGCGGCCATTTCCGGTGCCGGCGCGACGCTGACCAGATAGGCGTAGACGTCTTCGCCGCCCTTTTTCAGCTTGAAGGTCATCTTCGACTTGGCCTTCTTGTCCTCAAGGGTCTTTCTCAGGAAATCGCGCGGATCCTTGACGTAGTGATTGAACTCTTCCTCGTTCCAGACCAGCCCGGCCTCGCCCGCGGCGACGAGATCCTTGCCATAGCGGAAATCTTCATAGGTGCCGGCGGTGCGGCCGATCACGCCGAACAGGTTCGGGCCGGTCTTGCCGCCCTTGACGATGGCTTCGCCGGAATCGGAGATGATCGAGTG
Organism: Aquicoccus sp. SU-CL01552; assembly: GCF_040365005.1. Lineage (NCBI taxonomy): Bacteria > Pseudomonadati > Pseudomonadota > Alphaproteobacteria > Rhodobacterales > Paracoccaceae > Aquicoccus > Aquicoccus sp. SU-CL01552. The sequence goes on along the minus strand of NZ_BAABWV010000003.1, from coordinate 215,356 downwards.
GCATGCCTTGCATTTGTTGAAGGTTTTTTCCCCTTTGGCCGCGTCCCCCTCGGCCAGCGCCGGGGTGGCGAGCAGACCAATAATCGCAGTCGCAATCAGACGGTTCATGGCTTTCCTCCTTTGGAATTTGGTTTGGCAGACTAGGTAGGTGTAAACGGAAAGAGTCAATCCATAGTGTACTTTTCCGCGCGGTTGCGACGCAGCCGAAAAAAGGTCGCGCTGGATCAGCCCCCCGTCTGCGACCAGCAGGGCAACAGGTCGCCGGGGGCGGGACGGGCGGCATGGACCGCGCGCGCGATCGCCCGGCTCAGGCACAGGGCTGCGGCATGGCCGATCCGGGCCAGGTCCCGGTCGGGCCGCGCCATCGGGCGGGCGCCGGTCGAGGCGGCAAAGACAAGATCGCCGTCGCCGGGCGCATGGGCCGGAACCGTGGCGCGCCCGATCCCGTCATGGGCGGCGGTCGCCATGCGCTGGCATTGCGCCTTGGTCAGGTCGGCATCGGTTGCCACGATGGCGATGGTGGTGTTGGCGCGGTCCTGCGCGGCGTCATCCGCCCGCGCCAGCATGGCCGCTTGCTTGCGGCTGTCGAGGGCACGGCCCAGTCCGGCGGCGGGATCGGGGCCCAGCCCGCCGAATTCATCGCCGATCTCGAAGGGGGCGGCCCAGAAATGCCGGTCGCCCGGGGTCGTGACGCTGCCCATCGGGTTGGCGGCGACCAGCGCGCCCACGGTGCTGCCGTCGTCCAGCACGAGAGAGGCCGAGCCGAGCCCGCCCTTGAGCATCGCGGTCAGCGCCCCGGTGCCGGCGCCGATGGTGCCGATCTCGAACTCCTCCGCCACCGAGTCAAAGGCGGCGCGGCCCAGGTCGCGATAGGGATTTGCGGCCCAATTCTTGTCCCCGCCGTTCAGCAGGTCGAAGATGATCGCCCCCGGGACGATGGGGATCAGGGCATCGGCGATACGAAAGCCGCGCCCGCGCGCGCGCAGCCCCTCCATCACCCCCGAGCAGGCATCCAGCCCATAGGCCGACCCCCCCGAGAGCACCAGCGCATCCACCCGGGCGACCGATTTGTCGGGGGCCAGAAGTTCGGTTTCGCGCGTGCCGGGCGCGCCGCCCATAACCTGCACCGAGGCGGTGAAAGCGGTGTCGGCGGTCAGCACGGTGGTGCCGGATTTCAACGCGGCGTCCTGCGCGTTTCCGACCTTGAGGCCGGGCACGTCGGTGATCAGGTTGCGGGGGCCGGGGATCATGCGCTTGTCCTTCTGTCTCGTTCTGGCGGCGTGGGGGTGGGTGCAGCGCCCGCCTTGGATGACGGTTTTGTCCCGCGATCTCATGGTGTTCGTCCGACCCCTGCCGATTTCGGGGCGAGATTAGGGCGGCCCGTTGCCGGGGACAAGCTAGTCGTCCTGGATCTTGCCGCGCAGCGATTTGACCTCGCCGCGTGCCTTCTTCGCCTCGATCCGGCGACGGACCGACCCCTTGGTCGGCTTGGTGGGAATGCGGCGTTTGGGGCGGATCAGGGCCTGTCGCAGCAGCTCGGTCAGGCGCTCGCGCGCAATCTCGCGGTTGCGGGCCTGGCTGCGGGTCTCGTCGCATTGGATGACGATGGCGCCGTCCTTGGTCCAGCGTCGTCCGGCCAGCCGCTTCAGTCGCGTCTTGACCGGTCCGGCCAGCGCCGGAGAGCGGGCAGCTTCGAACCGCAGTTCGACGGCGGTGGCGACCTTGTTCACGTTCTGCCCGCCGGGCCCGGAGGCGCGGACGAACTGTTCGGTGATCTCCCAGTCGGCGATCTCGATATCATCGGTGATACGCAGCATGGGGCCAGTCTATCCCGTTGGGGCGTCACGAAAAAGGGCCACCCTAGGGCGGCCCTTTCGAAAGTTTTCGGAGGTGGGGTCGGTTAGATCATCGACCGATCCACGCAGGCGGATTGTCCGCCAAGGGTTGCCCTAGCTGGCCGTCCCCTGCGCTGTCCCGACACCTCGCTCCAATACCTTTCTCGACACTGGATCACCTCCTGTTCTCTCTGTTTCCGTTAGGATCAGAGTGGCACGGAGGGGGCAAAACGCCAAACGAAATCGTCAGATCGGGTTACGGCGCGCGGTCAGGTGCTGAACGATCAGGCGGAACGGGATCAGCGCGACCAGCGACAGCGACAGTTTCACCAGCCAGTCCGCCAGCGCGAGCGAGACCCAGAGCGGTACCATCGGCCCCACGCCCAGCAGCGGCAGCGCCTCGTTCGCCCAGGAGACGTCGTTGCCCGGCTCCAGCCAGGCCAGTTGCGCCGAGAAGGCGATGGAAAAGAACAGCGCCGTATCCACCGAGGCGCCGACCAGCGTCGAGACCAGCGGCGCGCGCCACCAGCGGCCGCGGCGCAGGGCGGAAAAGATGCTCACGTCCAGCATCTGCGCGACCAGGAAGGCGGTGCCCGATCCCGCCGCGATGCGCAGGGTGACCAGCGGGCCGAACTCGCCGATGATCCGGGTGCCGATCAGCGAACAGATCACGCCGGTGACGAAACCGGCGAAGACGACCTTGCGCGCGGCCTGCTTGCCATAGACGCGGTTCATCACGTCGGTGACGAGAAAGGCAAAGGGATAGGTAAAGGCGCCCCAGGTCAGCCATTGGCCGAACAGGATCTGGACCAGGATGTTGGAGGCCACCACGATGGCGGCCATGGCAAGAATGCCGGGAATATGGGTGCGGTTCATGCTTTATGCCCGTTTTGACAAGGTTGCGGCGACTTGGCCCGCCCCGTTCGGACGGACAGGCGGCGTGTAAAGGCTCGGCCGCCTTTGCGCAAGGTTAATCCGGCAGGCGGTACTCGACCAGTTCGGTGCGCTGGAGCGACAGGAAATTGTCGTCGGAGACCATGGTGGCGCGCAGATCGCCCCCCGCATCGCGCCAGACCGAAACCCCTTCGAGGTTGTCATGGGTGCCGGCGGCGGTGGTCAAAAGGGTTTCCTCCTGCTCGGCCCCGGTCTCGGTGAGAGACCAGCGACGCAGCCGGCTGCGGAACCCCAGAACACCTACCGCGCGCTCCAGAACGTAAAACCGCCCGTCCGGCCCGAAATCGGCGCCAACCGGCAGGAACCGTCCGCGCGCGGGCAGGGCAAAGGCCACCCGCCAGCCCTGCGCGTCGCGTCGATAGACCGGGATGCGCCCCTGCGCGTCGCGCCCGCCTTCGGGCAGGGTATAGAGCCGGCCCGCGGCGTCGATCGCCAGCGCCTCGAGCGACCGGTTGCCCTCGAGACCGCGAAACACCTGCGGCGCGTTCAGCACGGTTGCCGGCGCGCCGGGCCGCGCATAGCGGGCGACGCGGTGCACCCCCTCGAACGAGATGTGGACCGTCCCATCGTGCCCGATCGCCAGCCCCTCGGAATCGGCGATGCGTCCGGTCAGCGGCTTGCCCCGGCTCGACTTGGGGCGCCAGTGCGACAGCGGTTCGACCCCGGCGATCTGGCCGTCATCGTCGCGCGTCAGCCGCACCTCGACCAGAGTCGTCCGGTCGCTCAGCACCGTGGCGCGCTGACCGTCGGGCGACAGGTGCAGGCCGGAAAACCCGCCGAACCATGGCTCGGACCGGGTCCATTCATAGGTGGACAGGAAGCGTGCGTCGCCTGAACTGCCGGGGCCGCGCGGGTCGCACCCGGCGAACAGCAGCGCGGCTATTGCGAGCGCAGGACCGAGACGCATTGGCGGGGCAGGTCGGACAAAAGGTATTCGCGGCGTTTCTTGGGCGGCGGGGCGTTCGGATCGGGTGGCGGCGGGTTCAGGATGTCGTTCACCCATTTCTGCGCGTCGGCACAGCCATCGCCGCGTGGCGGCTTGTCCTGGTTCTCGCAGCCGCGGGCGCCGCGCGGGCATTTCAGCCGGACGTGGAAATGATAGTGGTGCCCCCACCACGGCCGGATCTTGCGCAGCCAGCGACGGTCGCCTTTTTCATCCTTGCACATCCGCACCTTGGCGCCGGGAAAGACAAAGATGCGGGCGACGCGTGGATCCTTGGCGGCGGCGCGCAACAGCGCGTGATGCTGCGGGCTCCAATTGGCATTCACATAGGCGCCCTTGGCCTTGCGCAGCGAGATCGAGGAGATGTTCTCGCGCGCCTGCCGCGAGAGATCCAGCCGCTTGGCCGGCAACATCCAGATATCGACATCCAGCCCGATCTGGTGGCTGCGGTGCCCCGAGAGCATCGGCCCGCCACGCGGCTGGCTGATATCGCCGACATAAAGCCCCTGCCACCCGGGCAGGGTCGCGGCAAAGGCGCTGAGCTTCTGGATATAGTCGATGACCTCCGGATGTCCCCAGTTCCGGTTCCGGCTCAGCCGCATCGCCTGCCAGGTCGGGCCGGTCTCGGGCAGTTGCACCGCGCCGGCGAGGCAGCCTCTGGAATAGCTGCCATAGGGGGCGGGTGATTGCTGCGAGGCCACGGTCTTGGCGCCGAAATGCTGTTTCGCCAAAGGCTCGGCCATGGCCTGGGGCGCGCAGAGCGTCAGGATCAGGCCGAGACAGGCGAGCAGCGATTTCATGCGGGGTAGTCTCCTTGCGGTTTCACCCAGCGTAGCAGGATCAGCCCGATCAGGAAAAGCCCGATCAGCGGGGTCACCCCGATCTGCTGGCTGCCGCTGATCAGGGTCACCGCGCCGATGCTCAGCGGCGCGATGAACGAGGTCGCCTTGCCGGCCAGCGCGTAAAGACCGAAGGCCTCGGTCATGCGGTCGGGATTGGCTTGGCGCACCATCATCGTCCGGCTGGCCGCCTGGATCACGCCGCCCGCCGCGCCGATCACGGCGCCGACCACGTAAAAGGCGATGTCGGGCAGGGCGGAGCCCTCGGGCACCGGCAGGCCGAACACCCGGGTCGGGCTGATGAAGACGATGGCGATCGCCACCAGGGTCAGGGCAAGGATGCTGGTGGTGATCACCGGCTTGGGTCCGAAATGCTGATCGGCACGTCCTCCGACCCAGGCAAAGATCGCGCCGAAGATGATGGCGAGGATGCCGAAGATGCCGGTGTCGACTACCGTCCAGTTCAGCACGCCGGCGGCATAGATGCCGCCAAAGGTATACATGCCGTTCAGCGCGTCGCGGTAGAACATCGACGAACCGAGATAGGCGAACAGCGACGGCGTGCGCGGCAGGTTCCCGACCGTGCGTGCCACGTCACGCAGCGCGGAGGCGAGCGCGCCGCGCGGGGCCTTGCGCGGCGCCGGATCACGCACCCACAGAAAGAACGGTATCATGAAGACCGCGAACCAGATCGCGGTCAGCGGGCCGACGAAACGGGTGCCCTCACGCGCCGCCGGGTCCAGCCCGAGCGCGGGGGACAGGCCGAGGAAGGTCTTGCCGGTGGCGGCGCTCTCGGCGAAAAATCCCAGCATCACCACCAGCGCCAGCAGCCCGCCGAGATAGCCGAACGCCCAGCCGTTGCCCGAGATGCGGCCGATCTCGTCCCGGTCGCCCAGGTCGGGCAGCATCGAGTTGGTGAAGATGGTGGCGAACTCCATCCCGATCATGCCGACGGCAAAGAGGAAAAGGGTCAGGTAGAGGTTGAAGCTGCCCGGTGCCGCCCACCACAAGCCGGCGGCGCCGATCACGTAAAACGCCGAAAAGATCCGGATCCAGCTCAGCCGGTTGCCCGAGAGGTCCGCCATCGCGCCCAACACTGGCGCCAGCAGCGCGATCACCACCCCGGCGGCGCCGATCCCAAACCCCCAGGCCGATTGCGCGGCGCTGCCGTCATCCATCAATTCCTTGACGTAGGGGGCAAAGATGAAGGTGATCAGCAGCGTGTTGTAAGGCTGGCTGGCCCAGTCGAAAAAGAACCAGCCCCAGATCCGCCTGCGTGTGGAAATCGCCGTCATGCCCGCCCCCGCGTTTTGTCCGGATGCTAGGGGGTCTGCCCCGCACGCGAAACAGGAAAGGCGCCGGCGCGATGCAATCTGCGGCCTGTCGCGTCATTTCCGGCACATCATGAAACCGTCATCTTTGGCGGCGATCGGGCGGGCCCCTTGCCCTTTGTGCGTGCGCGCCTTAGGTCGGAGGCGGTTCAAAAAGGGAAAAACCGATGCAGTCGCTGTTCCAAATCCTCATGCTGATCCTCGACGTGGTGTGGTTCTTCATCATCGCGCATGTGATCATGAGCTGGCTGATCAATTTCCAGGTGCTGAACATGCGCCAGCAGTTTGTGGCGCAGGTCTGGTACGGGCTGAACCGCGTGCTCGAACCGCTCTATGGCCCGATCCGCCGCATCCTGCCGCCGATGGGCGGGCTCGACCTGGCGCCGCTGGTCGCGCTCCTGGCGATCATCGCCATCCGCATCGTGCTGCAGAACAATATCGCGCTGTTCTACTAAGGGCACGCCGACCAGGGATCCACGTCGGCGGTTTTCCGTGGGGATGCGCCTAGGCGCTCTTGTTCCCCGATTCCGACTGTGGGACACTGCACGCCAAGAGCAGAGACAACCCCCAGAACAAGGCCCCCGGCATGCCCTCCTCCTCGCTGTTGCGTGACGTGTTTGGATTCGAGGCGTTCCGTCCCGGCCAGGAGGAGATCGTCGAGGCGGTCGCCGCGGGCGAGAACGTGCTGGCGATCATGCCCACGGGGGGTGGCAAATCGCTGTGCTTCCAACTCCCTGCCCTGCTGCGCGAGGGGGTGACGGTGGTGATCTCGCCGCTGATCGCGCTGATGCGCGACCAGGTGCGCGGGTTGCAGGAGGCCGGGGTCGAGGCCGGCGCGCTGACCTCGGGCAACACGCAGGAGGAAACCGACGCGGTCTGGGTGGCGCTGGAGGCGGGGCGGCTGAAACTGCTGTACATGGCGCCCGAACGGCTGGCCTCGGGGGCGGCGCTGGGGATGCTGCGGCGGATCGGCGTCAACCTGATCGCGGTGGACGAGGCCCATTGCGTCAGCCAGTGGGGTCATGATTTCCGCCCCGACTACCTGCGGATCGGCGACCTGCGCCGGGCGCTGGATGTGCCGCTGGCCGCCTTCACCGCGACCGCCGATGCCGAAACGCAGGAAGAAATCGTTCAGAAACTGTTCGACGGGGTGCCGCCGCGTACCTTTCTGCGCGGGTTCGACCGGCCCAACATCCACCTTGCCTTTGCCGCCAAGGACGGGCCGCGACGCCAGATCCTCGACTTTGCGGCGGCGCGCCGGGGCCGCTCCGGCATCGTCTATTGCGGCACCCGGGCCAAGACCGAGGCGCTGGCCCAGGCCCTGCGCGAGGATGGCCACAGCGCCTGTCACTACCACGGCGGCATGGAGGCCGAGGACCGCCGCAGCGTCGAGGCCCGCTTTGCCCGCGAGGACGGGTTGATCGTGGTCGCCACCGTCGCCTTCGGCATGGGCATCGACAAGCCGGATATCCGCTGGGTCGCCCATGCCGACCTGCCCAAGAGTATCGAATCCTATTACCAGGAAATCGGCCGGGCCGGGCGTGACGGGGCACCGGCGGAAACCCTGACTCTGTTCGGCCCAGACGACATCCGCCTGCGTCGCAACCAGATCGACGAGGGGCTGGCGCCGGTCGAACGCCGCGCCGCCGATCATGCGCGTCTGAACGCGCTGTTGGGTTTGGCAGAGGCGCTGGGCTGTCGCCGCCAGGCGCTGCTGTCCTACTTCGGAGAAGACTCGGAGCCCTGCGGCAATTGCGACCTCTGCGACACCCCGCCGGAGCTGTTCGACGGCACTACGCCGGTGCGCATGGCACTCTCGGCGATCCTGCGCACCGAGGAATGGTTCGGCGCCGGGCATCTCACCGATATCCTGACCGGGACCGAGACCGACCGGATCCGCCAGCGCGGCCACGATGCGCTGCCCACCTTCGGCGTCGGCAAGGATTATGACAAGCGCCAGTGGTCCGCGATCTTTCGCCAGATGATGGGCCGCGACCTGTTGCGCCCCGACCCCGAGCGGCACGGCGCGCTGCGCATGACCGAGGCCGCGCTGCCGATCCTGCGCGGCGAGGGCACGATCACCCTGCGCAAGGATGCGCTGCGCAAGTCGGGACAGCGGCGGCCGGCGGTCAAGGCGCTGGTCTCGGACGAGGACGCGCCGCTGCTGTCGGCGCTCAAGGCCAAGCGGCGGGCGCTGGCCGAGGCGGCAAAGGTGCCGGCCTATGTCATCTTCGCGGACCGCACCCTGATCGAGATGGCCGAGACCCGGCCCGCCACCCTCGACCAGATGGCCCGGATCAACGGGGTCGGCGCGAAAAAGCTCGACCGCTACGGCGCGGCGTTCCTCGAGGTGATCAACGGCGAGGTGGCACCGGCGCACCCGGCGCGCCGCAAGCTGGCGGGGCGCGAGGCCGGGAGCCTCTATGACAGGCTGCTCGAGGCTCAGGCGGGGCTGGCGCGCGGCGAAGGCGGCATCGACAAACCGATGAGCTGTTCGGCGACGGAACTGGCCAAGCTGGCGCAGATGCGCCCCACCGAGGAATCCGCGCTGGTGCGATTGCTGGGCGAACGGCGGGCGGAACGTTTCGGCCCGGCCTTTCTGGACGTGCTGCGCGACGCGGGCTAGATCGGGGCGGACAAACATCCGAGGGGCAGACAATGTTGGTTGTGATTTCGCCGGCGAAAAAGCTGGACTGGCAGGACCGCGATATCGAGACGACCGAACCGGCTTTTGCGGGGGATGCGGCCGAGCTGGCCGAGGTCGCGCGCGGGCTGACGTCCGAGGATCTGCAGAAGCTGATGAAGATCAGCGCCGATCTGGCAAAGCTGAACCGCGACAGGTTCCGGGACTTCGCCGATGCGCCGACGACCGATGACACCCGCCCCGCCGCACTGGCCTTTGCCGGCGATACCTACCAGGGACTGGAGGCGGCCACGCTCGACGATGACGAGATGGCGTGGGCACAGGATCACCTGCGCATCCTGTCGGGGCTTTACGGCATACTCCGCCCGCGCGACGCGATCCAGCCCTATCGGCTGGAAATGGGCAGCCGGCTGAAAACCCCGCGCGGCAAATCGCTTTACGACTGGTGGGGCGACAGGCTCTCCGGCGCGCTGAACGACCAGGCCGAGGCGCTGGGCACCGACGTGCTGGTCAACTGCGCCAGCCAGGAATATTTCGGCGCGGTCGACCTCAAGGCGCTGAAGCTGCGGGTGGTCACCCCGGTGTTCATGGAGGACAAGGGCGGTGCGCCGAAGATCGTCAGCTTCTATGCCAAGCGGGCGCGCGGCGCGATGGCCCGCTTTGTCATCCAGCGCCGGCTGACCGACCCCGACAGCCTGCGTGATTTCGACACGGGCGGCTACGTCTACCGCCCCGACCTGTCCGAGGCGGACAAGCCGGTTTTCGTTCGCCCGCAGGACGCCGGGACCGCGTAACGCGCCCCCGGACCCGATCGGCTTGACGCGATCGGCCCGGCGCGGGAATCGTTGCCAAATCCCCGGTCCCCGTGCGAGCCTTGCGCCACAGTACGGAGTGATTTCATGGAACGATTTTTGCGCGCGGCCCTTGGCCTTGTTTTCGCGATTCTCTGGGGTATGGCCGCACAGGCCCAGCAGGCGACCCCCGAGTTTCGCTTTGTCGTCACCGACGACATGGATTTCTACGGGGCCGACCTCGACGCGTTGTTCGATACCGATCTGTCCAGTTGCCTGCGCGCCTGTTCGGCCAACCCACGCTGTACCGCCTTTACCTACAACACCCGCTCGAACGCCTGTTTCCCCAAAAGCGGCGTGCGCGAGCGGACGCCTTTCGCCGGGGCGCTCTCGGCCGAGAAAATCATCACCCCGGCGGCGGTTTCGGAGGGTGGCACCGCCCGCGCCGCCGACCTTGGATTTCTGCGCGAGGGCGATCTGACGCGGGCCGCCGAACGGACGCGCGATCTGGGGCTGCAACACCGCGCCGGTGGGATTGACGTCGAGGCCGCGCTCGATGCCGGGCGGGCGCGGGCAGCGGCGGGCGACACCCTGCGCGCCTCGGGCTGGATCGGGGCGGCGGTGTCGCTCACCGACATGGGGCCGCTCTGGACCGAATACGCGCGGCTTCTGCTCGATATCCGCACCGACAACAAGATCCGCCGCCGCGATTACGAGGAGCGGGCGCAGGACGCCGCGATCAATGGCTACCTGCGCGCCGGGACCGATGGCGCGCGGGTCACGGCGCTGGGCGTTCTGGCCGAGGCGCTGGAGCGGCGCGGTCGCGGTCGCGACATGATCCCGGCGCTGCGGCTGGCCAGCGATATCCAGCCGCGCGACGAGATCCTCGCCGCGCTGGAGACCGCGATCGGCAAATACGGCTTCCGCATCACCGACAGCAGCGTCGAAAGCGATACCGATGCGCCGCGCATCTGCGCGCAGTTCTCCGAGGATCTGGTCAAGGCGGGGGTCGACTACGGCCCCTACCTGCGCCTTCCCGAACCGGGGCTGGTGGTGCAGGCGCAGGAGCGGCAGCTTTGCATCGACGGGGTCGAGCACGGCAAACGCTATCGCGTGACCTTCCGGCGGGGCCTGCCGGCGGCCAGCGGCGAGGTGCTCCAAAAGGACATCGAGCTGACCCATTACGTACAGGATCGCAGCCCGAACGTACGATTCCCCGGCCGCGCCTACGTGTTGCCGAAATCTGCCGATGCCGCGTTGCCGGTCGAGACGGTCAATGTCGACAAGCTGGAGCTGGTGTTGCGGCGGGTCAGCGACCGCAACCTGATCCGCGCGATCCAGCAGGAATATTTCGCCCGCCCCCTGTCGCATTGGCAGGAAGAGGATTTCGCCGACAGCGTCGCCGAGGAGGTCTGGACCGGCACGGCAGAGGTGGGCAACGAGCTGAACGCCGACATGACCACGCGCCTGCCGATGGGGGCGGCCATCGCGGGGCAGGGGCCGGGGATCTACGTGCTCACCGCCCGGGTTCCGGGGGCCGATCCCTATGACGATCCGGGCGCGACGCAGTGGTTCGTGCTCACGGATCTGGGGCTGTCCACCCTGTCGGGTGCGGAGGGGCTGCACGTGCAGGTCCGGGGGCTGTCGGATGCGCAGCCGCGCGCGGGGGTCGAGGTTTCGCTGATCTCGCGTGCCAACGCGGTGCTGGCGGTGGCGCAGACCGGCGCGGACGGCCACGCGCTGTTCGACGCGGGGCTGACCCGAGGTAGTGGCGGCGCGGCGCCGGCGCTGGTGGTGGCGCGGCAGGGCGAGGATGACCTGAGCTTTCTGTCGCTGACCGAGCCGGCCTTTGACCTCTCCGACCGCGGGGTCGAGGGACGCGCGCCCGCCGGGCCGGTCGACGTGTTCCTGACCACCGACCGGGGCGCCTATCGCGCCGGCGAGACGATCCATGCCACGGCGTTGGCCCGTGACGACACCGCGCGGGCGATCGAGGGGCTGCCGCTGATCGCGATCCTCAGCCGCCCCGACGGGGTGGAATACAGCCGCCATATCTCCGACGGCGGCATGGCCGGCGGGCATGTGTTCTCCTTCCCGGTCGGCTCCGGCGCGCCGCGCGGCAGCTGGCGGCTGGACATCAAGGCCGACCCGGACGCCACGGCGCTGGCCAGCCAAACGGTTCTGGTCGAGGACTTCCTGCCCGAGCGGATTGATTTCGACCTGACGCTGCCCGAGGCGCCGCTGCGCGCGAGCGATACCCCGCCGCTCTCCATCGCGGCGCGCTATCTTTTCGGGGCGCCGGGGGCGGATCTGAGCGTCGAGGGGCAGGTGGTGCTGCGCCCGGCCAGCGCGGTCGCGCAGTGGCCGGGTTACCGCTTTGGCCGGCATGACGCCGGCGCGCGGGCGCAGAGCAGCTTTTTCGGAACAGTGCGCACCGACGCGCACGGGCTGGCCACGGTGCCGGTGGACCTGCCCCGCCCCGAGGCGACCGGGCAGCCGCTGGAGGCCGAGGTGATCGCGCGGGTGTCCGATGGCTCGGCCCGCCCGGTGGAACGCCGGTTGAGCGTGCCGGTGCGGCCCGACGGGCCGGTGATCGGGATCAAGCCGCAGTTCGAGGATGTGGTCGCCGAGGGGACCGAGGCCGAGTTCGAACTGATCGGATTGGCAGCTGACCTGACGCCCGAACCGATGATGGTGCGCTGGACGCTGAACCGGGTCACCACCCGGTATCAATGGTACCAGCTTTACGGCAACTGGAACTGGGAGCCGGTGATGCGCCGCAACCGCATCGCCACGGGCGAGGCGACGCTGGGGGCCGCGCCGGTCGCCATTTCGGCGCCTGTGGAATGGGGCGAATACGAACTCGTGGTCGAGCGCACCGACGGCGCCTATACGGCCGCTTCGGTGGATTTCTACGCCGGATGGTACGTTTCGGCCGATGCCGCCTCGACCCCCGACCGGCTGGAGATGTCGCTTGACCGGGAGAATTACGCGGTCGGCGAGACGGCGAACCTGCGGATCGTGCCGCGCATGGCGGGCACCGCGCTGATCACGGTGATGGGCGATCGGGTGATCTCACGCCAAGCCGTGACGGTCGACGAAGGCGAGAGCGTGATTCCGCTGGAGGTGACGGCAGACTGGGGCACCGGTGCCTATGTCACCGCGACGGTGATCCGCCCGATGGACGTGGCCGCAGGTCAGAACCCGACGCGGGCGATCGGCCTTGCCCATGCGGCTGTTGATCCCGGCGACAAGGCGCTGCAGGTGACCATCGACGCGCCGGAACTGACCCGACCGCGCGGCACCCAGCGGGTGCGCGTGTCGGTCGATGGCGCGGCGACGGGCGAACAGGCCTGGCTGACGCTGGCCGCTGTCGACCTGGGGATCCTGAACCTGACCGGCTTCGACAGCCCCGATCCGCAGGGGTACTATTTCGGCCAACGCCGGCTCGGGGTGGAATTGCGCGATGTCTATGGTCGGCTGATCGACGGCATGAACGGGGCGATGGGCGTGGTGCGCTCGGGCGGGGATGCCGAGTCCGGTGCGCGGATGCAGTCGCCGCCGCCGACGCAGGACCTGATGGCGGTGTTCTCCGGCCCGGTGCAGGTGGGGGAAGATGGCGCCGCCTTCGTCGACATCGACTTGCCTGATTTCAACGGCACCGTGCGGCTGATGGCGGTGGCCTGGACGCGCGCGGCGGTGGGCCAGGCCGAGGCCGACATGCTGGTGCGTGACCCGGTGGTGGTCACCGCCAGCCTGCCGCGTTTCCTTGCGCCCGGGGACGAGAGCCGGATCCGGCTGGAGGTCGTGCACGCGGACGGCCCCGCCGGGCAGATGGCGCTGGACCTGACCGCGCAAGGGCAGGGGATCGCGCTGGGCGATGACCCGGCGCCGTTCCAACTGACCGAGGGCGGCAAGGTCGTGTTCGAGGTGCCGGTGCGCGCCCTTGCTGTGGGCGATCCGGAGATCGAACTGGCGCTGACCACGCCCGCCGGTCAGACCCTGACGCAAAGCCTGCGGCTGCCGGTACGCGCCAATGATCCGCAGGTGGCGCAGACGCGGCGGTTCTCGCTGGGGGCGGGCGACCGGTTCCTGTTCAGCGACGATGTCTTTGCAGGGATGAAACCGGGCACGGCGCAGGCGATCCTGTCGGCCGGGCCGCTGGCACGTTTTGATGCACCGGGCCTGTTGGCGCGGCTTGACCGCTATCCCTATGGCTGCACCGAACAGGTCACCTCCAAGGCGCTGCCGCTTCTCTACCTGTCCTCGGTGGCGCAGGCCTCCGGGCTGGGTGACGGTCCGGCGGTGGACCGGCGGATTTCCGAGGCCATCGCGCAGGTGCTGACCCGGCAGGCGCCGAACGGTGCCTTTGGCCTGTGGCGGGCGGAATCCGGGGATTTCTGGCTGGACGCCTATGTGACCGATTTCCTGTCCCGCGCGCGGGCCGAGGGGCATTCGGTGCCCGACCGCGCCATGCGGCAGGTGCTGGACAACCTGCGCAACCGGGTGAACTACGCCCCCGATTTCGATGCGGGCGACGACATCGGCGGCAGTATCGCCTATGCGCTGATGGTGCTGGCGCGCGAGGGCGCCGCCGCGATGGGCGATCTGCGGTACTATGCCGATGTGAAGGGCGGCGATTTCGCCACGCCGCTGGCGGCGGCGCAGCTGGGTGCGGCGCTGGCGGCCTATGGCGATCAACCGCGCGCCGACGCGATGTTCGCCCGCGCCGCGCGGATGATCGAGACCCGGCCCGAAACCGGCCGCCTGTGGCGCGCCGATTATGGCACCGGGTTGCGCGACGCGGCGGGGGTTCTGGCGCTGGCCACCGAGGCGGGCAGTACGGCGGTGGACGCCGATGCCCTGACCGCGCGAATCACCCGCGCCGACCTGCGCCCCTCGACGCAGGAGGCGGCCTGGTCGCTCCTGGCGGCGCATGCGCTGATCGCCTCGCCCGAGCAATCGGGGCTGCGGGTGAATGGTGCGCCGGTCGCCGGCCCCTTCGTGCAGATGCGTGCGGATGATGCCGCCGGGCCGGGGGTGGAGATCACCGCCGCCGATGGCAAACCCACCGATATCACGCTGACCACGCTGGGCGTGCCCGAGGTGGCGCCCGGGGCGGGCGGCACCGGCTATGCCATCGCGCGGCGGTACTACAGCTTGGAGGGCGTGCCGGTAGAGGGCAACGATTTCACCGTCGGCGAACGGTTGGTCGCGGTCATCGAGGTCACCCCGTTCGAGAAAACCGGCGCCCGGCTGATGGTGGACGATCCGTTGCCCGCCGGCTTCGAGATCGACAATCCGAACCTGTTGCGCTCGGGCGATGTGCGGGCGCTGGACTGGCTGAACCCCTCGGAGGCGGAACACGCGGAGTTCCGTAGCGACCGGTTCCTCGCCGCCATCAACATGCGCGACGCCGGCAAGGTGACGCTGGCCTATATCGTGCGGGCAGTGACACCGGGCCTGTTCCACCACCCGGCCGCCTCGGTCGAGGACATGTATCGCCCCCGGTTCCGGGCGCGCGGAGAGACCGGTCAGGTGATCGTGCACGAATGAGGGCGCGTTGGGCTTTCGCGCTGGCGCTGCTGCTGTTCGCGGCTGCGGCGCTGCGCGATGGCGTCGACGCCTGGGTCGGGGCGACCGAACTGCCGGTGATGCTCTCGGACACCTCGGTCGAACTGCGCGACCGTGACGGCGTGCTGCTGCGCGCCTATCCCGTGGGGGATGGCCTGATGCGGCTGGCGCCGCCGCCGCTGGCGCGGGTCGATGCGCGTTTCCTGGCGATGTTGCTGGCCTATGAGGACAAACGGTTTCGCAGCCACCACGGCGTTGACCTGATGGCGATGGCGCGGGCCGTGGCGCAGGCGCTCTGGCACGGCCGCGCGGTCTCGGGGGGCTCGACCCTGACCATGCAGGTGGCGCGGCTCTTGGAGGATGGCGGCACCGGGCGCTGGTCCGGTAAGCTGCGCCAGATCCGGGTTGCGCTGGCGCTGGAGCGGCGGCTGGACAAGGAGGCGATCCTGTCGCTCTACCTGACCCACGCGCCCTATGGTGGTCCGTTGGAGGGGGTGCGCGCCGCCACGTTGGCCTGGTTCGGGAAAGAGCCGACGCGGCTGACCCCGGGTGAGGCCGCCCTGCTGGTGGCATTGCCGCAATCGCCGGAAACCCGCCGCCCCGACCGGCATCCGCAGGCCGCCCGCGCCGCCCGCGCGCGGGTGCTGGCGCGGATGCAGGGGCGCGAGGTGATCACGGCGGAACAAGCGCAGACGGCGGTGCGCGCGCCGCTGCCCGGGGTGATGCGCCCGTTTCCCATGCTGGCGCCGCACCTGGCCGATGCGCTGCGCGCCGCCGATCCGCTGGCGCCGCGCCATGACGTGACGCTCCAGGCCGGGGTGCAGGCGCGGATGGAGGCGCTGCTGGCCGAGGCAGCGCGCAAGGCGGGGCCGCGGGTTTCCGCCGCGCTGATGGTGGCGGATCACCAAAGCGGCGAGATCCTCGCCGCCGTCGGCTCGCCCGCCTACGCCGGGGCAGAGGCGCGGCAGGGGTTCGTCGACATGACCCGCGCGCTGCGCTCGCCCGGATCGACGCTGAAACCGCTGGTCTATGGCCTCGCCTTCGACCAGGGGCTGGTGCATCCCGAAACGCTGATCCACGACGGGCCGGTGATGTTCGGTCGCTACGCGCCACACAACTTCGACGGCCAGTACCGGGGCGATCTTCCGGTGCGCGCGGCCCTGCAGATGTCGCTGAACATCCCGGTGGTCAAGCTGACCAATGATCTCGGCTCCGCGCGGGTGATGGACGCGCTGCGCCGCGCCGGGGCGCAGCCGCGGCTGCCCGGTGGCAAGCCGGGGCTGGCGGTGGCGCTGGGCGGGGTCGGCACCACCCTGCGCGACCTCGTGCAGCTTTACGCGGTGATCGCGGCGGGCGGGCAGGGGCCGGTGCTGCGCGCGCGGCAGGAGGCCCCCTTTGCGCAAACCCCGCGCGTGATCTCGCCCGCCGCCGCCTGGCAGTTGGGTGATATCCTGCGTGGGCTGGCGCCGCCGCCGGGTGCGCCAGCCCATGCGCTGGCCTACAAGACCGGCACCTCCTATGGCCATCGCGATGCCTGGGCGATCGGGTTCGACGGGCGCCACGTGATCGGGGTCTGGATGGGGCGGGCCGACGGCACCCCGGTGCCGGGCGCCTTTGGCGGTGACCTGGCCGCGCCGGTGCTGTTCGAGGGGTTCGGGAGGTTGAAACCGGAGCTTGCCCCGTTTCCTGCGCCGCCGCCGGAAACCCTGATCCTGACCACCGGTGAGCTGCCGCAACCGCTGCGCCGCTATCGCCCACGCGGCGCGGCGCTGGTGCCCTCGGGGGGGCCACGGCTGACCTTTCCGCCCGAGGGCGCCCGGCTGGCCGCAGGCGACGGGCGGATCACGCTCAAGCTGAACGGCGGCGCGGCGCCCTTCACGGTGCTGGCCAACGGCGCACCGGTGGCGCGTGCGTTGCAGGCGCGGGAGATCGACATTCCCAGCCCCGGGCGCGGGTTCTCGACCCTCGTGGTGGTCGATCGCGACGGGCGCAGCGACCGGGTCACGGTGCAACTCGACTAGGGCTGTCGCCTAACGCCGCCCCTCGCGCAGCCAGCCGCCGACGATCAGCGTCGAGGCCAGGACCAGAACCAGCCACGCCGGCAACAGCGGTGTCTGGCGCACGTCGCGGGTCTCATAGGCGCCGCGCGGGGTCAGGCCGATCCAGCCGCGCCCCGAGGCCGGGCGCCCGGCGCGCACGTCGCGCAGGCGCGGCAACCCCTCCTCGAGCCGCTGGATGCCGCCGCGCAGCGGGTCGATCACCGGCCTCAGCACCGCGCCGGTGGCGATGGTCTGTTCGAATTCGCGCGGGGCGGCGGGGCCAAGCCCGATCACCGCGCTCTGGTCGCCCTCGACGAGGCGATAAAGGCCGATCTCCGGGCCCTGGTAGCGGGCTTCGAAGCGGCCCGGGGCGACCTCGCGCAAGTCCAGTTCCTCGGTCCCGCCGTCGGGGCGGGTCACCGTCACCGGTCCCACGGTTTCGCCCAGCGTGCGGCGGATGATGCGCATCCGCTGGCCGCTGGCCTCGGCCCAGAGCGCCTCTTCCTCCAGTTCCGGTTCCTTCATCATCCAGTGCGCCAGCCGCCGCAGCAGTTCGAGTTGCGGTCCGCCGCCCTCGTAGCCGCGCCCCCAGAGCCAGGCATGGTCCGAGGCCAGCAGCGCCACGCGTCCCTCGCCGACCCGGTCGAGGATCAGCAGCGGCTGGTCCTCATGGCCGGTCATCACCACGTTGCCGGCCTCCGGCTCGACCTCGATCTGGCGCAGCCACGATCCCCAGTCCTCGCCCGCGCCGAGGTCGGCGGTGACCGGGTGACGCGCGCCCAGCTCGGTCACCTCGGGGCGATAGCGGTCCTCGATCACCCGCGCGGTGGGCCGGGCCGGCAGAACCGGTGCCAGCGGCGAGCGATAGATGCTGTCTGCGGTGGCGAAGTCGGGCCCCGCCGCGACCAGAACCGCGCCGCCATTGGTCACGTAGTTGGCCACGTTGTCGAGGTAGATCGCCGGCAGGATGCCGCGCCGCTGGTAGCGGTCGAAGATGATCAGGTCAAAATCGTCGATCTTCTCCAGGAACAGCTCGCGGGTCGGAAAGGCGATCAGTGACAGCTCGTCCACCGGCACGCCGTCCTGTTTCTCGGGTGGGCGCAGGATGGTGAAATGCACGAGGTCCACGGAGCTGTCGGATTTCAGCAGGTTGCGCCAGGTGCGGCCCCCCGCGTGCGGTTCGCCCGAGACCAGCAACACGCGCAGCCGGTCGCGCACCCCGTTCATCTGGATCAGAGCGCTGTTGTTGCGGTCGGTCAGCTCGCCCTCCGCCTCGGGGACCGAAAAGCGGATCACGTTGCGCCCGCCGTGGGGCAGGGTGACGGGCAGCTCGATATCCCGGCCGATCGGTACGGTGAACCGGTCCGGCGGCGCGCCATCGACGGATATGTCCAAGGGCGCGGTTGCCGCCCCCCGCGGGGCCGCGCCGCTGTCCTCTATGCGCAGGGTCAGGGTCACCGCCTCGCCGATGATGGCAAAGGCGGGAGCGTTGCGCACGGTCAGCCGGCGGTCCCAGTCGCCTTCGCGCCCGGTCAGCAGCAGGTGCATCGGCGCCGGCAGATCGGGGGCGCGGTCGATATCGTGCACCCGCCCGTCCGACAGCGCGATGATCCCGGCGATGCGCGCCTGCGGCTCCTCGGCCAGCGCGGTCGACAGCGCGGTCATCAGCTCGGTTCCCGCGTCGCCTGCCCCGTCGCCGACATGCAGGCGGCGCAGCTCGGTGTTCTCACGCGCGGATATCTTCGCCGCCAGGGCCGCGCCGGCGGCCTCCATCTGGGACGGGCGGTCGGACAGGTGCTGGCTGGCGCTGTCGTCCTCGATGAGGATCACGATGTCGCTCAGCGGGGCGCGGTCCTCGATCTGGTAGCCGGGCCGCGTCAGCGCGGCGAGGATCACCAGTGCCGCCAGCAGCCGCAGCCCCCATCCGGACAGCCCGCGCCACAGCGCCAGACCCACGGCAATGGCCGAGAGCGCGGCCAGACCGACCAGGACCGGCCAGGGCAGCAGCGGGTCGAAGATGACGGTTCCGGTCATTGTCCCAGCCTGTCCAGAAGGGCCGGCACGTGCACCTGGTCCGATTTGTAGTTGCCGGTCAGCACGTGCATGACCAGGTTGACGCCAAAGCGCAGCGAGAGTTCGCGCTGCCGCTCGCCGGTGAAACCGCGCCCGACCGGCAACAGGGGGCGCCCGTCGCGATCCACCGCCCAGGCCGCGGCCCAGTCGTTGCCGCCGATCACCACCGGTGTCACCCCGTCATTGAGGTTGCGGAACGGCATCCCCTCGATCTGCTCGGCGTCGGGCGGGGCGGCCTCGACCCAGATGCGCCCGCGTGCGTGGCGCCCGGGGAAATCCTGCAACAGGTAGAAGGCGCGGGTCAGGACATGGTCCTGCGGCACCGGCTCCAGCGGCGGGATGTCCAGCGGTGCGGCCAGCGCCTGCAGTTTGCGGCCATTGGGGCTGGCGGCGCCGAACCCGGCGATATCGGCATCGCGGGTGTCGAACAGGATCATGCCGCCGGAGCGGAGATAGGCGTTCAGCCTTGCATAGGCAGCGTCCGAGGGCTGTGGTTGCTCCGGCGTGACCGGCCAGTAGAGCATCGGGAAAAACGCCAGTTCGTCCCGCTCGAGATCAAGGCCGATCGGTGGTGCCGGTTCGATCGAGGTGCGAAAGAACAGGGTGTCCGAGAGGCCGCGCAGCCCGGCCTGCGCGAGATCGTCCAGTCGCGCGTCGCCGGTCAGGACATGGGCCAGCGTCAACTCGCTGGCGGCGGCGATGGCGAACTCGGTGTCCTCGCCCCCGACCGGTTGCGCGGACAGCGGACCGCCGGGCAGACCGGTCAGCAGCAGCATCGCCAGCGCGGTCACGCCGCGGCGCATCGGCCACAGCCGCCCCCCCAGCGCCAGCGCCGCCAGCACATCGGCGGCCAGCAACGCCAGCGCCAGCGCCAGCAGCGGTCCGCCCAGGGGCTGTTCAGGGCGCAGTGTCAGGCGCTCCACCGGCACATCCTCGGGCCAGTTGGCGGGGGTCAGCGCGCTGTCTTCGCCCAGCACGTTGCGCGCCAGCCGCCGGTCGCCGCTGTCATAGACGCCCGGCCGCAACCCGGGGCCAAGCGGTGCCTCGGCCAGCGCCGGGCCGGCGACGCCGGGCAGGGCGCCGGCATCGCGCAGGGTGCCGAACCCGTCCATCACCTGGACCGGGCGCCAGGTGGTGCCCTCCAGGTCCGCCGCCTCGGGCGGTTTCGCCGAGGAGGAGACCGCCAGCCGCTCCAGCATCTGCACGAAGAGACCGGAGAGCGGCAGGGTCGACCATTCGGCATTGGCGGTGACGTGGAACAGGACCACCTGCCCCTGGCCCAGCGGCTTGCGCGTGACCAGCGGCGTGTCGTCGCTGAGCGCGGCGATCACCCGTTCGGCCAGCATCGGGTCGGGCTGGGCCATCACCTGCGCGTTCACCCGCACGTCATCGGGGACCGGCAGCCCGGCAAAGGGCGATTCGGCGGGGAAGGGGGCCAGCGTTTTCGGTTCGCCCCAGCTCATCGCGCCGCCCACGGTGCGCCCGCCGCTGCGCAGCCGCACCGGCATCAGCGGGTGTTCCTCGGTCCGGGCGATATCGCTGGCGGCAAGGCGTGGCCCGGCGAACCGCAGCAGCAGCCCGCCCTTTTCGATCCAGGCGACCAGGGCCTCCTCCTCGGCCTGCGACAGGGTGGCGACATCGGCCATCGCGATCACGTCGGGATTGGCCGGCAACAGGTCCAGCAGCGCGCCGTCGAGCAGGTCGGCGGTGGGGGCCAGCGCCTGTTTAAGGTAATGAAGCGGCGACAGAAGCTCGAGCCCCTCGCGGTCCTCGCGCCCGGCGATCAGCGCCACCTCGCGCCGCCGCAGCCGGTCGTCGGCCAGCGTTACCGCCCCGGCCGAGCGTTGGCCCTGGATCTCGAACCGGGAAATTCGCGCCCGCAACTCGGCCGGCAGCGACAGCGCCGCCGTCGCCTCGCCCGCGCCGGGGTCGAACCGGGTCGGAACCGTGGCGAGCACTCGCGCCGCGCCGGCGGGATCCTGGCCCTGGGCCAGCACTGTCACCGCGCGCGCCGCGCCGGGATCAGAGCGATGCAGCGTCAATTGAAGCGCCCCGTCGGCGAACCCGGCGGGGCCGATCCCCAGCACCGGCTGGCCAGTCTCGACCACGCGCAGATCGCCCTTGGCCCGCAGCGCGGCCAACAGCGGCGCGCGCCCCGGATAGGCCAACCCGTCGCTGAGCCATAGCGTATCGAAACCCTCTTCAGCGCTTGTCACGGCCGTGCGCGCCGCTTCCAGTTGCTCCTTGGTCGGTTGCCAGGGCTCGGGCGAAACCCCTGCAAGGCGGCTGCGCCAGGCGTCCGCCGACTGGAACTGCGGCGGCGCCGGCGCGGTCAGCGACAGCAGGGCCACGGGACGTCCGCCGCGCCCGGCCTCGGCCAGTTGCGCATCGAGCAAGTCCATTCTTACTGCCCAGTGCGGCGCGCCGGCCCAGCTTGCATCCAGCACGACCAGAAGTGGCCCGCTGCCCGCGCGCTCCTGCTGCGGGTTCAGGACCGGCCCGGCCAGCCCCAGGATCAGCGCCGCCACCGCCAGCATGCGCAGCAACAGCAGCCACCAAGGGGTGCGGTCCGACACGCTCTCGTCATCGGTCAGCCCGAGCAGCAGCGCCACGCCGGGGAACCGGCGCCGCACCGGCGCCGGCGGCACCGCGCGCAGGATCAGCCAGAGGATCGGCAGCGCCAACAGCCCCAGAAGCAGCCAGGGTGCGGTGAACCCGATTCCGCCCAGCACGGTCATGAGGTGCCCCCGTCAAGCGCGCGGTACAGCCAGAGCAGCGCCGATTGCGCGCTCTCGCCGGTGTGGTGCCGGCCCAGCCGCCAGCCGGTCGTGCGGCACAGCGCCGCCAGCCGGTCGCGCCGCGCCGCCAGCCGTGCCTTGTAGCGGTCGCGCAATTCGCCCGCCTTCAGCGTCTCGTGCCGCAGGGTGCCGCCGACGCTCTCAAAGATCGTCCGCCCCTGGAACGGAAAGTTTTCCTCGGCCGGATCAAGTACCTGCAGCAGCACGCCGCGCACGCCGCGGTCGGCGGATTTGGTCAACGCGCGCTCGACCTCGCCCATGTCGCCGAGGAAATCCGAGATGAACACGGCCCGCGCATGGGGGATCAACGCCCGGTGCTCGGGCGGGGTGTAATCGGTGGCGGCGTCAAGGCTGAAGGCTTCGGCCAGCCGCAGGATCTGGTTGCGGCCGCGTCGGGGCGGCAGCGCTGTGCCGGTCAGCCCGACCCGTTCGCCCCCCCGCACCAGCAGGATCGCGAGCGCCAGCCCCAGAAGACGGGCACGATCCGCCTTGTGCGGCAGGCCGTCGTCGGAGGCATAGCGCATCGAGGCGCCCTGATCGACCCAGAGCATCACCGACTGCGCGATCTGCCATTCGCGTTCGCGCACGAATTGCTGGTCCCCCCGGGCCGAGCGGCGGTGGTCGATCATCCGCCGGCTGTCGCCCGGCTGTGCCGGCCGGTATTGCCAGAAATCATCCCCCAGCCCGGCGCGCCGTCGGCCGTGTTCGCCCAAAAGGACGGTGCCCGCCAGGTGGTCGGCCCGCGCCAACAGCGGTGGCAGACGGGCGGCCTCGGCCTCGGCGCGAACGCGCAGTCCGGGCGCGAGGGCGGGGGTTTCTGTCACGCCGCGACCTCGCTTCGGGTCAGGGCGGTGGCGGTGGATTCGATCAGGTCGACCAGGTTGTCACCGCGCGCCCGGGCGGCGAAGTTCAGCGCCATCCGGTGGCTCAGCACCGGGCGGGCCATGTCGATCACGTCCTCGGCGCTGGGCGCCAGACGCCCCTGTAGCAGCGCCCGCGCCCGCACCGTCATCATCAGCGCCTGCGCCGCGCGCGGCCCCGGCCCCCAGGCCACGGTCTCGGCCACCTGGGCCGAGACGCCGGGCTCGTCGGGACGGAAGGCGCGCACAAGGTCGAGGATCAGGTCGACGACCGAGTCGCCCACCGGCATCCGCCGCAACAGGGTCTGCGCCGCGATCAGCTCTTGCGCCGAGAACACCTGCACGGCGTCCTCCTCGTTCGCGCCGGTGGTGGCCAGCAGGATGTCGCGCTCGGTCTGGCGGTCGGGGTATTCCACGTCGATCTGCACCAGGAAGCGGTCAAGCTGCGCCTCGGGCAGCGGATAGGTGCCCTCCTGTTCGATCGGGTTCTGGGTCGCCAGCACGTGGAACGGCGCCTCGAGCTTGCGGTCCTCGCCGGCCACGGTCACAACCCGCTCCTGCATCGCCTGCAACAGCGCCGACTGGGTGCGCGGGCTGGCGCGGTTGATCTCGTCGGCCATCAGCAATTGGCAAAAGATCGGCCCGGAGACGAAGCGGAACCCGCGGCTGCCATCCGGCGCGGTCTCCAGCACCTCGGAGCCGAGGATATCCGCCGGCATCAGGTCCGGCGTGAACTGGATGCGGTTGCCATCCAGGCCCATCACCGTCGACAATGTCTCGACCAGCCGGGTCTTGCCCAGCCCCGGCAGCCCGATCAACAGCGCGTGACCGCCACAGAGCAGCGCGGCGAGGGTCAGCTCCACCACCCGCTCCTGGCCGATGAACCGGCGGGTGATCGAGGCCTTGGCCTCGGCCAGCTTGTCTTCCAGCGCCTCAATCTCGGCGACCAGATCGTCAGGATCGGACATGACATTCCTTTCATCGGCCATATGTTCAGATAGACTATAGCGCGCAACGGACATGGCAAAACAGATGAGCGGACAAAAACCTGTGACACCTTCGCCCGAGGGCATCGCCGACGCGGTGCGAGCCAGCAAAACGCGCGGATTGCCGCCGGTGCACCTGTGGAATCCGCCGTTTTGCGGTGATCTCGACATCCGCATCGCCCGCGACGGCAGCTGGTATTACCTCGGCTCGCCGATCGGCCGGCCGGCGCTGGTCAAGCTTTTCTCCTCGATTCTCAAGAAGGAGGACGGGAAATACTTCCTCGTTACCCCGGTCGAGAAGGTGGGAATCACCGTCGATGACGCGCCTTTCGTCGCGGTGGATGTCGAGGCCGAGGGTGATGGTCGCGACCAGGTCCTGCGATTCACCAGCCATGTGGGCGACGAGGCCACCGCCGGCCCCGAGCATCCGATCCGGGTAGAACGCGACCCGGAGAGCGGCGAACCCGCGCCCTATGTCCTGATCCGCGCCAACCTTGAGGCATTGATCGACCGCAAGAGCTTTTACCGGCTGGTCGATCTGGGCGCGCATCACGACGGCTGGTTCGGGGTCTGGTCCTCGGGCACGTTCTTTCCGGTGATCCCCTCGGCGGAATTGGACGCCGCCTGATCGCCCCTCACTCGGCGGCGGCGCGCCCCCCGCCGATGAAGAGTTTCGGCATGTCGACAAAGGGGCCGTCGGTCAGCCGCGTACGGATCGGGGCCCAGGCCTCGGGCGCCACCTCGATCGCGTCATAAAGCGCGCGGTCGGCGGCAAAGCCGTCCATCGGCACCTCTTGCTCGGTCAGGATCCAGGCGAAATTCAGGGCGCCATCCTCCACCGAGGTCACGCGCAACGCGCGACCGGGGCCCATGTCGGCCTGCGGCAGCCGCCGCATCAGGTCGAGCTTGAGCAATTCGACGGTGACGTCGTCCAGCCCGGCTGCGCGCAGCACCAGCTTTTCCACCAGCGCTGGCCAGCCGAACACCAGCCGCACGTCGAGGCCTCCGCCGATCTCGCGCGCCGAGGGCAGGGCGCGCGACCCGTAGGAGGTGTCGAACACCTCGCTGATCGTATCCTCGACCTCGATGTAGTCGGGCATCATCCGGCCGGGAAACACCGCGATCCAGTGGCCGGCGCCGACCTCGAGGTAATTGAACTGCGGCTCCATCCGCACGGCCTTGTCGCATCCCGGGCAGGGCAGGCTCTGGAACGTGCCGTCGAGGATCGCCTCGCGCAGATCGGGCCGGCGGTCGGCGTTGACGCTGTCGCATTCCTCGAAGGCGATATCGGCGCCGCAGGCAGGGCAGGCGATCGAGGTGGATCTGAACAGGGACATGGCGCGCGGTCCTTTCGGGGATCAGAGGTCTTCCAGCCAGGTGACGGCCGGGTGATTGTCCTTGAGCTTGCCGCTGTGAAAGGCGGCGTACAGTTCCGAGAACCATTCGGCGGGGGCGCGGAACTGGTACCCGGTCACCCCCTTGGCCCGGGCCGAGGCAAGGTAGCTGACCCAATCGCCCTTCATCGCCTCGTGATAGGTGCGGTTGCCGATGGTACAGGCATCGGCCGAGACCTTGGTCTTCCAAGGCGCGTTGCCCTGGCGCGCCCGATCGACCCAGATCTCGCAATCGCGGCGGCGGCGGTCCCATTCCTCGGCGTCGCAGTCACGCGGTTCCGGCACCGGCGGCGACGACCCTTCGCCCATGATCATGTACTCGGCGACATAGGCGGGATCGAAATCGAACTTGCCCGCCACCGCCTCGGCCACCTTTCTGACGTCCGAGCGATAGTGGCGCCAGCCGCCATAGGTATCGCTGTCCTCGCCCAGGTGCCCGGTCATGAAACCGATCTTGTCGTCGACCGCATGGGCCACCTCGTGCAGCGTGTTCCAGTTGAAGAAGCTGACAGGTTCGTCCTCCTTGGTCTTGTACAGGTCGTCCTGCGCGCCCAGCTCGGCCTCCTGGCTGATGGCATAAATCGCGCTGGTCTTGACCTCGCCCTCGTGCATGGCGACGGTCTTCTCGACGAAGTTGAAGTACGAGCCGTCCTGCGTCCCGCCGCGATGGGAAAAGGTCAGGAAACTGTCGTTGTCCAGCGTGTCGCTGCCGGGAAGGGCGGCCATCACCTCGTAGAAGCGGCGCAGGTTGGGCGCGTCGCGGTCCATGTCGGTATCCTCGGTGATCTCCTTCACGAACCCGCCGCTGCCATCGGGCACCCAGCGCTTGTTCGACAGGGTCAACTCGCAGCCGAACCGCTCCTTGAAGGCGACCGCGATGACCTTGCGCTGGATGTCCGGCTCCAGCGTGTTGATGATCCGGTCCAGCGCCTTGGTGCTTTCCGCGTCGCCCAGAAAGGCGCGGATGTCCTCGGGCGTGGGCACCTCGTTCGCGGCGAGCTTGAGCCGCAGTTCCGCCGCCGGGATCTGGGCGCGGGCCTTGTCCAGCTCGGCCGTGGCGCCCTTGTAATCCTTGGCAATGGCCTTGGTCTCGGCCTCGTCCAGCGCGGTGTGGATCAGGGTGATATCGGTTTTCATCAGGTGCCGGTCGCGGTGCTTTTCCAGCCGGCTGTTCAGGTTGAAGCGGATCTGGTTGCGCGAGGCCACATAGGTGGCGTGGGTGTCCAACTCGGTGCGAAGCGCGCGCAGGGCCGCGATGGCCTGTTCCACGGCGTCGGTGCTGGCGCCGCGCCGGGCTCGGTCGCGCCGGGCTTCGGTCATTGCCGCCTCGACCCGGGTCAGCTCGGCCTCCACCGCGTCGCGCTTGGCGGCATACTCGGGGTGTTGGGCCAGCGCGGCGGCCAGGCCGCGTGCCAGGTCCGCGGCATCGCAAAGCTGGTCGAACTGCCCCATTTCCGAGGCGATGCCGCGACAGTGATCGACGGCCTCGCCGACCTTGGTGCGGGCGGTTTCGAACTCCTCCTCGACCCGGTCGCGGGCCTCCTGCAACAGGGTCTGCACCCCGTCGCGCAAGGCCTTGACGTACATCGCCGAGGGGCGGCCGCGCAATTGTTTGAAGGTGGCATCGGCGGCCTTGATCGACATCTTCAGGTCGTCGGTGTCCTCCGGCCCGACCGCTTTGATCGCGTCCATTACCTCGCCAAAGGCGGTCTGACCGTCCAGCGTCGCATCGGCGGTGGCGCAGTCCGAAACAAGCTCTTGGAACAGGGTGGTGGCC
This sequence comes from Aquicoccus sp. SU-CL01552, assembly GCF_040365005.1. Classification (NCBI taxonomy): domain Bacteria; kingdom Pseudomonadati; phylum Pseudomonadota; class Alphaproteobacteria; order Rhodobacterales; family Paracoccaceae; genus Aquicoccus; species Aquicoccus sp. SU-CL01552. The sequence goes on along the minus strand of NZ_BAABWV010000003.1, from coordinate 188,518 downwards.
ATCTGGAAATCAAAGGCCGCCGCCTTGGCCAGTGCGTTGTCGCGCTTGCCCTCCAGCCTTGCGAACAGCGGCGCGATGGGCGTGGTGTCACGTGCGGCGACCTCTTGCAGCGCGGCCAGTGCGGACACGCGCGCGGCGACATGACGCTCGAACAGGTCGACCTCGTCCTCGAGGGCGTCGCAGGCGGCGACAAAGCCGTCGAGCTTGCGCAGCGCGCCGGCGAACTGGTCTCTCTCGGCGTCCTTGGTCGCGGCGTCATGGCGCGCCTTCAACGCGGCGATGCGGTCATGCGTTGGCCCCATCGCCGGGTCGTCACGGTCCAGCAGCGACCGGATCGCGGCGTCGGCGTCGGCCTTGGCGGTCTCGTAGGCGGGGTAATCAGCCATCGCCTTGATCACCCGGTCAACCAGGTAGGCGGTGTTCTCGATCTGGACATAGGCGGCGCGATAGGCATGTTGCGCCATCAACGCGTCGACACCGTCGATGATCTCGTGCAGGCGTGTAATCTGGCCGGTCAGCGCGGGATGCGCGAAGGCCTTTGCGCCGGTGTCGGTGTAGTGGCGTTTGTACGATTTGGTCGCGAATTTGTAGTTGTCGGCAAGGTCGAGGTAGGGCTGCAGCAACCCGGCGCCCTCCTTGGCCAGCGTCTTGACGCGGGCGATGTCGCGTGCCGTCAGCGCCTCTTCCATGGCGGTCTTGATCCGGTCGAGCCGGTCGATCTCGTCGCCGAACCCGGGCGCGACATCGGACTTGCGCAGTTTCTTCAGCACGTATTTGAAATCGTCGCGGTTGGGCTTGTAGACGGTCTGAAACACGTCTCGCACCTGCACGGCGATGCCGATCTGCCTGTCTGCCTCGGTCAGTTCGTTCAGCGCCCCGGCATAGTCGCGGGCATCGGCCAACTGCTTGGCGGCGCGCAGCCGGGTCTTGATCTCTTCGAGTTCGGGATCAAGGCTCTTGTCGACATTGCTGTCCTTGATCACGTCACGGTCACGTTCTGTCTGCGTCAGCCGGTCGCGGTACAGCAGGCTCATGTTGACCTGTGTTGCTACCTCCTTGCAGGCGGCGATGCCCTGTTGGACGCATTGCTTGGCGGCGACCGGGTCGGCGGCCATCTGCGCGCGGCCGGACTCGGCGGTGCGCTCTGCGCCCTCCAACCGGTCGGTGAACAGGTTCTCGGAATCGAACCCGGCGACCGCCTGCGCGACCTTGCGGAACTCGCCCAGGGCGGCGTCGAAATCGCCGTCGAGGTTGTCGGTATCCTGCAGCCCGTCGATCCGGTCGGCGATGTCGGCGGCACGGGTGCCTCTTTCCAGCTCCATCGCGGCGTGGATCAACAGCCGCACCGCGCCGCCCCAGTCGCCCGACCGGGTCGCCGATTGCGCATTGGCCATGGATTGCCGGGTGGTGGCGATTGCCTCGGCCGCCTGCGTGCCGCCGGCGCCGCCGCCCTCCAGCCGGGCGATCTCGGTGGTCAGATCCTCGCGTCGTTTCAGGTAATCCTGCGCCTGGTCGGCCAGCGCCATCTTTTCGCCGTGCTGGTCCTTGAGCGCGATGGCGGCGGCCAGGGCGAGGCCGAAATCCTTGTCGGCGCCGGTGGTATAATCCTTGATCCGCCGGTCATCATCCCTGAGCCGCTGGTAATACTCCTCGATCGCCACCCGCCCGCCGGGACCGCGCCTGCCCCGTGTTTCGCGGCGGCGGGCGGTGAACAGCGGATACTCGGTGTTGAACTCGGTTATGCGGGCGATGGTCTTGTCGAGCGCCTTGAAATGCCCGATCAGCCCCTTGAGCTTGTGCGATCCGCCCAGCAGGTCGCCGCCCATGGTCAGGGCCGCGGCCTCTTGCAGGGTGTCGCGCATCAGGTCGATCTCGTCCTTGACCTTGTTGGTGATGCCCGCGTCCATCGCGTCGTAGGCGACGATCTTGTCATCGACCGACGTGAAGTTCCCGTTGTACTTTCGCAGCGCGACTTGCAGCCGATCATGGGCCGCGACCGCCGCCGGGATCGCGTCGAGCTTGCGCACGGCTTCGGCCATGTCCTCGGCGTCGCGGGCGGCCTTCGCCTCGGTCATCAGGGCCAGCGCGGCCTCGATTGCGGTCTTGATCTGTGGCACCCCGTTGAAGTTCCCGGGCGGCGGCAGATCGTCCAGTATCTCCTGCCGGACCGTCTCCATGGCGAGGTAGCGGCCATAGTCGTCGGCGAGGTCGAGCAGGTCCACCGCCGGGGCCAGATGCGGTTGCAGATCCGTGCGCGCACCGGCGAAATCGCCACCGTCGGCCTTGGCCTGCGCGCCGGCGTAGGCGGCGGCGATCAGGTCGAATTTCGGCTTCACATAGGTCGGCTCGTCCTTGTGGGCGTGACCGGTGATCATGTCCCAGCTGCGCAGGAAGCGGCGCTCCACCTCCTGCCAGGCGGTCTTGTCCGCGATCCGGGCATCGACGCCGGCCTCGGCGGCGTCATAGGCGGTACGCGCGACGGCGGCCCGTGCCGGCAGTTCGGCCGCGCCGACCTCGCCCGCCGCGTCAAGGCGCCGGCCCACCCGGTCGAGCAGCGCCTCGATATCGTCGGGAATGGCGACGGCGGTAAAGGCCCGGATCGCCCGGTCGCGCAGTTGCAGCAGCGCGTTGGAAATCTCGGTCAGCTCGCGGCGGGCCTCCTGCACGGTGTCGGCCAGCCCCTCTTCGGCGCTTTCGCGCACCTCGGCCAGGACCTCGGTGCGCAGTTCGAACGGGTTGATCGTATCGGCCGAGTCGAGCAGCCCCGACAGCCGGTCGAGCGCCTTGACCGCGCCGTCGAGATCCTTGAGCGAATCCGTCTCCAGCCCGCTTTGGTACTTTTCCTGCGCAAAGCCCCAGACCAGGAGGATGTCGTCCTGGTTGTCGAAGGCCATCGCATCGGGACCATCCCTGAGCGAGGCGAGCATCGCCTCCACCCGGTCATGCACCGCGTCGTATTTCTTGCCGGCCTCCTGCTGTTGCAGGCGAATCCAGGCGGTGGTGTTGACCTGGTCCAGATGCGCCAGCCCGCCGTCGAAATCCGGCTTTTTCGGGTTGGCCTCGATGATCTGCTCGGCGCCGGCAAGCTCGGCCAGTAGGTCGGCACGGACCCCGGCGTCCTCGATCTGCAGGATGCGCTCCTCGACCACGTCGCGCCGCACGTTGAAGGCGCCGAATTCGCGCGCCGCCGCCTCGCGCCGCTTGCGGGCCTTCTTCTTGCCGATGCGTTTGGGCATGCGGATATAGGTGTTGATGAAGTCGATCTGCGCAGGGGTCAGGCCGTCGGGCATGGGCGCGGCTCCAAATCAATCGCCGTCCTCCGGTTTGGAGGCAGACACAACAAAAACATAACTATGCGATGGGTCAGAGTGGCCCGGTCTGGTGATTCGGCGCAAGCGCGGGCTGCGAAAGCCGCGCTATTGCAGGACCGCGAATTCGATACGCCGGTTCAGCGCCTTGTTCGCCGGGCTGCTGTTTGGCACCCGTGGCCGGGTCTCGCCGTGGCCGACGGTGTGCAGCCGGGCCGGGTCGACGCCGCGCGTTGCTAATGCCCTGGCCACCGCCTCGGCACGGGCGCGGCTGAGCCTGAGGTTGGCCTCGGCGGCGCCGTCGGAATCGGTGTGACCGGCGATCTCGATCCGCAGCCTCGCGCAGCCTTGCGCGATCTCGCTCACCCGGTCGAGCGCGGCTGCGCTCTTGGCCGCGAGCCGCGCGCTGGCCGGGGCGAAATGGATGCCGCCGGCGCGCGAGGCCGCGTCGAGCCGGTCGGCGCAATCCCCCGGCTCCGCACTGGCGGGGACTGCGGTTACCGCTGGTCCCGTGGCCTCTGGGGCGGGTTGCGGGGCGCGCGCGCCGGGCTCGAACACCAGTGAAAAGCTGACGACGCCCACCGGCACTACCGAGACCTCGGCGGCCTCTTCCAGCTTGGCGATGCCCTGTGCCATGCCGAACCTGGTCGCCGACACCGGGATCGGCGCGACCGAGGCGACCTGCACCCGGTCCTCGGCCAACAGGGTGACGGCGACCCGCGCGCGGCCGCTCTGGGTCATGCCGTGCAGCGACAGAGCATAGTTCAGGTCGATCTCCTTGTGGCGCATGGTCGGCAGGTCGGCCAGGCGCGCGGCATCAAGCTGCGCGGTGATGACCGCCTCGGGGTGGAGGAAGGTTTCGAACAACATGAACCGCAGCCGCACGTTGCGCAGGTCGATGCCGGTGTCCACCGAATCAAGCAGCACCCGCAGCTGCGCCTTGCCCTGGGCGGTGACCAGCCCGCTGATCGTGGTAAAGCGGTTCGCCTCGGTGGTGTCGCCGTTCTTGATCGACAGGAACCGAAGCTCCGAGGCGTCGGAGTCCAACCGCCAGCCCCCCGCGAACGGGCCGTCGGCCCGGGCCTGCGGGGCGGGCGCAAGGGCCAGCAACGGCAGGATCAGGATCACTGCGCAGAGGCGAAACAGGACTCTCATGCCATCCTCCCTTGGCGGATCGGGCCGGGTCTGACATCAGCCTAACGGCAATCTTGCCCGAAGCCGAAGGAAAAGAGATTGCTTCGTTACTTTTTATGCCGAACTGCTAAGCTGCCCGGCAACAGGGATCGGGCAGGGGCGCAAAAGACCGGATGCGATTGACAAGGCACGTCTTTCTGCTGCTGCGGCTGGCCGCCGCCGTGCTGGTCATCGCGACCGGCGGCGCGCGGGCCGAGCAGCGCCTGGCACTGATCATCGGCAATTCCGAATACGGCCGGGTGACGGCGCTGGACAACCCGGTGAACGATGCCCGGCTGATCGCCGGCACGCTGGAGGGGCTGGGATTCGAGGTCACACTGATCACCGATGCGAACCAGATCGCGATGAAGCGCGGCATCGCCCAGTTCGGCCGCGCCCTGCGCCAGGCCGGCAAGGAGGCGACCGGGTTGTTCTACTATGCCGGCCACGCGGTGCAGAGTTTCGGCACCAACTACCTGCTGCCGGTGGACACCGACCTGGCCGACGCGGCGGATCTCGACCTGGTGGCGGTCGAGGCGCAATCGGTGCTGCGGCAGATGTATTCGGCCAGCAACCGCACCAATATCGTGATCCTCGATTCCTGCCGCAACAACCCGTTCTCGGACCTGCCGGTGTTCAACGACAGCGGGCTGGCCGAGATGCAGGCGCCCACCGGCACCTTTCTGGCCTATGCCACCGAACCGGGCGGCGTGGCGCTGGACGGGGTGGAGGGCAACAGCCCGTTCACCCGCGCGCTGGCCCAGCGGTTGCGCGATCCCGGCCAGCCGATCGAACAGCTGTTCAAGCAGGTCCGGGTCCAGGTGCTGTCCGAGACCGGCGGCCGGCAGACACCTTGGGACACCTCGTCGCTGACCAGTGATTTCTTCTTTTCCCGGTCCTCCGCCCCGCCCGACACGCTGGAAGAGCTTCAGGTCTGGCGCAGCGTGCAGGCCTCGGGCGAGCCGGTGCAGCTCATGCTGTTCCTGCGCGCCTATCCCAACGGAGTCTATTCGGAAGAGGCGCAGCGGCTGCTGAACGCGGTGATGGAAAACGAACTGGTCACCGGCAAGGCCCGCGCTGCCACGCCCTCGCGCGCCGGGCCGTCGCGGGCGGAACAGGCGATGCTGGAACAAGCGCAGCAATCCGCCACGCTGGGCGATTACCGCGGCTTCCTCGAACGCTATCCGAACAGTGTCTATGCCGAGTTCGTGGCGCAGGAGATCGCCGCGCTGCAACAGGGTGCTGCGACCGATCCTGAAGGGCCGCCCGCCGCGAAATCGGACGCGCCGGATGCGGCCCCGTCCCCGCCCGGCGCCGAGGCCGGTCCGGTGAGTTTTGCCAGCCCGCTGCTCTCGGACGATCCGGAGATCTCGGGCAAGACCATGGCCGAGCTGATCGGCGCCAGCCCGTTGTTCCCGCCGGTCGAGGGGCTGCCCGACAGCTATTGGAAGGACAAGACCTGCGCCAGCTGTCACCAGTGGTCCAGGGCGCGGCTGTGCGACCAGGGCCGGACCTATCTGCAGGCCTCCAAGACCCGCTCGCTCGACAAACAGCACCCGTTCGGCGGGGTGCTGAAACGGGCGATGAAAAGCTGGGCCGCCGGGGGCTGTCAGTAGCCCCTAGTTCTCCGACGTGCGGACAAAGAAATAGACCCATTCGCCCTTGAACCGCGGGTTGCGCGCGCGCACTTCGGCGACCCGGTCCTTGAGCCAGTCAAGGTAGGGCGCCGCCGGTTCCGTCAGCGGCCTCAACCCGTCGTAGAGCGGCTCGGAGGCGGCGAAGGCGACCGCGATCTCCTGCCCGTAGGGCGGGCCGATCAACAGGCGCAGCCCGGTTTCCCCCGCCGCTTTCGCGCCGACCTGCAGGGCGCCTTGCGCCTCTGACCGGCGCAGTTCGGCGTAGTCGTTCGGCACCAGGTGCAGCACGTTACCGCCGGCGTCGAAGTAATCGACATAGATCCACGCGGGATAGTCTGGCGCGGTCAGGTCAAAGGATAGCGGATCGCCCGCGACATAGGAAAACACCCGCGCCTGGGTGCCCGCCCCGATCAGCAGCGGGTTGGTGATCTGGTCGGTGGATTGCGGCAGGCCGACCCCGGCGATGCCGGTCAGGGCGCTGCATTGCGGGCGCGGCAGCACCAGGATGTTGTCGGAGACCGCGATATCGCCCCCCATCTGGTCGCGCAGGGCGGCGAGCACGGGCGCGCGCATGTCGGTTTCGGGCACGTGGCCGTTGACCTGCAGTGTGGCGCTCTCGGGATCGAAGGCGACCTGGAGCCGCCCGCAGGGCACCCCGGAGAGCAGCCCGGCCACCCCGTCGCGCAGCGCCTGCGCACCGGCCCCTGCCGCGTCCGGGCGGACAAAGCTCTGGAATGCGGCGAGCGAGACGGGATCGACCTCGCCGTCGCCGCCCTGGAACGCCAGCGCGGCGGTCATACGCTCAGGCTGCGGCGTGGCGGGTTCGGTGCGGGCGCCCTGCAGGTGCCCGGGGGCGAGGGGACGGGCTTGGGGTGCCTGCTGCGCCGCCGTCTCGGCGCGCGGGGCGGAGAGGGCGGCGGGCATCGCCGCCGGGGTCGCCGGGATCACATCGGTGGCGCGGGCCACGGCGGCAAGGGCCGAGACCCGGTTCGCCCGCGCCGCGACCGCTGCGACGGTTCCGGTGACCGGGGCCTCGGCGGGGCGTGCGGCTTCGATGGGCGCGCGCGTGGCGATGACGCGGGCGGCGGGGCTTTGCGGTTCCGGCGCCTTCTCCGTTTGCACTGCCCCGGCGGCCAGCCGTTGCGCCGGGGCCGGGGTCGCCTGTGCCGCGTCCAGTGGTGGCGCGGTGGGTCTGGCCCGCCCGCGCGGGATCGCGCCGGCCCCCACCGTCGTGCCCCGGGCGGTGTCCTCGGCCGCCGCCTCGGCCTCGGGCGCCCGTTCCGGCACCTTGATGCGTTCCAGCCGGTGCGCCTCGACCATCAGGCGGGTTTCCGGCGGGGGCTGCTCCTCGACCGGGCCGGGGCGGATCGTCAGCAAAACCAGCCCGAGCAGCACCCCATGCGCCAGTACCGAGGCGATGACGCCGCCGACCCATATGACCGGGGACCGGCTCATCCCGGCGGGCCGGGGGTGACCACGAGCACCACGTCGCGCACCCCCATCGCCTCGGCCGCGCCGACCAGCGGCAGCACGTGGCGCAACTCGGCCTCGCGGTGGGCGTTCACCCGCAGCCGCAGGTCGGGATCCTCGGCCAATCGCCGGGCCAACGCCGCGTCAAGCGCCGCCGTATCGGGCAGCGGGGCGCCATCCAGCGCCAGCTCCCCGGACGCCCCGATCGAGAGCGTCGCGCCCCCGGCGGGCATGTCGGCGCCGCTCTCGGCCAGCGGCGGCATCACCTCGAACGGGGCGGTCGCGTCCATCCGGCCGATCAGCATGAAGAACACCAGCAGGAAGAACACCACGTCGATCAGCGCCACGATGGTTTCGGAATGCGGTGCCGGGCTGGGGCGGTTCAGCTTCATGGCCGCGCCTCCAGCCGGATCACCCGCAGCCGCACTGCCCCGGCCTGCGCGGCGGCATCCATCACCGAGACCAGCGCCTGGGTCGTCGCCGCGCCGGAGGGCAGCACGATGACCCGGGTCAGCGGATCGCGCGCCAGAATACCAGACAACTCTGCCATCAGCGCCGCGCCCGGCATCGCCTGGCCACGCAGCACCGGCACCCCGTCGGCGCCCAGCCGAATCATCACCGTGCCACCCGTTTCCGCGCCGGCGGGGGCCGGTGCGGGCGCCTCGGCCTGCCGCACCGCCGGGATCATGTCGAGGTTCAGATAGGTCGAGGTGACCATGAAGAAGACCAGCAGGATCAGCATCACGTCGATCATCGGCACCAGCGAGATCAACGCGCGGGGTCGGGTCGGACGTTTCAGCGTGAGGCCGGCCATGACAGCACCCCGGGGGTTAAACGGGCGGGTTTTCGTCGATCAGAAGCAGTTCGCCCACCGCGCTTTCGATCATCTGCGCGGCGCTCTCGATCCGCGCGCTCAACAGCCCCGCCCCCACCGCCGCCGGGATCGCCACCAGCAGCCCCGCCGCGGTGGTCAGCAGCGCCTGCCAGATGCCGCCCGCCAGCACCGAGGCATTGGCCGCACCCTCGGCCATCTCCAGCTCCTGGAACGACTGGATCATGCCCAGCACCGTGCCCAGCAACCCGAGCAGCGGCGAGATCACCGCGATCAGCTCGATGGTGCGGATCATGCCGGTCATCCGCGCCACTTCCCCGTTGCCGCGCCGCATCAGCTCGGCCTCGAGCCGGGGGCCGCGAAACCCCTTGGCCAGCGCCTGCATCGCAAAGGCGGTGACCCGGTCGGCGGGCGAGCGACCGGCGGCAACCGCCTGTTGCGCGCCGTGCTTGTCGCCCTCGCGCCACTGGCCGAACGCCTCGGCGCGCCGCGCGGCACCGCCCCGCACCGGCCAGAGCTGGATCACCTTGACCGCGATCAGGGTCAGCGAAAACAGCGACAGGACGGTCAGCAGGGCGATGATCGGCCCGCCGGTCCCCAGGCTTTCCCATGCGACCGGCATGGCTATTTCACCAGCGCCGCTGGGGTCTTGCTGGCCAGGTCGAGGATCTCGAAACAGTCCATCTCATCCTCGTTCTGGGGGCGGCAGGCGGTCATCTCGTGCAGCAGGATCTCGGAGATGTCGGCGCAGGCGATCTGCGGGATCTCGAACAGCTTCAGCGTGGTGCGCGCCACCGGCAGCGGCGCCGCGTCGATCGACAGCAGCCGGTCGATCACGCCGCTTCCGTCAAGGATCGCCAGCGACATCTCGAACCCCTCAAAGCTTTTGCCGGTATCGTTGCGGAACAGGAAAAAGGCGCGGCAACCGCCGCCCTCGATCTCCTCGGCCTTGTTCAGTTCCACGGTCAGCCTGCCGGTTTCGGCCCGGGCGGGCAGCGCCGCGACCAGGGCCAGCATCAGGCCGGCGACGAGGGATTTTCGCGGTATCATCTGTGTCCTCCCAAGGAACGTGGCGGTTCAGCTTTCCAGCGCGGTGCTGACCTCTTGCAGCGCGGCCAGCGCGCCGGATCGGATGTTGGTTCGGGCAAAGCCGCTGTGGTCCACCGCCTTGAAAAACGCGGTGTCCAGCAGGCCCCTGTAATCGGCGATGATCCCGCGCGCCGCCCGTTTCAGCCCGTCGCGCCGGTCGCCGTCGGGGGTCTCGACAAGCTGTTCCAGCGTGTCCTCCAGCGTGGTGTCGATGTCGTCGAGATAGGCGAACAGCACGCCGGATCGCGACGGGACGTCCTCCATCCCCTCGACGCCCGTGGTAGCGGTGTCGATGGCCGTTTTCAGCGCCTCCAGGTCGCGGCGCAGGGTCTGGCGCGTCTTGATCCAGTTCAGCCGTGAGCGGGTGTAATCGGCGACATTCTCGGGCGCCGCCTCTCGGGCCTCGGCGGCGGCGGTGGTCTCGGCGGTTGCGGCGGCCTTGATCAGCGCCGCCACCCGCGTGGCCGCTGCCAGCGCCTTGTCGTAGTTTCCCGCGCCGGCCTGTTCCTGCGCATAGCCGAAAAAGCGGTTGATCGCGGCCAGGTCGCCGCGTTTCTCGGCGATCAGCCTGTCGATGGCCGGTTGCAGGCGGGCCTCGGCCATCTGCCATTTCGCCTGTTGCGGATCGCCGGGCGCGGCGGTTTCCTTGTTTTCCGCCGGTGGTGCGCTGCGGATCTTGTTCACCGCTGCCTCGATCCGGCCCAACAGATCGTCGGCCCCGGCCAGGTCGCCGGCCCTGAGCCGCTTGGCCGCGCTTGTCAGCGCCGTGGTCAGCTTGCCGCCCGCAGGCTCCGGCAGATCGGCGATCACCCCTTTGAGCGCGCCGGCCCGCGCCACCAGCCGGCGGGTTTCGGTCGCGTCCTCCGTCGGGGCTGCGGGCGGCTCTGTGGCGGACGTTTCGCCGCCTTCACCTGCGGCGCGCAACCGGGTCGCGGCCTTTTCCAGTGCCGCGACCGTGCGGTCGGCTGCCGCGAGGTCGCCGGATCGGATCAACGCCACCGCCTGCGCGACGGCCTTTTTCAGCTTGCCCGCCACGGCATCCGGGGCCGAGGCGACCACCGGTTGCAGTGTCTTCAGCCGGGCGGCAAGTTCCGCAGCCGAGGGGCCTGCCGCCGCGACCTCCTCTGTCGTCTCGACCTCCTGCGGCGCGTCAACGGCAGGCGCCTCGGCCTCCTCTGCCGCGCCCCCCTCCTCGCCGGCATCGTCGTCATCCAGGGTGGGATCGTCTGGCAGATCCTCGATATCGCTGTCCAGGACCTCGCCGTTGGCATCCATCACCAGGATGTTGAGCTGCACCTTTTGCGACTTGAGGTATTTCTTGAGTACCTTGGCCAGCGCCGGCACCACCTTTTCGCAGGTGAGTTCCATGGTCTTTGCCTTGACCTCGAAGGTGCCGAAGGCGACCTTCGATCCCCCACCCTCCTTCTTGGCGATCTTGGCGATCACCTCCGGCTTCTTGCGCCGGTCGATCAGCATGGTGTGGTCGTCCTTCTTGCCGGGGCAGAAGGCAAAGGACAGCGGCTTCTTCTTGCCCAGCTTGATCAGTTTCTTGAGCTCTTCGCCCTCGACCTTCTGATCCGCCATGACCTCGGCCTCCCCCTTAAATCGAAACGAAATACAATTGACTTTGAGTCAACGATAAGGCTGACTTAGCGTCAAGATATTGTTTTCTGACGTTAAGCGAACCGACGGGCACACCGCAATTCAGCGCGGTGGCAAAACAAGAACCCGCGTGATCGCACCGATAGAACCGGGGAGGTTCCGATGGATCTGGCTGTTCTTCTGCAGTCAAAAGGCGACGATTCGCCCAGCGGGGAGAATCTGGAATACGATCCTGTCTTCACCGAGATGGAACTGGCCGCGCAGCCGGGCGAAGAGGTTCAGGTCGGCGACGAGATCCGCGCCGCCGAGGATCCGGACTATGGCGAGATGCGCGTCAAGGCGCTCGAGGTGCTGGAACGCAGCCATGATCTGCGCGCCGCGGTTGTCCTGGCCGACGCGGTGCTGCACGGCGATGACGGGCTGACCGGCTTTGCCGATGTGACTGGCTATATCCGGGGCTGTCTCGAGGATTTCTGGGACAGTTGCCATCCCGAGCTGGACGAGGATGACGGCGACCCGACCATGCGCATCAACGCGGTGCAGGACCTGTGCGGCCAGCCCGGCGGAATGGGCGGGCCGTCGCCCGTCTATCGGTCGCTGCGGCGCGTGGCGCTGACCGACAGCCGTGGGTTCGGCCGGTTCTCGCTGCGCGACATCGAGATCGCCGAGGGGCATATGACGGCGCCGTCCGACATGGACACCATCCCCGATACCGCCGGGATCTCGGCGGCATTCCAGGATACCGACGGCGCGGTTCTCGAGGGCTGGCTGGAGGCCGCGCGGCGCGTCGAGGAGAATGTCCGCGCCATCTCCGAGGTGTTTTCCGAACAGACCCCGGGGCAGGGCCCCGAGCTCGATCCGCTGATCAAGCTGGCGCGCCAGATCGTCAAGCGGCTGGCGGAGCACGCCGGCGGCGAGGCCGGCGCGGAGACCTCCGAAACCGGCGATGCGGACGAGGGGGCCCCCGGCGCGCCAGCTGTATCCGGTGGTGCGTCCGGCGGTCCGGCGGTGGGCGGGATCAATTCGCCCTCCGACGTATCCAACGCGCTGGACCGGATCGTGGCCTATTACCGGCGCAGCGAACCCTCCAGCCCGGTGCCGCTTCTTCTGGAGCGGGCCAAGCGGCTGGTGAACGCGGATTTCCTCACGATCATGCAGGACATGGCCCCGGCGGGGGTCGACAACGTGCACCTGATCGGCGGGATCGAAGACGACGACTGAGCGCCGCCTTTCCCCGGTCGGGGGGAGGGGTGGAACGAACGGGACAATTCAGGGACCAAGGAGCACTAGATGGCAGACAGCTCACAGAAATTCATCGCGCGCAACCGCGCGCCACGGGTGCAGATCGAATACGATGTCGAGCTTTACGGTGCCCAGAAAAAGGTTCAGCTCCCCTTTGTCATGGGGGTGATGAGCGATCTGGCGGGCAAGTCCGAGGTGGCACAGCCCGCCGTCGCCGACCGCAAGTTCCTGGAAATCGACGTCGACAATTTCGACGACCGGATGAAGTCGATGGCCCCCCGCGTCGCCTATACCGTGCCCAACACGCTGACTGGCGAGGGGAACCTGGCGGTCGACATCACCTTCGAGAGCATGGACGATTTCTCGCCCGCCGCGATCGCCCGCAAGGTCGAGCCGCTGCGCGAGTTGCTCGAGGCGCGCACGCAGCTGTCGAACCTGATGACCTACATGGACGGCAAGACCGGCGCCGAGGACCTGATCAGCAAGATCATCCAGGATCCCGCGCTGCTCAAGACCCTGGCCGCTCAGCCCGCCCCGAAATCCGACAGCGCAGAAGAATAGGAGCATCCGATGGCCGAAGAACAAGTCCAGACGGAAGCCGGTGGCGAAGAAACGGCATTCGGATCGTCCGAGTTTGCCAACCTGCTGCAAAAGGAATTCCGCCCGAAATCCGATCAGGCCAAGACGGCGGTGGAATCCGCGGTCAAGACCCTGGCCGAACAGGCCCTGGCCAATACCAACCTGATCTCGGACGACGCGCTGAAATCGATCGAGGGGATCGTCGCCGAGATCGACAAGAAGCTGACCGAACAGGTCAACCACGTGCTGCACCACGAAGAGTTCCAGCAGATGGAAAGCGCGTGGCGCGGGCTGCACTATCTCGTCAACAACACGGAAACCGACGAGCAGCTCAAGATCCGGGTCATGAACATCTCCAAGAAGGACATGCACAAGACCCTGCGCAAGTTCAAAGGCACCGCCTGGGACCAGTCGCCGATCTTCAAGAAGCTCTACGAGGAAGAGTTCGGCCAGTTCGGGGGTGAACCCTATGGTGCGCTGGTGGCCGATTACCATTTCGACCATTCGCCGCCGGATATCGAGCTCTTGGGCGAGATGTCCAAGATCGCCGCGGCGGCCCATGCGCCGCTGATCACCGGGGCGAAACCGTCACTGTTCCAGATGGACAGCTGGTCCGAACTGGCCAATCCGCGCGATCTGACCAAGATCTTCCAGACGCCGGAATACGCCGCCTGGCGCAGCCTGCGCGAAAGCGAGGATTCGAAATACGTCGGGCTTGCCATGCCGCGTTTCCTGGGCCGGTTGCCCTATGGGTCCAAGACCGACCCGGTCGAGGAGTTCGCCTTCGAGGAGGATACCGAGGGCGCCGACAGCAACAAGTATGGCTGGGTCAATGCCGCCTATGGCATGGCGATGAACATCACCCGGTCGTTCAAGACCTATGGCTGGTGCTCGCGCATCCGTGGCGTCGAATCCGGCGGCGCGCTGACCGAGCTGCCCAGCCACACCTTCCCCACCGACGACGGCGGCGTGGACCAGAAATGCCCGACCGAGATCGCGATCTCGGACCGGCGCGAGGCGGAATTGGCCAAGAACGGCATGATGCCGCTGATCCACCGGAAGAATTCGGATGTCGCCGCCTTCATCGGGGCGCAATCGCTGCACAAGCCGGCGGAATACGACGATCCGGATGCCACCGCCAACGCCAACCTCGGCGCGCGGCTGCCCTATCTCTTCGCCACCTGCCGCTTTGCCCATTATCTCAAGTGCATGGTCCGCGACAAGGTGGGGTCGTTCAAGAGCCGGCAGGACATGGAGGGCTGGCTGCAGGACTGGATCAACCAGTACGTCGACTTCAACGCCGAGATCTCGTCCGAGAACGAAAAGGCGCGCAAGCCGCTGGCGGCGGCCGAGGTCGTGGTCGAGGAGGTCGAGGGCAACCCGGGCTACTACAGCTCGAAGTTCTTCCTGCGGCCGCATTACCAGCTCGAAGGACTGTCGGTGTCGCTTCGGCTGGTCTCCAAATTGCCATCAGAAAAGGGTGCCTGACCGGGATTTTTCCCCGGTCGGGTGCAAGGAATTTCAACCACCAACTGACTTTACAATGAAAGGATAAGACAATGGCTGCCAATATGTTTGTCCAGATCTCGGACATCGGCGGGGATGGGACCGAGGACGCGCACAAGAACTGGATCGTGATCCAGTCGGCCAGCTGGAACGTCGAACGCGCGGTCGAAATGACCGATCTCGGCTCGACCCAGCGGGGACATGCAAACTCGAACTTCGGCAAGATCGAGGTGACCTCGCAGATGGGCAAGGCGTCCAACGATATCGCCCTATCCGTTGCCAACGGCACCGTGCGCCCCGAGATCATCATGCATTGGTGCCGCTCTGGCGACAGCGCCTCCGCCGGCCTGCTGGTTTACTCGATCTGGAAGATGAAGCACGTGGTGATCGACAGCTACGCGATCTCGGCCAGCGAGGATGGGATTCCCGAGGAAACCTGGTCAATGGCCTATGTCGCGATCGAGCATGAGTACAAGTCGACCGATCAGAAGTCCGGCAAGCTCAGCACCGAGAACACCTTCAAGTGGAACGTTCAGACCGGCAAGGTCGAGTGATCCCGCGGCCCGCGCCCCGGATGTTTCCGGCTCGGGGCGCGGGCCGACCATTTGAGACCGCCCCAGCGGAGCGCGCCAGATGACACCCGAAGAGCACCTCAAGACGGGGGACCTCGACCTTGCCCTCAAGGCATTGCAGGACAAGGTTCGCGCCGACCCCGCCGATGCCCGGCTCAGGATCTTCCTGTTCCAGCTGTTGTGCGTGATGGGCGACTGGAACCGCGCGATCAAGCAACTCAAGCTCAGCGCCGAGCTTGACCCGGAGGCCACGATGATGGCCCAGACCTACCGCGAGGCGATCATCTGCGAGGTTTACCGCGACAAGGTCTTTTCCGGTGAAAAGGAACCGATGGTATTCGGCGAGCCGCAGGAATGGCTGGCCCTGCTGATCGAGGCGCAGAAAACCCTGGCCCAGGGTCGCCCGGACGAGGCCGCCGCGCTGCGCGCGCGCGCCTTCAACGCCGCCCCGGCCACCTCCGGCACGCTCAACGGCGAACCGTTCGACTGGGTCGCCGATGCCGACATGCGGCTTGGCCCGGTGTTGGAGATCATCATCAACGGGCGCTACTTCTGGCTGCCCTTCGCGGCCATCGCGGAACTGGAGATCGACGAGCCCGGCGATCTGCGCGACGCGGTCTGGACCGCCGGCACGCTGCGGCTGGCCAATGGCGGCGAACTCGCCGTGCTGATCCCGACCCGCTATCCCGGCACGACACAGGGCAACGACAGCGCCGCGAAACTGGCCCGCGCGACAAGCTGGGCCGATGCCGGCGCCGACACCTTCGTCGGCACCGGTCAGCGCCTGTTGGCCACCGACCGGTCCGACGTCGCGCTTCTGGACGTGCGGAGCCTGGTCATGGACGGCGCCGGGGGCGCGCCCGGCGATGGCTGACCAGACCCTCTCCGACCGTTTGCAGCCCTCGCTGCTTGACCGTCTGACCGACCACGATCCCGGCAACCCGAAAGAGGGGCGTGATTCCCGTGTCATCGACCTGGTGCGCCTGCGCGAGATCATCCAGCGCGACCTGTCCTGGCTGCTCAATACCAACAACATCGCCAACATGCTCGACACCGAGGCCTATCCCCATGTCGCCGGCTCGGTGGTGAACTACGGGCTGCAGGAGATATCGGGGGAATATTCGACCGAAGAGCGCGCCGAACTGATCCGCCGCTCGATCGAGGCCGCGATCTCGATTTTCGAGCCGCGGATCGTCGCAGGGTCGGTCGATGTCCGGATCAGCCCGGACGACCGTGGCGGAGAGATGACCGTCGCCCTCGATATCCGCGCCGACATGTGGGCCCAGCCGCTGCCGCTGGAACTGTATCTGCGCAGCCAGGTGGATCTCACCACCGGCGAGGTCGCCGTGGAACGGAGCGTGTGATGGATACAAGGCTCACCAAGCATTACGAGAACGAGCTGATGTACCTGCGCGACATGGGGGCGGAGTTCGCCGCCGCCTATCCCAAGATCGCCTCGCGCCTCGGCATGGAGGGGATCGAGGTGCTCGACCCCTACGTCGAACGGCTGCTCGAGGGGGTGGCCTTTCTCTCGGCGCGGGTGCAGCTCGAACTGGAACTGCAATATCCCAATTTCACCTCGAACCTGCTGGAAATCATCTATCCGCATTACCTGGCGCCGACGCCCTCGATGATGATCGCTGCCTTCGAGCCCGACATCGCCAACGCGGCGCTCAAGGACGGCTACCTGCTGCCGCGCAACACGGTGCTGCGCAGCCGCCTGATGGAGGGCGAGCAGACGCCGTGCGAATACCGCACCTCTGCCGATATGACCATGTGGCCGATCGAGATCGCGGAGGCCGAGTATATCGACGGTCGCGGCGATCTCGTCGCCGCCGGGGTCGCCGGACAGAGCCGGGCGCGCGCCGCCATCCGCCTGCGCCTGCGCCGCCGCGACGGTGAGCCGATCAGCGACCTGGGGATGGACAACCTGGTGCTGCATCTCAACAGCTCTGCCGGCAATTCCTGGCTGTTGCTGGAAATGCTCTGCACCCAGGCCGAGGGGCTGACCGGCCGCGCCACCGATCGCCGTGCCGACTGGACCCTGCCGCTGCCCGATGGCGCGGTGGTGCAGCGCGGGTTCGAGGCCGAAGAGGCGCTGCTGCCGATCCCCCGCCGGGTGTTCGAGGGCTATCGGCTGTTGCAGGAATACTTCGCCATGCCCGAGCGGTTCCTCTTCGTCGACCTCCAGGGGCTGCGCCCGGCGCTGAAACGCGCCGCCGGGGCCGATGTCGACATCTACATCCTGCTGCGCGAGGGGCACCGCGACCTGACCCCGATGATCGTCCCCGAGGCCTTTACCCTGAACGCGGTGCCGGCGGTCAACCTGTTTCCCAAGCGCTGCGACCGGGTGCTGTTGTCGGGGCATGACACCGAGCATCACGTTGTGCCCAACCGCACCGCCGGGCTGGATTACGAGATTTACACGCTGCAAAGCGTGACCGGCATCAGCGGCGAGGGCGCGGATGACGTGACTTTCCGCCCGTTCTATTCCGCCACCGATTTCACCGCCGCCGGCGAAACCCACCCGGCCTATTACACCCTGCGCCGCCGCATGCGCCAACGCAGCGAGAAAGAGCGGCTGCGCGGTGTGCGCACCTCTTACCTGGGGTCCGAGGTCTATGTCTCGCTGGTCGACCGGGCGCAGGCGCCCTATCCGGCCGACCTGGATCAACTGGCGGTCCAGGCGCTGTGCACCAATCGCGATCTGCCGCTGCTGCTGTCCACCGGCGACGCCGACGTGTTCCAGCTGCCCGAGGGCGGCCCGGTGAAATCCATCCGCCTGCCGGTCTCGCCGACCCGGCCGCATCCGACACTGGCCCAGGGTGACACCGCCTGGCGGCTGATCAGCCATCTCAGCCTGAATTACGCCTCGATCACCGATGCCGGGCAGGGCAGTGCGGCCGAGGCGCTGCGCGAACTTGTCGGGCTCTACGCGCCGCTGGGCAACCGGGTGACCGAGAAACAGCTCGAGGGGATCACCTCGGTGACCAGCCGCCCGATCGTGCGCCGGGTCAGCGACGAGGTGCTCTCGACGGCGGTGCGCGGGCTCGAGATCACGATCAATTTCGACGAAAGCTTCTTCGAGGGGTCAAGCATCTATGCCCTCGGCGCGGTGCTGGAGCGGTTCTTTCGCCGCTACGCCACCCTCAACAGTTTTACCGAAACCGTTTTGACAACACAGAAACGCGGGGAAATCTCCAGATGGCGACCGGAAAAGGGACTGGGCCGGATCATCTGAGCCATTTTGAAAGGCTCACGCGCGACCCTGAAAAGCATCACGTTTTTCAGGCGCTTCGTGTTATCGAGGCCAGCTTTCCCGACGCCCCCCGCCTGGGCGAAAGCCGCCGCCCGCGCCAGGATCGGGTAAGGCTGGGCCAAAAGCCGGAGCTGTCGTTTCCAACCTCGACCATCGCCGAGTTCACCCCGCCCCGGGGCGACCAGCCGGGGCGGCTGACCAACCGGTTCTTCGGCCTGTTCGGGCCGCAGGGGCCGTTGCCGCTGCATATCACCGAATACGTCCGCGACCGGCTGCGCAATCACCGCGACCCGACCTTCGCGGCCTTTGCCGACATGCTCACCCATCGGCTGATGGGGCTGCTTTACCGCGCCTGGACGGCGGGACAGCCGGCCGCCAGTTTCGACCGTGGCGACGATCCGATGTCGCGCAAGGTGGCGGCGCTGGCGGGGTATCACGCCGACAACCTGCACGACCGCGACGCCTTTCCCGACCTGGCCAAGATGCATTTCGCCGGTCTGCTGGCGCAGGGGCCCAAGAATGCCGCCGGGCTGGAATCCATGCTGGCGGCGTTCTTCGAGGTGCCGGTGAAGGTGCAGCAATTCGTCGGTTCCTGGCTGGAGCTGGAACCGGACGACCGCTGGCAGTTGGGCGCCGCCGCCCGGCTGGGCCGCTCCACCAGCATCGGCAACCGGGTCTGGAGCCGCGCGGCCAAGTTCCGCCTGCGGATCGGCCCGCTGAAGATGGCGGATTACGAACGTCTCCTGCCCGGCGGTCCCGCGCAGGAACGGCTGCGCGCGCTGGTGCGCAGCTATGCCGGCGATGCGCTGGACTGGGACATCAACATGATCCTCGCCGGCGACGAGGTGCCGCGCGCCAGCCTCGGCGGCTCCACCCGGCTGGGTCACACCAGCTGGATCGGCAGCCGCCGCGACGACGACACCGACCGCCCCGATGCCGAGGATCTGTTCCTCTATCCCGGCGCCGGGCCGGAACACAGGCCGCTCTGACGGTCGCGAACGACAGGGAAGGATTTGCGATGACCGAGATCAGCCGCGTTGCACTGTTCGGAAAGCTGAACAAGCAGGGTTACCAGGCCGTGGAGAGCGCGACGGTGTTCTGCAAGATGCGGGGCAACCCCTATGTCGAGATCGCGCATTGGATGCACCAGATCCTCAACGGGCAGGACAGCGACCTGCACCGCATCATCCGGCATTATGACCTCGACCCGGGCAAGATCGCCACGGAGCTGACCCGCGCGCTCGACGCGCTGCCGCGCGGCGCCTCGACGATCTCGGATCTCTCCGATCACCTGATGGACGCGATGGAACGCGGCTGGGTCTGGGGCTCGCTGCTCTATTCCTCCTCGCAGGTGCGCACCGGGCATCTGCTGCTGGGCATGCTCAAGACCCCGGCGCTGCGCAACATCCTCGCCACCATGTCGCCGGAACTGGCGCGGATCGGTGCCGACGACCTAGCCGACAATTTCGCCGCCGCCACCGATGGCTCCCCGGAAGAGGGGCAGCGCCCGCAGGACGGTTCCGTCACCGGCGGCGGGGCCGAGCCGGGCGAGGCCTCCTCGGCCCGCGCCCCGGCGCAGATGGGCCAGGGCGAGGCGCTGGAGCAATTCTGCACCGATCTGACCGAACAGGCCCGCAACGGCGAGATCGACCCGATCGTCGGCCGCGATGAAGAGATCCGCCAGATCGTCGACATCCTGATGCGGCGGCGCCAGAACAACCCGATCCTCACCGGCGAGGCCGGGGTGGGCAAGACGGCGGTGGTCGAGGGCTTTGCCCTGCGCATCGCGCGCGGCGACGTGCCCCCGGCGCTCAAGGACGTGCGCCTGCTGATGCTCGACGTCGGGTTGCTCCAGGCCGGCGCCAGCATGAAGGGCGAGTTCGAGAACCGCCTCAAACAGGTCATCGAAGAGGTGCAGTCCAGCCCGGTGCCCATCGTCATGTTCGTCGACGAGACCCACACGCTGGTCGGCGCGGGTGGTGCTGCCGGCACTGGCGACGCGGCCAACCTGCTGAAACCGGCGTTGGCGCGCGGCACCCTGCGCACCATTGGCGCGACGACCTGGGCGGAATACAAGAAACACATCGAAAAGGACCCGGCCCTGACCCGTCGGTTCCAGGTGGTGCAGGTCGAAGAACCGGGTATCCCCAAGGCGATCCTGATGATGCGCGGCATCGCCTCGATGCTGGAAAAACACCACCGGGTGCAGATCCTCGACGAGGGGATCGAGGCCGCCGTGACCCTTTCGGCGCGCTACATCCCGGCCCGGCAACTGCCCGACAAATCGGTCAGCCTGCTCGACACCGCCTGTGCCCGCGTCGCGGTCAGCCAGCACGCGGTGCCCGCCGAGGTGGACGACAGCCGCCGCCGGATCGAGGCGCTGGCCACCGAACTGGAGATCATCGGCCGCGACGAGACCGCCGGCTATGACGTGGCCGACCGGCGCGAGGCGGTGAGTGCCGCGAAAGAGGCCGAGGAGGGCCGTCTGGCCACGCTGACCGAACGCTGGGACGCCGAGAAAGCGGTGGTCGAATCCATCCTCGACCTGCGCGCCCGCCTGCGCGAGGGCGGCGCCCCGGTCGAGGGCGATGAGGCCGCCAGCGAAAAGGCCGCCGCCGCCAGCCCGCTCAGCACCGAGGAGCGCGCCGCGCTGCTGGAAGAGCTCAAGGCAAAGAACGCCGAACTGACCGAAATCCAGGGCGATACCCCGCTGATCCTGCCGATCGTCGATCACCAGGCGGTGGCCAGCGTCGTCGGCGACTGGACCGGCATCCCGGTGGGCCGCATGCTCCGCGACGAGATCGACACCATCCTGCACCTCGAGGAACGGCTGGCCCAACGGGTGATCGGGCAGGATCACGCGATGAAGATGATCGCCAAGCGCATCCAGACCAGCCGCGCCGGACTCGACAACCCGTCGAAACCGATCGGGGTCTTCATGCTGGCCGGCACCTCGGGCGTGGGCAAGACCGAGACCGCGCTGGCGCTGGCCGAGATCCTTTATGGCGGTGAACAGAACGTCATCACCATCAACATGTCCGAGTATCAGGAGGCGCATACCGTCTCCTCGCTCAAGGGGGCGCCGCCGGGTTACGTCGGATACGGCGAGGGCGGCGTGCTGACCGAGGCGGTGCGGCGCAAACCCTATTCGGTGGTGCTGCTCGACGAGGTGGAAAAGGCGCACCCGGACGTGCACGAACTGTTCTTCCAGGTCTTCGACAAGGGCGTGATGGAGGATGGCGAGGGCCGCGTCATCGACTTCAAGAACACGCTGATCCTGCTCACCACCAACGTGGGAACCGAGCTGATCATGGACCTGTGCTCCGACCCCGACCTGATGCCGGAGCCAGAGGGCATCGGCAAGGCGCTGCGCGATCCGCTGCTCAAGGTGTTCCCGCCGGCGCTGCTGGGGCGATTGGTGACGATCCCGTACTATCCATTGACGCCCGACATGCTGGGCCAGATCACCCGGCTGCAACTGGGCCGCATCCAGAAACGCGTGGGTGAGGCGCATAATGTGCCGCTCGCCTTTACCGACGCGGTGGTCGAGCAGATCGTCGACCGCTGCCAGGAGCTCGACTCCGGCGGCCGCATGATCGACGCCATCGTCACCAACACCATGCTGCCCGACATCTCGGCCGAGTTCCTGCGCCGGATGATGGAGGGCGACGCGGTGGCCAAGGTCGAGATCGACGTGACCGACGGCGATTTCACCTATGCCTTCGACTGACCGGCAATGACACGAGGGAGCAAGGTCTGGTGATGGTGCGATCGGGGAACGGGATGCGACGGGCGGGGCGGCCCGTCGCCCAGCAAAGGGGAAACCGGGTTTGAACACGACGGAGACGGCGACAGCGACAACGCTTCGGGACAGGACCCGCGCCATGGTGGAGCGCGACAGCGTCCATTACACGATCCTGGGCGTGATCATCTTCAACGCGATCACCCTGGGCCTGTCCACCTCGCAGACCCTCCGCGCCGAGATCGGTGGCGTGCTGACGATGATCGACCGCGCCGTGCTGACCTTTTTCGTGATCGAGCTGACGCTGAAATTCTATGCCTACGGGCTGCGCTTTTTCACCAGCGCCTGGAACGTGTTCGATTTCGTCGTGGTCGGGCTTGGCCTGCTGCCCAGTTCCTCGGGGCTGTCGGCGCTGCGCGGGCTGCGGGTGATCCGGGCGATGCGCCTGTTGTCGGTGATCCCGCAGATGCGCGCGGTGGTGCAGGCGCTGCTCGATGCGCTGCCGGGCATGGGCGCGGTGATCATCATGATCTCGATCGTGTTCTATGTCTTCGGGGTGATGGCGACGCTGATGTACGGCGCCGCCTTCGACCCCTGGTTCGGCACGCTGGGCCGCTCGCTCTATTCGCTGTTCCAGATCATGACGCTGGAAAGCTGGTCGATGGGCATCGTCCGCCCGGTGATGGACCAGTTCCCGATGGCCTGGCTGTTCTTCGTGCCGTTCATCGTGATCACCGCCTTTTCCGTGCTCAACCTCTTCATCGGCCTGCTGGTCAACACCATGCAATCGGCGGTGGAGGAAGAGGCCGAGGCCGAGTTCGAGCAGCTGCGCGACCTGGTGCGCACGGAAACCGATATCGTCGATACCCACGTCCTCGAGTTGCGCGACGAGATCAAGGCGCTGCGCGCCGAACTGGCCGATCTGAAAGGGGCCGGATCATGAGCGACAACGCGCAGAAATTCATCGCCCGCAACCGCGCCCCCCGGGTGCAGATCGAATACGATGTCGAGCTCTACGGCTCGCAGAAAAAGGTCCAGCTGCCATTTGTCATGGGGGTGATGAGCGATCTTGCGGGAAAATCCCGCGTTGCCCAGCCGGCCATCGAGGATCGCAAGTTCCTTGAAATCGACGTCGACACTTTCGACGACCGGATGCAGGCAATGGCGCCGCGGGTGGAATTCTCGGTGCCCAACACGCTGACCGGCGAGGGCAACCTGCCTGTGGACCTGACCTTTGAAAAGATGTCCGATTTCTCGCCCGCCGCGATCGCCTCCAAGCTCGACGCACTGCGCCCGCTGCTCGAGGCGCGCACGCAACTGTCCAACCTGATGGCCTACATGGACGGCAAGGCGGGGGCCGAGGCGTTGATCGAACGGATCCTCGCCGATCCGGCGCTGCTCTCGGCGCTCGGCGGCGCGGGGGGCACGGGCGCGGACCATGCCGCCGCCCTCGATCACCTGCGCGGGCTTGCCCCGATCGAGGACGCTGCAAAGGACGAGGGGGCCTCGGTGCTCGACGCCCTGCGCGACGCCGCCCCGGAAGAGACCCCGCAAGAGGACACCGCCGGCGCCGTGCTCGACAGCTTGAAAGCCGAGGCGCCAGAAGCGCCGCCCCGCGCGGAGGACTCCTCCGATGTGCTCGACGCCCTGCGCGCGGCGCCCCCAGAGGATGCGGCCGAGGACGATGCCGCCACCGATGCGCTCGACAGCCTCAAGGCGGTGCAGCCCGATCCCGAACCGTCCGAGGACCAGAGCGGCGGCGTGCTGGACACCCTGCGCGACGCCACTCCCGAGGACACGGAGGAGAATGACGACAGCGCCGAGGTGCTGGCCAGCCTTCAGGCCGCGCCCGACGAGGGGACGAAAGACGAGGATCCCTCGGGCGCGGTCCTTGGCGCCTTGCGCGACGCGGCCCCGCAAGAGAGCGACGAAGAGGACAGCTCCACCGCCGCCCTCGACAGCCTCGCCGCGGTCAGGGCCCCGCAGGACGCGCCCGACACCACCGACGATCTGTTGGCCGACCTCGCTACCGCCGCGCCCGAGGAAGCGGCGGAGGCGGAGGATACCGACGACTTGCTCGCCGATCTCGCCGCCGCTGCGCCGGAGGAGGTGGCGGCGCTGGACGATACCGACGACCTGCTGGCCGACCTCGCTACCGCCGCGCCCGAGGAAGAGGCGGAGCTGGACGATACCGACGACCTGTTGGCCGACCTCGCTACCGCCGCGCCCGAGGAAGCGGCGGAGGCGGAGGATACCGACGACCTGCTCGCCGACCTCGCCAGCGCCGTGCCGGAGGAAGCGGCGGAGGTGGACGATACCGACGACCTGTTGGCCGACCTCGCTACCGCCGCGCCCGAGGAAGCGGCGGAGGCGGAAGATACCGACGATCTGCTCGCCGACCTCGCCAGCGCCGCACCGGAGGAAGCGGCGGAGGCGGATGACCTTGACGACATTCTGGGCGACCTGGGGCAAGAGGCGGGCGCCGCCCCTGACGAACCGGCCGCCGCCGCTGACACCGATCTTGACGATCTCCTCGGCGATCTGGGCGAAGACGCGGAGGAGGACAGCGAAACCGACGACCTCGACGACCTGCTGAGCGATCTCGGCGGTGACGATGCGACGGGCATCGCACCCGAAGCTGCGGCCACCCTGACCGGCGAACCCGAGTTCGCCTATGGCACGCTCGGGGCCGACCGCCCGTCGCCGGAGCGGCTCAACCGCAAACGGTTCCGCATCGCGATCCTGGGCGATTTCTCGGGGCGCGCCGCGCGCGGCTTGGTCGAGACCGGCGATGCGCTGGCCGCGCGCCGCGCCACCCTGCTCGACCCCGACACCGTCGAGGAGGTCATCGAGAGCTTTGCCACCGACCTGGTGCTGCCCATCGGCAAGGAGGGGGCCGGCGTCGCCCTCTCGCTCAAGGGGCTCGACAGCCTGCATCCGGACGAATTGTACGAAAACACCGATCTTTTCTCCGAACTGGTCGGATTGCGCCAGCAATTGCAAAATGGTGCCACTGCGGAAAACGCCGCCACCACCCTCAGGGCCTGGGCGGAAAAGCACGGCCAGAGGGTGCGACCGCCGAAAACCCGCTCGGGCGGCAGTGCCGTGCGGGCCGACCTGAAACTCAGCGCGTTCCAGACCCTCATCGGCGACACCCGCCCCAAACCGCCCGAGGCGAGCCCGGCGGGGGAATTGATCGCGCGGATCGTCGGCCCGCATATCCGCGCGCTGCCCGACCCGGACGCGGCGGCGATGACGGCGGCGGTGGACGCGGCGCTGTCGGATGCCATGCGGATGGTGCTGCACCACCCGGAGTTCCAGTCGCTCGAGGCGCAGTGGCGCACGCTCGACCTGATCGCGCGGACGGTTGAGGATGACGACACGCTCGACGTGGTGCTCTACGACATCTCGGCGGAAGAGATCGCCGCCGATCTGGCCACCCATGACGAGTTGTCGCAAAGCGGCCTTGCCCGCCTGCTCACCGAGGACCCGCTCGACGCGGAAAGCGGGCGCGGCGGCTATTCCGCGCTGATCGGGCTCTACACCTTCGAAGAGACCCCGCCGCATGCCGAGCTTCTGGGCCGGATCGGACGGGTCGCGGCGCATGTGGACGCGCCCTTTCTCGCCGCCATCGCACCCGGGTTCCTCGAGGTCGAGAAAAAGGACCGCCACCCGCTGGTGGCCAAGGCCTGGGACACCCTGCGCGCCATGCCCGAGGCCGGGCATCTGGGCCTGTTGACGCCGCGCTTCATGCTGCGCCGCCCCTATGGCGCCCGGACCGAGCCGATCTATGCGTTCGAGTTCGAGGAATTCACCATGGCCGAGGGGCTGTCGGGGCTGCTCTGGGCCAATCCGGCGGTGCTGGCGGCGATCCTGCTGGCGCAATCCTTTCGCAAGAACGGGCCGTCGATGGGGCTGGGCTCGGTGATGTCGCTGGGCGAGGTGCCCTATCACTATGTCACCGACCGATATGGCGACCAGGTGGTGCTGCCCTGCACCGAACGCAACCTGACCCAGTCGCGGGTGGAATTCGTGATGGCACGCGGGTTCATGCCGGTGGTCTCGATAAAAAGCCGCGATGAGGTTAGACTGGCCTCGTTCCAGTCGCTGGCCGGGGGCGACATCCTCGGGCCGTGGTCGGGCGTCGCCCCGCCGCAGCCCTCGCCGCCGAACCCCGCCCCGCCGCCCACCGCCGGGGGCGAGGCGGACAGCGATAGCGACGGAGACGGTGACGTCGATCTCGACGATCTGCTCTCGGGCTTCGGCGACGACACGGACGGCGACGGTGACGACGATGACGGCGGCGGCGATATCGAGGCCGATCTGGCCGCGCTGCTGGACGATTTATGATGAAGACTTTTGACCTGAAGGCAATTTCAACGCGCATCGCGCCCGGTCACGAAAGGACAGGCCATGGCGGAGAGTAAACCACATGAGGCGGCGGTCGTCTGGATGTCGGGGGGCTACAGCGCCACCGACATCCTGCTCAAGCGTGCCATCGTGCGCGAGCGTCTCAGCACGCTGACCGAAACCACGATCGAGTTCCAGTCAAAGAACAAGTCGCTGGATCTCAAGGGGTTCATCGGCAAGCCGATGCGGCTTCACCTGATCGACGAGGCGCAGGAGGAGCGGGAGTTCCAGGGGCTGTGCATCTCGGTCGAGAACCTCGGGTTCCGCGACGGCTATGGCCAGTACGTGGCCGAGGTCCGCCCCTGGGCCTGGCTGCTGACCCGCACCCGGAACTGCCGCATCTTCCAGGACATGACCGCGGTGGAGATCATCGAAGAGGTGTTCGGCGACCACGGGTTTTCCGATTTCCAGAAGCGGCTCAGCGACAGCTATGAAAAACGCGACTACTGCGTGCAGTACCGCGAGAGCGATCTCGACTTCATCAGCCGGCTGATGGAGGAGGAGGGGATCTATTACTACTTCGACAGCAACAAGGCGCCGTCGAGTTCGGAAAAGATGGTGCTGTGCGACGGGGTCAACGGCCATTCCCCGGTGCCGGGCGAGGCGACGCTGCGCTATCACGCCCGCGACAACACCGACCGCCGGCGCGGGGATCACATCGCCGAATGGGCCGAACAGGAAAGCCTGACGACCGGAAAGGTCACCCTGACCGATTACGATTTCCTGTCGCCGACCGCCGATCTCAAGGTGACCAACGCCATCAAGAAGGGCACCCACAGCCACGCGAATTACGAGATCTACGATTATCCCGGCCACTATCGCAAGGATACCGGGCTGGGCAACAAGCAGGCCCGCGTGCGGATGGAGGCCGAGGCGATCCGCCACAAGCTCTGGCGCGGCGCCGGCAGCGTGCGCACGCTGGCCACCGGATTCACCTTCAAGCTCAAGGACCACCCGGACAGCAAGGCCAACACGGATTACATCATCGCAGACGCGGTGCATTACCTGCAGGTCGATACCGATTTCAAGGAGGGGGACCTGCGCCACGATCTCAAGCCGCGCAACATGGATTTCCCCGAGGAGGTCTCGGGTGATGTCTATGCCTGCGTCTTCGGCGCGATCCCCAAGGCCGAACAGTTCCGCGCGCCGCTGACAACGCCCTGGCCCGGCATCCCCGGGATGCACACCGCCACCGTCGTCGGCAAGTCGGGAGAAGAGATCTGGACCGACGAACACGGTCGCATCAAGGTCCAGTTCCACTGGGACCGCGACGGCGAGAATGACGAAAAGGCAAGCTGCTGGGTCCGCGTCATGACGCCCTGGTCGGGCAAGGGCTGGGGCATGGTTGCGGTGCCGCGGATCGGACAGGAGGTGGTGATCCAGTTCGAAGAGGGCGACCCGGATCGCCCGATCTGCACCGGCATGCTCTACAACAAGGACACGATGCCCCCCTATGACTTCCCCGGCGACCAGACGCAGATGGGCATCAAGACCAACTCGTCCAAGGGCGGCGGCGGCTACAACGAGCTGATGTTCGAGGACAAGAAGGACAGCGAGCTGATGCGGGTCCAGGCGCAGAAGGACCACCAGATGCTGATCAAGAACAAGTCGGTGACAACCATCGGTCTGGACGAGATCGACGCCGGCGCGCATGACGGGGACGGCAGCGAAAGCAAGGTGGTCCGGAACAACATCACCGAGACCGTGAAAGAGGGCGATCACTTCTTCACGATCGAGACCGGCAGCCAGGAAATCCAGATCAAGACCGACAAAACCCAGACCATCGAGGGCAAGCACACCAAGACGATCACCGGGAATGACGCCACCACCGTCAAGTCGGGCGACATGACCACCGATGTGAAAGCGGGCAAGATCACCATGACCGCCGCGGTGGAGATCCTGCTCAAGGTCGGCGGCAGCTCGATCAAGATCACGCCCGCCGAAGTGACCATCAAATCGCCGATGATCAAGGTCCAGGCCGATGGCATGGCCGAGGTCAAAAGTCCGATGACAACCGTCAAGGGCGAGGGAATGCTCGTCCTCAAGGGCGGCCTGACAATGATCAACTAGGATCGACCGAAATGAGTGACAATTTCCAAGGGTTGGTCAAGGTACCGCGCGATCCGGTGGCAAAGCTGCTGTCGCGCTGCAACGTGATCCTCAAGACCCGGCTCGACGCGCCGGCCAGCGCCCCCGCCGAGGTGGTGCTGGCCGAGTTGCACGAGAAACGTGCGCTGGTCGACCTGCTGCGCCTGCTGGCGATCCTGCTGCCGCCGCGCGAACGGGTCTGGTGGGCCTGCATGGCGGCCCGCGACTACATCGGCCCACGGTCGGAGAACGACCCGCCCTCGCTGATCGCCGCCGAGGCCTGGGTCTACAACCCGTCCGAGGACAACCGCGAGGCCGCGCGCAGGTCCCTCGACCACGCCTATGTGGACGATGACACCGTGCATTGCGCCACCGCCGTGCTCTATGCCGACGGGACGCTGGGGCCGGGCGACCTGGCGCAATACCCCGCCCCCGCCGGCGCCTCCGAGGCCGCCGCCTTTGCCATGAATATGGTAGCACTGGGGGAATTGTCTGATAGGTTCGAAGAACATGGGTGGCTGCTGGTCGACCGCGCGCTCGACATCGGGCGGGGCGGTAACGGCCAGGTCCAGTTGGAAGAAGCATAGGCAGGGGGGACGCGCGACATGGGGACGCCACAAGCCAGACTGACCGACCTGCACCTGTGCAACGTGCCGGTGGTCTCGGTACCGCCGGCCCCGCCGGCGCCGATGCCGATCATGCCGCCCTGCCTGCCCACCGTGCTGGTCGGCAAGCTGCCCGCCGCGCGGGTGTCCGACATGCATGCCTCGGCCCCGCCGCACCCGATCGTCAAGGGCTCGATGACCGTGCTGATCGGCAAATTGCCGGCGGCGCGGCTGGGCGATCTGGGCGCCTGCGGCGGCGCCATCATGAAGGGCGAATTCACCGTGCTCACCGGAGGCTGACCGCGCCATGGCCGTCACGCTCACATTCCAGTCCTCGGGCACCGTTCCGGGCAACGCCCGCCCCATCCGGATGCAGGGCGGCAGCCTGACCGTGGGGCGCGGCCCGGCCAATGACCTGGTGCTGCCCGACCCCGACCGCATCCTGTCCAAGAACCATTTCGTGATCGAGGATCACAACGGCAACGTGATGGTGGTCGACCTGTCCACCAACGGCACCTTCCTGAACTATGCCAAGATCCCGCTGGGGCGCACGCCGACGCCACTCAACGACGGCGACGTGCTGTGCCTCGGCCCCTATGAGCTGGTGGTCCGGCTGGCCGCCGATCTGCCCGCCGACGATCCCATCGCCGCCCCCGCCGCGCAGGGGGTGGCCTCGCCCGGCGTGGCCGAGAACGCGCCTGATCCGCTGGGCCTGCTGGACGATGCCGGGCCGGGCGGCGATTTCCTCGATGATCTGCTGGGTGACAACACCGCCCCCACCGGCCCGTCGCAACTCAACCCGGTGGACCCCATCGACGAGCTGATGCCGCCGCTGGAGGACGACGATCCGTTCTTTGCCAAGCCGGACGACGGGCGCGGCGGCGCGGGTGCCAGCCTGCCCGCGCACAACCCCTCGGCGCAGGACAGCTTCACGCCGCAGGCGGCGGGTGGCGGCGCCGTGATCCCCGAGGATTGGGATGATGACCTGGTTGGCGGCGGTGGCGATGCCCCGGCCGCCCCCGCGCCCGATCAACTGCCCCCCGCGCCCGACCCCGCGCCGCATGTGCCGCCGATCCCGACACCGCAGGCCCCGCCCGAGGTGTCGCACCGGACCCCGCCCAACACCGCGCCCGATGTCGATACGCCCCCCGGTCCGGCGCCCGACCAGATCGCCGGTCAGGCCCCCGAACCGGCCCGCCGCGCCACCCCCGGCGCGGAGCAGGAAATCCTCGGCACCGACGCCGCGCGTGCCTTTCTCGAAGGGGTCGGCGCCGAAGACCTCGATCTCGACGATGCGCAGTTGGTCACCACCATGGGTCGCATGGGCCGGGTGATGAAGACCCTGGTCACCGGCCTGCGCGAGATCCTGATGACGCGCACCTCGATCAAGTCCGAGTTCCGGATCGAACAGACGATGATCAGCGCCGGCGGCAACAACCCGCTGAAATTCTCGATCAGCCCCGAACAGGCGATCGAGGCGATGGTTCGCCCGGCAAGCAAGGGCTACCTCGGCGCCGAGACCGCCGCCGAGCAGGCGCTCGACGACATCAAGGCGCATGAGATCGCCATGGTTACCGGCATGGAGGCCGCGCTCAAGGGCGTGCTGGCCCGGCTCGACCCCAAGGTCGTCGCCGACCGGATCGAGACCTCCGGCGCCATCGGCAGCCTGCTCAAGGGTCGCAAGGCCCGCTATTGGGAAGTTTACGAAAAGATCTACGCCGAGCTTTCGGACGAGGCGGAAAACGATTTTCACGACCTGTTCAGCCGCGAATTCGCGCGCGCCTACAAGACGCAGCTGGACAAGCTCAAGGATTAACGCCGGCCCGCCCGGCGACCAATGACAAGACGCCCCGCGAGGGTGGCAACAAGGAGGATGCCTTTTGTCCTGGGACAGCAAGGTACTTTGGACCGAAGGGTTGTTTCTGCAACCCCACCATTTCCAGCAGGCCGACCGCTATACCGAGGCGCTGGTCGCGGGTCTCGCCCGTCGGCTGCGCCCCTATGGCTGGGGGTTCAACACGCTCGAGATCGACCACGAGGCGCTGAAGATCGGGCAGTTCGCGCTCAAGTCCTGCGCCGGGCTCACCCAGGACGGCACCGTGTTCCGGGTGCCGATGGCCGACGATCATCCGCCCGCGCTCGAGGTGCCCGACACCATCAAGGACTGCATCGTTCACCTGACCGTGCCGCAACGCCGCCAGGGCGCCGCCGAGGTCGACCTGTCCGGCGCCGAGATGTCGGCCAGCCGGCTGCGCCCGGCCGAGCAGGAGGTGATCGACACCATGAGCACCGAGAAAAAGCCGGTGGTTCTGGGGGTCGGCAAGATGCGGCTGCAATTCGCGCTGGCGGTCGACGACCTGGCCGACCGGCTGGCGATCCCGGTGGCCCGCATCATCGAGGTGCGCCCGGACAAGGAAATCGTGCTCGACCAATCCTTCATCCCCGCCTGCACGGACATCCGCGCGGCGCTGCCGCTCGAAGGGTTCCTGCGCGAGTTGGAGGGGCTCTTGTCGCACCGGATGCAGGCGCTGGCGGGGCGCCTGTCCGAGGGCGGCGCCGCCCGTGGCGTGGCCGAGGTCTCGGATTTCCTGCTGCTGACCATCATCAACCGGATGTTGCCGCAGGTGCGCCACATGGGCACCATCGAGAACCTGCACCCCGAGGAGCTGTTCCGCACCTGCGCTGGGCTGGCGGGCGAACTGTCGGTGTTCATGACTTCCGAGAAACAGCCGCCCGCGTTTCCGCCCTATACCCACGACAACCTGACCACCTGTTTCACCCCGGTGATCCGCACCCTGCGGCAGTACCTGTCGTCGGTGCTGGAGCAGACCGCGATCCCGATCAAGCTCGAGGCGCGCAAATACGGCATCAGCGTCGGCGTCATCGCCGACCGCAAGCTGATCGGAAACGCCGGCTTCGTTCTGGCCGTCGATGCCGACATCCCCTCCGAGGACGTGCGCCGCCATTTCGCTGGACAGGCCAAGATCGGCCCGGTCGAGGAGATCCGGCAGCTGGTCAACTCGGCCCTGCCGGGGATCACCCTGCGGCCGCTGCCGGTAGCACCGCGCCAGATCCCCTATCATTCCGGCGTGGTCTATTTCGAACTCGATGCCGACAGCCCCTATTGGGGCAAGATGACCACCTCCGGCGGCATCGCCGTGCATGTCTCGGGCCAGTACCCGGGGCTCAAGATGGAGCTTTGGGCGATCCGCAACAGCTGAGCGATTGGGAAACACGATGGCCGACCATGACGATCCCTTTGCCGAACCGGACGACACCGACAAGACGGTGATCAAACCCAATCCCGGTGGCCGCCTGTCACAGCCGGCGCCCGCCGCACCTGTCGCGCCCGATCCGCTTGCGCCGCAACCCGCCGGTGGCGGGCAGGGCGGTGGACAGGCGGGCGGCGATGCCTTCGGCGTGCCGCAATCCTCCGGCCCCGCCGCCCCGGCGTCGGCCCCCCCGCGCGAGACCCGGCCGGTGCTGACCGGGATGAACCAGCTGATCGCCTGCGCCTCGACCCTGTTCGCGCTGATCAGCCGCATCCGCAACCGCGCCCAGCACATGGACCCGGACAAGCTGCGCCAGAGCGTGGTCGCCGAGGTGCGCGAATTCGAGAACCGCGCGCTGCAGGCCGGCATCGCCGCGCAAACCGTCAAGGTGGCGCGCTACGCGCTCTGTGCCACGCTGGACGACGTGGTGCTCAACACCCCCTGGGGCGGCCAGTCGAGCTGGGGCCTGCAATCCATGGTCGGCACCTTCCATCGCGAAACCGTCGGCGGCGACCGGTTCTATGACCTGCTGGCGCGGCTGGAAAAGGAACCCTCGGCCAATATCGACATGCTGGAGTTTCTCTACATGTGCCTGTCGCTGGGCTTCGAGGGGCGGCTGCGGGTGGAACAGGGCGGCTCGGACAAGCACCTGCGCATCCGTGGCGCGCTGGCCCGGATCATCCGCGCCCAGCGTGGCCCGTTCGAACGCGATGTCTCGCCCCATTGGGAGGGGGTCGAGAAACCGTTCAAACCGCTGTCGGCCTGGCGCGTGGTCTGGATCGCCGTTGCCGTGGTCGCGGCGCTGCTGACACTGCAATTCGCCGGGCTCAGCTGGGCGCTCTCGACCTCGACGGAACGGGTGCTGGGCCAGCTTTCGACCATCGAATCCGGCCCGGTCGCCACGCTGGAACGTCGCGCGCCGCCGCCACCTCCGGCGCCCTCGCCGCCCGCCTCCGAAGTGCAGCTGCAAAAGGTCACCGGGTTCCTGCAGGCCGAGATCGACGACGGCATCGTCGAGGTGTTCCGCAAGGGCAATACGCTGATCATCCGGATCAAGGGCTCTGGCATGTTCTCCTCGGGCTCGGACGTGCTGCAGGATCGCTTCGTGTCCCCGGTGAACCGGGTCGCCGAGGCGCTCAACGACGAACCCGGCCCGGTGATCGTGGCCGGCCATTCCGACAACGTGCCGATCCGTTCGTCGCGCTTTCCCTCGAACATGCATTTGTCGCTGGCACGCGCCAAATCGGTGATGGCCGGGATGGCCCGTGTGCTCAAGGATCCCGACCGGCTCAGTGCCGAGGGGCGCGCCGACAAGGAACCGATCGGGGATAACGCGACCAGGGAAGGCCGCGCGAAAAACCGGCGCATCGAGGTTCTTCTGGTCCAGGAGGAGGGGCAATGATCCTTCGCCGTTTCATCCTTCCGCTGTTCCGCTCGATCTATACCGTGCTGATCATCACCGCCGCCGTGCTCTCGGTCTGCATCTGGTATTTCGCGCCGCTGATTGGAACCGAGGGCTGGCGCCCGTTCGACAGCATCCTCGCCCGCGTGGTGACGCTGGCCTGTCTCTGGCTGTTCTTCCTGCTGATCATCGGCCTGGTCTTCTGGCGCCGCAGCCGCCGCGACAAGGAGATGACCGAAGAGATGGCCGAGGCCGTCGACACCTCCGACGACGCCGATATCACCTCCGAGGAGCTGGGCGAGCTGCGCGGCAAGTTCAAGACCGCGCTGGCCGAGCTGCGCAAGTCCAAGAACGGCCGCCGCCACCTGAACGAACTGCCGTGGTACGTGATGATCGGGCCCCCCGGCGCCGGCAAGACCACGGCGATCGTCAACTCCGGCCTGCAATTCCCGCTGGCCGAGAAGCTGGGAAAATCCGCCATCGGCGGCGTCGGCGGCACCCGCAACTGCGACTGGTGGTTCACCAACCAGGCGGTGCTGATCGACACCGCCGGGCGCTATACCACGCAGGAAAGCGACGCCGAGGCCGACAATGCCGCATGGCTGGGCTTTCTCGGCCTGCTGAAAAAGTACCGCAAGCGGCAGCCGGTCAACGGCGCCATGATCGCCATCAGCCTCAGCGACCTGTCGCTGCAGGACGAGATGACCCAGAAGAACCACGCCCGCGCCGTGCGTATGCGCCTGAACGAGCTGCGCGAGCGTCTGGGCGTGCGTTTCCCGGTCTACGTGCTGTTCACCAAGGCCGACCTGATCGCCGGCTTCTCCGAGTATTTCGACAACCTCGGCAAGGAGGACCGCGAACAGGTCTGGGGCTTCACCCTGCCGCTGGAAAAGGGAAAGGGCGAGGCCTCGCCCATCGCCGGCTTCGACGAGGAATTCGGCGCGCTGCTGGGCCGGCTCAACGGGCAACTGCTGGAACGGCTGCAAACCGAGACCGATCACCAGCGCCGCGCGCTGGTCGCCGGGTTCCCGGCGCAGGTCGCCTCCATGCGCCGGGTTGCACGCGAATTTCTCAACGAGGTGTTCCAGGACAATCGGTACGAGAAGCGCCACATGCTGCGCGGGATCTATTTTACCTCGGGCACGCAGGAGGGCACACCGATCGACCGGCTGATGCTGGGCATGGCCCAGACCTTCGGCATCGGCCGCCAGGCCATCGGCAGCGGCAGCGGCAGCGGGCGGTCGTTCTTCCTGACCCGGCTGTTCGAGGGGGTGATCTTTCCCGAGGCCGGGCTGGTCTCGGCCGATGACAAGGTCGAGCGCCGCTATCGCTGGACCCGCCGCGCCGCCATCGCCGCCACCGTGCTGATCGCGCTGGCCACCGGCGGACTCTGGCTGCGCTCGTATCTCGGCAATACCGATCTGATCGCGCAGGCCGCCGAACAGGTCGACGCCTATCAGCAGGCCGCCGACACCCTGCCGCCCAGCCCGGTGGGCGATACCGATCTGCCCCCCGTGGTCATCGCGCTGAACCAGTTGCGCGACATGCCCGGCAACCCGGTGCTCACCGATCCCACGCCGGCCCGCGAATTGCGCTATGGCCTCTACCAGGGCGAGGTGATCGGCACCCAGGCCGCGCAGACCTATCGCGCCGGGCTCAACCGCCGATTCCTGCCGCGGCTGCTGCTGCGGCTGGAGGAGCAGATCACCGGCAACATGAACAACCCCGACCTTCTGTACGAAGCGCTCAAGATCTACCTGATGCTGGGGCTGCAGGGGCCGATGAACGCCGACCTGGTGCGCGACTGGATGACGGTCGATTGGGAGATCGCCTATCCCGGCGTCCAGCGAAAAGAGCTGCGCGCGGATCTGTCTGGCCACCTCGACGCGCTGCTGTCGCAGCCGATGGAGGAAATCGCCCTGAACGGCCCGCTGGTCGAACGGGTGCAGGGCATCCTGACCGAAATGCCGCTGGCGCAACGGGTCTACAACGGCATCATCAACAGCACCAAGGCGACCGCGCTGCCGAAGTGGCGCATCACCGAGATCGGCGGCCCGGCGGTGGCGCGGGTGCTGGTGCGCTCCTCGGGCAAGCCGCTCAACGACGGCATCCCTGGCATCTTCACCTATGACGGGTTCAACAATGTCTTTCTGCCCGAGGCGGTCAGCGTCGCCGAACGGGTCCAGAACGAAAGCTGGGTGCTTGGCCCCCGGGGCGAGGCGACCCAGACCGAGGCCGCGCTGCTGGCGCTCAGCCGCGATGTGCTCGATCTCTACTACAACGATTTCATCACCCGCTATGACCAGCTTCTGGCGGATATCGACATCATCCCGATGGAATCGCTCAGCCACGCGGTCGAGGTCACCAACGTGCTCTCCGGGCCGACCTCTCCCATCGTCAACATCCTCACCGAGGTCGGCAAGGAAACCCGCCTGACCGAGGACCGCGCGGCGCTGAACACCGAGTCGCTCAGCCAGGGCGCCGGCGCCGTCGCGGCGATCGAGGCGCGCTCCAGCCTCTCGATCCAGGGCCAGATCCTGATGGAGGCACTGCTCAACACCACCACCGGCGGCGACGGCACCCCGCCGAAACCGCCCGGCGCCTATGTCGAAGAGCGGTTCGACTGGCTGCACCGGCTGGTCGACCGCCCCGAGGGGCAGCCCTCGCAGCTCGACCAGATGATGGACGTGCTGACCCAAGTCTACCAGGAGCTCAACAAGATGTCGTTCAGCGGCGTCAGCTCCGGCGGCAGCGAGGGCGGCGAGGCGATCCTGCGGTTCCAGCAGGCGGCCAGCAGGATCGAGGGGCCGGTGCCACGCTGGGCCACCCAGATCGCCAACGGCTCCTCCGGGATCGCCGCCGACGGCACCCGCGCCTCGATGAACGCGCGCTGGCAGGCCAGCGTGCTGCCGTTCTGCAAGCAGGCGCTGGCCAACCGCTACCCGTTCAACCCGCGCGCCCGGGCCGATGTCGGGGTGCAGGACTTTGCCAAGCTCTTCGCGCCCGGTGGGCTGATCGACACCTTCTTCAACGAGAACCTGGTGAAATTCGTCGACACCCGCTCGCGCCCCTGGACGTGGAAACGGGTCAACGATGTCGATCTCGGCATCTCCAATTCGGTGCTGCAACAGTTCCACTATGCCTCGCAGATCCGCGAGGCCTTCTTTGCCGGCGGGCCACAGCCGCAGATCCAGTTCCAGATCACGCCTTACGGGCTCAGCGACAAGGCGCGCTCGGTCCTGCTCGAGGTGCACGGCCAGCAGATCGGCTTCAAGCAACGCGGCGGGCTGCCGACCCCGGTGGCGGTGACCTGGCCCGGCACCGTCGGGCTGGCCCGGGTCAGCTTCGAGCCGGCCCGGCGCAACACCGAAAGCGTGCTCTCGCGCGACGGGCCCTGGGCCTGGTTCCGGCTGCTCGACGCCGCCGAGATCCGCTCGCTCAACGTCGCCGACCGCAAGCGGGTGAACTTCATCGTGGGCGCGCGGCTGGCGATCTTCGATCTCCAGGTCAGCTCGGTGATCAACCCCTTTGCGCTGCCGGCGCTGACCAAGTTCAGCTGCCCCGAGTCGCTCTGATGGCGGGGTTCGGCGCCTTCGGAAAGATGCCCGCCGTCGGCGATTTCTTCCGGGTCTCGGCGCCGCCCGGCTTCGTTTCGGCCTGGGATCCCTGGCTGCAGGGGGCGATGCTGGCGGGACAGGCGGCGCTGGGCGCGGAGTGGGACGGCCACTACATGACCGCGCCGATCTGGCGCTTTGCACTGGCCCCCGGTCTGGCCGGACGCAGCAAGGTGATGGGCGTGTTGATGCCCTCGGTCGATCGGGTCGGGCGGCGCTTTCCGCTCACGCTGATGGCGGCGCTCGACACGCCGGGACCGGCCCCGCTCGACCATTTCCGCGAAACGGCGCTGTTCGCACGGCTGGAAGAGGTGGCGCTCTCGGCGCTCGACGACGCCGCCACGCGCGACCGGCTGGAGGCTGACCTGGCCGCGATCCCGGCACCTGAAATGCGGGCCACCGCGCCGCTGCGCCGCGCCGGCGGTTGCCTGGTGCTGACCCAGTCGGGCCAGGACACCCTGCCGGGGGACCTGGCGGCGGGTCTTCTGGCCGGGCAATACGCCACCCCCAGCCTGTGGAGCGCCGATATCGCGGGCGCCCCCCGCATGATGGTCTGCGACGGGCTGCCGAACGACGTCATTGCGCGGGGGCTGTTCGACCTCAACGCGCCGATCTGGAGCGAGGCCCGCCCGATATGACCGATCTGCATCCCTACCGCTATTCCGCCCAGACCCACGTGGGGCTGAAACGCAAGATCAACGAGGACGCGGTACTGGCGCTGCCGGATCACAATATCTGGGTGGTCGCCGACGGCATGGGCGGGCACGAGGCCGGCGATTTCGCCAGCCGCCTGATCGCCGATGCCATCGCGACGATCCCCGTCGGCCTGGACCCCACCGCCCGGATGCACGCCCTGCGCGACGCGATCCAGGGCGCCCACCGCGCCATCCGTGCCGAGGCCGAGGCGCGCGGACGCGGCGTGATCGGCGCCACTGTCGCCGCACTGATGATGGCCAACGGTCATTTCGTCGGCCTCTGGGCCGGTGACAGCCGCATCTACCGGCTGCGCGCCGGGCAGATCGAGATGCTGACCACCGATCACTCCGCCGTGGCCGAACTGGTGCTGGCCGGGCAGATGACCTGGGACGAGGCCGAACAGCATCCGCAATCCAACGCCATCACCCGCGCCGTCGGCGTCGGCGAGGTGCTGGAGCTTGACAAGATCCGCGGACGGCTGGCCACCGGCGACCGCTTCCTGATCTGTTCCGACGGGCTGACCAAATACGCCACCCAGGGGCTGCTGCAACGGCTGCTCGCCCGCGCCCCGCTGGAGACGGTCGGCGACGAGCTGATGCAGGTGGCGCTGACCGGCGGCGGCGCCGACAATATCTCGGTGATCGTGGTGGACGTGCTGTAACCGGTGCCAGGTGAACAAAGCGAAGGGCAGCGCCCACTTTGCTCAGGGTTTCGCCGCCGTCACCAGTATCCGGCTGTCCAGTGACAGGATCGCGCCGTCGTTGCCCTGCGCATGGGCCTGCAAGGCCTCGGCATAGCCGACCGCCGATTCCGAGGTCGGTCGCAGCCCGTCGAACAGCGGCGCGCTGGAATGCAGCACCACCACCTTGCTCTTGCCCAGCGTGCTGTCGTCCACCTTGAAGGCCAGCCCGCCGCTCTCGGCCGCCTCGGCCAGGCTGAACGCCACCCGCACCGCGACCGGCCCATCGGCCCCGTCGCGCAGCGCCGCCACCGCGTTGTCCGGCCGGTTGATATTGGGCAGAAGGTGAAACACGTTGCCCGACACGTCCAGGATCGACACCGTCAGGAACCCGTCGGTCACATCCTCCGGCAGGGTCACGTCGATCACCGGGTTTTCGCCGACGAAAAACCGCCCCGAGGGGTTGGGCGCACCGGTTTCGCCCACGTGAAAACCCACGCCGATGCCGTTTGCGGGCGCGCGCGGCAGGTGGCTCTCGATCAGGCAGAGCGTGGGGTTCAGCACCTCGACGTCCAGCACCAGCTTGCGATCGCCCGCCCGTGCCCGCAGCGCGTCGAACAGGGTCACCCGCGTCGCGGTCCCGGCCACCCGCCCGGTCACCGTCACCGGCGTTTCGGGGCCATAGCCGGTGGCGGGCGGATCGGCCAGCGTCAGCGCGCCGCAATCGGCCTGCGCGGCCAGGATCGGGCGCAGCGCCTCGGCCGGCAGGAACATCTCGCGGAACGCGATCTCCACCGTTCCCTCCAGCGCGCCGGGCAGCTGGCCGTCGAATTGTTCCGCCAGCCGCTCCTGCACGGCGCGGTCGGTGGTGGTCCCGCTCAGCTTGCCACGGTTGCCCTTGACCGACAGCCGCCACTCCTCCAGCGCGTCCAGTGGTTGCAGCGTCGCCAGCACGTCCGCGCCCCAACTCTCGGCGATGGCGCCACTGGCCAGCGTCAATTCCGCCGCGCCGCTGGCGATCTCGCTCAGCGCATCGCGCACCTCCTCCGAGGGGGCGTTGCCCACCATCTCGACCGTGCCACCGGTCTTTTGTGCCACCAGCACATATGGCTCGGCCACCGGATAGGCGGGGCCAAGCAGCCCGTCGAACAGCCCGGCGACATAGCCGCCCGCGCCGCCCCCGACCAGGATCAGCGCCAGCACCGCCGCGATCAGCCCGCCGCGCGATTTCCCCGGTTCAGGCGCCGGTGCGGCCTTGCTTTCCGGCACCCCCTGCGGGCGTGGCGCCTGCACCGCCGGCGCGATCACCGTGGCCTCGTCATCCGCCGTGTCGCCCGCTGCAGCCCCTCCGGGTTCCGGCGCGTCGAGAAACGCCAGCACCTCCGCCGCGCTCTGCATCCGCCGCTCCGGGTCCGGGTCGCACATCCGGTCGATCAGCGTCTTCAGCGGCTCCGGCACGCCCTCGGTGTCCAGCCGCTCGCCCTTGCGCTGCAACACCTCCATCGGCGATTTGCCCAGCTTAGGCGCCGCGCCCCGGAAATTCGCCAGGAGCAGCGCCCCAAGCGAATAGACGTCCGAACGCGCATCGGTCTTTCCGCTCAGCTGCTCCGGCGCGGCATAGGCATATTTGCCCGCGAACTCGTTGCCGACGATGGTCTGCGCGCCCGGGTTGGTATCCTTGGCGATGCCGAAATCAATGATCACCGCCTCGGCCGGATCGCCGCCGCGCAGAATGATGTTGTCCGGGCTCAGGTCGCGGTGCACGATGCCGCGCGCATGCGCCGCCTGCAGGCCGCTCGCCACCCGGCGGCACACGGTCAACAGGTCCCCGGCTGCCATCGGCCCCTGTTTCAGCTTGCGATCAAGGCCCGGCCCCTCGACGTAGTCCATCAACAGATAGACATGCCCGTCCTCGGTCCGGTGGTTCTCGGAATAGCGCACCACCGCGTCATGGCGGATCTCGCGGATCTCCTCCTCGCGGGTCAGCAGGGTCAGGTAATCCTCGTTGCCCGAGAACTCCGACTTCAACATCTTCAGCGCCACCAGCCGCCCGGAAATCTCGCTGCGCGCCTTGTACACGTCCGAGGTGCCGCCACGCCCAAGGATCGCCTCGATCCGATAGGTGTTGTTGACCAGATCGCCGGGCTGAAAGGTGTCTCCGGGGCGCGACTCGGTCATCGCGTCACCCCTGGGGCCGCCCCGGCATGCCTAGCCCAGGGCCTGGAATTCGACACGGCGGTTCACGTCGGCGCGCGGATCGGCGTTGTCATAGGGGGCCTTCTCGCCCATGCCGATCGCCTTCAGCC
Source organism: Aquicoccus sp. SU-CL01552 (assembly GCF_040365005.1). Lineage (NCBI taxonomy): Bacteria > Pseudomonadati > Pseudomonadota > Alphaproteobacteria > Rhodobacterales > Paracoccaceae > Aquicoccus > Aquicoccus sp. SU-CL01552. Next base: position 147,435 of record NZ_BAABWV010000003.1, on the reverse strand, counting down.
GGGTCTCCGCGATGCCGCATTCGCCGACCAGGTGGCGCTTGACCTCCTGCGCGCGCAGCAGCGACAGCCGCTCGTTATAGGCTGCCCCGCCCGCGCTGTCGGTATGGCCGATGATCTGGAACACCGCCACGTCGACCGACTGCATCACCTGGCACAGCGTGGCCAGCTTGGGTTTCTGGTCCTCGCGCAGCGCGGCGCTGTCGAAATCGAAGGAGATCTGGATGTTGACCTGGTCGGCCTTGTCCACCGCCGCGTAATCGGCCGGGGCCTCCATCGCCGGGGCCACCGAGGTGCCGCTGTCGCTGCCGGCCTGCTGGCCCGACGGCACGATCACCAGCCCGCGGGTCTTCTGTTTCTTGAACGCCTCGGCGATCTCCTCGGCGGTCATGTCGGATTGCGCGCTGGCCGGCGCGGGACCCAGGGCCAGGGCGGCGGAAATGGCAATAAAGCAAAGCGTGGCGAGTCGGACCATGTCCTGTCCCCCCTGTGAAAAAATGAATGAAGACGCCCTGAATCCTATACCACGCCCCCGGTTCCGGCAAAGCTTTTTCAGTTCCGGCGCGGGTCCGGCGCAGGCCCGGCGCCGAGCGGCCGAAACCCGGCAGGGGGCGCATTGCCCCTTTACTCGAATCCCCGGAACGGGCTCAAATGGGCAGGAGTGGAGGAGGGTCCATGCTGCGTTTCGTACCAGCCCTGATAATCGCCATCGCCCTGCTGCTGGTTCCTGTGATCTGGGTCGGGCTGGATCACCTCTTGGCCGAGGACGACAATGGCGGGGGCGGCGGCATCGATTCCGGCGCGCGGATCGAGATCGAGATGCTGCGCCAGCAGGTCGAAAGCCTGACCGCCCGCCTCGACGGGATGGAGGGCACGCTGAACCGCGTCGAATCCGGCCAGGGCATGGCGCTGCAACCGGACCCCGAGGACCAGACCTTTCGCCAGTCCGGCCCCAACGACATCCTCGACGCCTATGCGCAGGTCGTCTTCATCGCCAACCGGCGCAACGTCAATCGCGGGCTCACGGTGATGTCCTCGCGCTACCTGGTCAGCAAGCTGGGTCGCCCGCGCGAGGATCTCACCGACAAGTGCCAGTCGATCACCAACAAGCGGCTAGCCGATCTGCTGGTGCTGGAAAAGGTCGGCCCGATCCGGGTCAAGATGCTGAAACCGGCCGCCGAGTCCCTGCGCACCGTGTTCGAGAAGATCAAACGCGCCGATCCCGACCTCTACTCCAAGATCAACACCTCCGGGTCGCTCTGTACCCGGCTGGTGCGCGGCTCCGCGACCTCGGTCTCGAACCACAGCTACGGCATGGCGCTGGACCTCAACATCGACGGTCACCTCGACAACCTCGCAGACGGCAAGACCCAGCTCGGCCTTACCATCCTGGCCGATTTCTTCCGCGCCGAGGGCTGGATCTGGGGCGCCGGCTTCGGGCGCGAGGACAGCATGCACTTCGAGATCAGCAAGGAAAAGTTCGACGAGTGGTTCGACTCCGGCCTGATCTGAGCCGCCCTAAAGGGACCGCAGCAGCACCTTGTTCGATCCCACCGCCGCGGCGATGCGCTGGAACTGCGCGCCCCGCACCGACGGATCCTCTGCCGAACGCAGCAACCGCGTCTCCGCCTCGCTGATCACCGCCAGCGCCTGCGCCACCGCCGCCTGTTGCCGGGCTGGCTCCACCGGCACCAGCCGCCGGTTTGTGGTGGTCACCGCGCCGCCCTTGTCCCGAGTGCGGAACCGGGTCGGGCGCTGCGCCGCAGCGCGGTTGGTGCGTGCCACCTCGTTCAGCCCGCGCGCGGTCTCGTCCAGCACCGCGCGCACCTGCGCATAGCCGCGCTGGCCCGCCATGCCCCGGCTGACATCGTCGATCCGCTCGGCGAGACAGTCGATCACGTATTCGCCCTTGCCGTCCCGTTGCAGCCAGCCGCAATAGCGCGTCGCCTGCTGCAGCGCCGCCACGATCTGCGAGGTCGCCGCCGCGCTGGTCTTCGGCGTGGCCTTGCGGCCCGCTGGTGCGGCGCCATAGCCATAGGGCACGAAGGTGGGCGAGGATCCCACCGCATCGCCGCCCGCCAGATGCAGCGGGGACTTGTCCCCGAACGGGTCCGTGACCCCGCCGGTCAGGGCAAGCGCTGCGGCGGCGGTCAGGGCGGGCAGGGACAGGCTCATGGGGTCAACTCCGGAACAGGTTGGGTCGGAAAAAACTGAAGGTGATCGAGAAACGCCGGCTTCCCAACCGGTCGGTGGCATCGTTGATCTCGGCGCTCACCGTCATGCCCGGCGCGCCGTCGAATCGCCAGGCCGCGCCCAGGTCCATGGTCTCGCCGGTCCAGGCCGCCGAGACCCCGAGATTGCGGGTCAGCCCGATCCCGGCCCCGGCAAAGACGCCCGGATCGGTGCTGCCGTTGCGCAGGTGGCTGCCATAGCCGACCGTGACCATCAGCGGAAACAGGTCGTTGCCCGCCGACAGGTCGGTGAACCAGGTGCCCATGATCCGCCCCCGCTGTGGCACCGTGCTGGCATCACCCCACCGCGCCAGCCCCTCGACCTGCGCCGCCAGGTAAAGCGGCGAGTCGCCCGGCACGACCAGCCGGGCGAGCTTGGCCTCGAAATACCCCGAATCGCCGAAATTGCTCGACAGCGAGGTGATGTTGGCGGTGACTTGCAGCCCCACCGCCCGCTCCGCATCGCCCAGCCCCGCGCCCAGCGACATCGACCCGTCCCAATCGTTGCCGGTGCCGCCCCGCTTCGAAGTCAGCCCGAGCGAGGCAAACCCCAGCCCGTGCGGCGCCACCGTGGCCGAGGGGATCGACAGCAGCGTCAGGTTCTTGGCCGCCTGCGGCGCCGGCGGCAGCGATCCGATGCCCACCGCCTCCTGCGCCCGTGCTCCCGGCACCGCCAGCCCGGCGGCAACCGCCAGCCCCGCCAGCAGGGCGCGCGCCCGGCTCATTCCTCGATCCCGTAGGCGCGGCGGATGCCGCGCTGCGTGCCGGGGCCGAAATCGCCGTCGATGGCACCGGTATAAAAGGCATGTTGTTTCAGCTTGGCCTGAAGGGCCCGCCGGGTCGCATCCTTGAACATGGTGGGTCTCTCACTCAAAAGTTGCAGTACATCTGAACTGCCCGACCGCAGCGCCTCGTAAAGGTAATGCGCCGCATCCTCCGGTCCCTTCTGCGGGATCAGCCCGTCGTCGATCAGCGCGGCGAAATTGAACTGCGCCTGCGGATGGCGCAGGTCGGCGGCGCGCTCGAAGAACCGCAGCGCCTTTTTCGGATCGGCCGGCAGTCCCAGCCCACCCTGGTAATGCAGGAACCCAAGGTCGTTGATCGCGTCGGCGTAATCCTGCGCCGCCGCCTCGCGGTACAGCGCCAGCGCGCGCGGCTCGTCGCGTTCCACGCCGGTGCCGCGCTCATAGAGCTTGGCCAGTTCGAACTGCGCCTCGGGCGATCCCGCCTCGGCCGCGCGGGTCAGGAAATCCACCGCCGCCGCCGGGTCGAACCGCCCCTCGTTCGGGTTCAGCCGGATATAGGCCAGCCCCAGCATCGAGCGGGTGTCGCCCAGCTCGGCCAGTGCCAGGAGCTGTTCCTCCTGGTCTGGCTTGATCGCCGCCCAGGCGTCGATCGCGCTGGGCGCCGCCGAGGGGTCCTGTCCCGCGCCTGGCCCGGCAAGATAGAACGGCACCCCGGTGAGCGAGCCATAGGTATGCGGCTCCTGCAGGTTGCCGGTCTCGCTCAGGACCATGTCGCGCACCTGCCGGAACATCAGGCTGATCTCCAGCCCCGGCTGCACCATCTTGCTCATCAGCGCGCGGGCAAAGGGGCTGTTGTCGCCGCGCCCGTCCAGCGCCACCTGGCCGTCACGCGCCGCAAAGGCCACCAGCGTGCCGCGATCCGGGTCCGCCGGGGCCAGCCCGCCACCGCCGCGCGTGGTCTCGCTGGTCGTGGTGGTCGCGACCGCCTGCGTGCTCTGGCTCAGGTCGATGGCATCGCCCAGCGGGTTGTCGCGGCAACTGTCGAGGATCACGATGCGCATCTTGCGCGCCCGCTCCACCGCCGCCAGCATCTGCTTCAACGACACCGACTGCCGCTGCACGTCGAGGTTGCTGGACACCTGCGCATCGACCGGGATCATGAAATTCTCGCCCTGCACCTCGACCCCGTGCCCGGCGAAATAGATCAGCGCCAGGTCGGCGGTTTCCGAGCGAAAGGCGAAATCCTGCAACAGCTGCCGCATCTCCTCGCCGGTGGTGTCCAGCGACAGGGTCACGTCAAAGCCGATGTCCTCCAGCGTGCGGGCCATGTCGCTGGCATCGTTGCGGGTGTTGTCCAGCGCCGGAACCGTCTGATAGGCCCCCAGCCCGAGGATCAGCGCCACCCGGTCCCCCGCCGCCCAGGCCGCCGGGGCCAGCAGGCACATCGCCCAGATCACGACAACGCGCAGCGCTCGCATGGCAATTCCAGTCCTGAAAAACCTGATTCAAATCCTCTTTCAACCTTACCCTACGTCAGTGAAAAAGAAAGAAGGGAATCCCGCGACCGACCTCCCCTTGCCAGCCCCGGCGCCAAACCGGATAGTCGGCCCGCCCGCAGACCGGAGCCTGCCCATGCCGCGCCTTGCCGCCAATATCTCGCTGCTCTTCACCGAACTGCCGTTCATGGCGCGTTTCGCCGCCGCCGCCCGCGCCGGGTTCGACGGGGTCGAGATCCTCTTTCCCTATGATCACGCCGCCCGGGACATCCGCGCCGCGCTGGACGCCCACGGGCTGGCGCTGGCCCTGATCAACGCGCCGCCGCCGGGCCCCGATGCCGCCTTTCCCGCCCTGCCGGGGGGAGAGGTCGCCTTTCGCGCCACCATGGAACATGTGTTGCAACGCGCCGCGATCCTGCGGCCCGGCGCGATTCACGTGATGGCGGGATACACCGACGATCCGCGCGCCGAAGACACCCTGATCGCCAACCTGCAATGGCTCACCGACCGGGCGCCGGATCAACCCTTCACCATCGAGCCGCTGAACCCCGCCGATCAGCCCGGCTACGTGATGAACGATTACGATCTGGCTGCGCGGGTGCTGGCTCGGGTCGCGCGTCCCAACCTCGGCCTGCAATACGACAGTTACCACGCCCATCGGATTCACGGCGATGCGATCACCACCTGGCGCCGCCATGCGCCGCTGGTGCGCCATGTCCAGCTTGGCGCGCCGCCGGACCGCAGCGAACCGCGGTTGGACGTCGGCCCTGTCGATTTCCCCGCTCTGTTCGCACAGATCGAGGCCAGCGGCTACGACGGCTGGATCAGCGCGGAATACACCCCCGGCACCGCGAGGACCGAGGACAGCCTAGGGTGGATGCAGAGTTACGGCGTCTCCGGCCCGGCCCGGCAATAACCGGCGAACCCGTCGAGAAACCCCAGCACCTCGTCCCGATACGGCCCCGCGCCAACGGCCTCGATGATCGCCTCTGGCGTCATCTTCATCAGCGGCAACCGCAGGAAGATATCCGGCGCGAACCGTTCGGTGACGGTCGACAGCACCAGCCGCAAGGCCGCCAGCATGTCGTCGCCCCGGTGCGAGGCATGCATCAGGGCCACCGGCTTGCCGATGATATGCTCGCCCGAAACCAGCCAGTCGATCGCGTTCTTCAGCCCGCCGGGGATCGCGTGCACATATTCCGGGCTGGACAGGATCAGCCCGTCGGCCCGCGTGATCGCCTCCATGAACGCCTGAACCGGGGCGGGCGGTGGCCCCTCCTCAAGGTCCGGCGAAAACACCGGCAGGCCGCCGACCCGGTCAAAGACCGTGATCTCGATCCCCGGCGGCGCGACCTCGGCCACCGCCCGCAGCATCGCGGTATTGGTCGAAGCGCGGCGCGCGCTGCCCGATATCGCCAGCAGTCTCAGGGCGGAGCCACCTGTCCGCCCGCCCATCAATGCGCCTCGGCCCAGTTCGCGCCCTTGCCCGCATCCACCGTCAGCTTCACGTCCAGATGCACCACCGGATCGGCGGCCCCCTCCATCACCTCGCGGGCGCGCGCGGCCACCGTGTCGGCGGCATCCTCGTCGACCTCGAAGATCAGTTCGTCATGCACCTGCAACAGCATCTTGGCCGGCAGATCCTCGATCGCCTTTGGCATCCGGATCATCGCCCGCCGGATCACGTCCGCCGCTGTGCCCTGGATCGGCGCGTTGATCGCCGCGCGATAGGCAAAGCTGGCGCGCGGCCCCTTGGCGTTGATCTCGGGCGTGTGGATCTTGCGCCCGAACAGGGTGCGCACGAACCCGTGTTCCTTGGCGAACGCCTTGGTCTCGTCCATGTAGGTCCGGATGCCGGGGAACCGCTCGAAATAGCGGTCGATGAACCCCTGCGCCTCACCACGCGGAATCCGCAGGTTGCGCGCCAGCCCGAAACCGGAAATCCCGTAGATCACCCCGAAATTGATCGCCTTGGCCTGCCGCCGGATCTCCGGCGTCATCTCCTCCAGCGGCACGTTGAACATCTCGGATGCGGTCGCCGCGTGAATGTCCTGCCCCTCGGCAAAGGCCGCCTTCATCCCCGGCAGATCGGCGATATGCGCCAGGATCCGCAGTTCGATCTGGCTATAGTCGAGGCTGAGCAGAACCTTGCCCTCGTCGGCGACGAAGGCCTCGCGGATGCGCCGCCCCTCTTCGCTGCGCACCGGGATGTTCTGCAGGTTCGGATCGGTCGAGGCCAGCCGCCCGGTCGCCGCTCCGGAAATGATGTAACTGGTATGAACCCGCCCGGTGTCGGGGTTGATGTGATCTTGCAGGGCGTCGGTATAGGTCGATTTCAGCTTGCTCAATTGCCGCCAGTCCAGAACCCGCGCCGGCAGGTCATGCCCCTCGGCGGCCAGGTCCTCCAGCACGTCGGCGCCGGTGGCATAGGCCCCGGTCTTGCCGCGCTTGCCGCCCTCCAGCGACATCTTGTCGAACAGGATCTCGCCCAGCTGCTTGGGGCTGCCGACGTTGAAGGTTTCGCCCGCCAACTCGTGGATCTCGGCCTCCAGCCCGGCCATCTTCTGGGCAAAGGCGTTCGACATCCGGCTCAGAACGTCGCGGTCCACCTTGATGCCGGTCATCTCCATCTCGGCCAGAACCGGCACCAGCGGGCGCTCCATCGTCTCGTAAACCGTGGTCACCTGTTCGCGGTGCAACTGCGGCTTGAACGTCTCCCACAGGCGCCAGGTGATATCGGCATCTTCGGCGGCGTAAGCGGTGGCATCCTCGATCGGCACCCGGTCGAATGTGATCGCCGATTTGCCCGACCCCAGCAGAGGCTTGATCGGGATCGGCTGATGCCCGAGGTAGCGGTCGCTCAGCGTGTCCATCCCGTGCCCGTGCAGCCCCGCGTGCATCGCGTAAGACAACAACATGGTGTCGTCGATCGGCGCCACGTTGACGCCGTAGCGGGCAAAGATCTTGGCGTCATATTTCATGTTCTGCCCGATCTTGAGGATCGCGGGATCCTCCAGCACCGGCCGCAACAGGTCCAACGCCTGCTCCAGCCTGATCTGCCCCTCGGCCAGGTCGTCCGAGCCGAACAGGTCGTCGCCGCGCCCCGCCGCCTTGTGGGTCAGCGGGATGTAACAGGCCTTGCCCGCCCCCGTGCTCAGCGAGATGCCGACCAGGTCGACCACCATCTCGTCCAGCCCGGTGGTCTCGGTATCCACCGCCACCACGCCCCGGTCGCGGATCGCGGCGATCCAGGCCACCAGCGCCGCCGGATCACGCACGCATTCATAGGCGGCGGTATCGAAGGGCACCGCTTCCGGCGCCGCGTCGCCCTCGTCCCCCGGCATCGCGGCGGGTTTCTCCACGATCACCGGCGGCTCGACGCCCAGCTTGTCGGCGATGCGCTTGGTCAGGGTACGAAACTCCATCTCGGCCAGGAACGGCAACAGCACCTCCGGGTCCGGGTCGCGCACCTCCAGGTCGTCCAGCGTGAAGTCCAGCGGCGTGTTCTCATCCAGCTGCACCAGCTTCTTGCTCAGCTCGATCTGCTCGCGCTTCTCGATCAGGGTCTGGCGCCGCTTGGGCTGCTTGATCTCCTCGGCGCGGTCCAGCAGCGTCTCCAGGTCGCCGTATTCGTTGATCAACAGCGCCGCGGTCTTGATCCCGATCCCCGGCGCGCCGGGCACGTTGTCGACACTGTCGCCCGCCAGCGCCTGCACATCCACCACCCGCTCCGGGTAGACACCGAATTTCTCCCGCACCCCGTCGCGGTCGATGCGCCGGTTCTTCATCGCGTCCAGCATCTCGACACCGCCGCCGACCAGCTGCATCAGGTCCTTGTCGGAACTGATGATGGTCACCCGTCCGCCGGCCGCGCGCGCCTGCACCGCCAGCGTCGCGATGATGTCGTCGGCCTCGTAATTCTCCATCTCCTTGCAGGCGATGTTGAAGGCCTCGGTCGCCTTGCGCGTCAGCGGCATCTGCGGCCGCAGCGCCTCGGGCATCTCCTCGCGGTTGGCCTTGTACAGGTCGTACATGTCGTTGCGAAAGGTGTGGCTGCCCTTGTCGAAGATCACCGCCACATGGGTCGGCGCATCCGGCCCGCTGGCATCCTCGACGTATTTCTGCAGCATGTTGCAAAAGCCAGAGACAGCGCCGATCGGCAGCCCGTCGGATTTCCGCGTCAACGGCGGCAGCGCGTGGAACGCGCGAAAGATGAAGGCCGATCCGTCGATCAGGTGCAGATGGCAGCCCTTGCCGAATGTCATGACGCTCGTCCCCCTTGCCGGTGATGCCCGCCCGTAATGCCATGGGTGCCGCACGGGGGCCAGTGGCAATGGCGGTCACGGCACGCCCTGTCTTCCCCGCGAAGGCAGGGGCCGCCCCACCCACGTCACTACCCCGGCGTCATCGCCTCGAGGATGCGGCAGTTCGAAATGGTGCCGCCACCACTGCACCGCGCCGAGATGCGCCGCAACTCGTCGGCCAGCGCCTGCAGATCGGCGATCTTGCGCTCGACCTCCGCCAGGTGAACCGCGGTGATCTCGTCCACCTCGGCGCAGGGCTGCCCGGTTTCCGACGACAGCAGCAGAAGCTCGCGGATCTGCTCAAGGGAAAACCCCAGGTCGCGACAGCGCCGGATGAACCGCAACCGCTGCAACGCCGCGCCGTCATAGCTGCGATAGTTGCCGGCGCTGCGGGCGGGCGCGGGCAGCAGGCCGATCTTCTCGTAATACCGGATGGTGACGACCTTGGTGCCGGTCGCCCGGGCCAGGTCGCCGATCTTCAGATCCTCGGATTTCATCGCTTGACCCTATAGTGACTATAGACCCTAGGTAGGGCAAAACGACCCAGAAGACGAGGCCGCCCATGCCCTGCTGTTCCAGCGATACCTGCTCCTCCAACGCCGCCGCGACCGGGCGCTACCGCGCCGTGCTCTGGATCGTGCTGGGCATCAACGCCACCATGTTCCTGGTCGAGATCGTCGCCGGCCTCGCCGCCGGCTCGGCGGCCCTCCAGGCCGATGCGCTCGATTTCTTCGCCGACGCGGCGAATTACGGAATCAGCCTCTTCGTCCTGGGGATGAGCCTGCGGTGGCGGGCCGGCGCCGCGCTGGTCAAGGGCGCCTCGATGGGGCTGTTCGGGATCTGGGTCATCGGCAGCGTCATCTGGCACGCGCTGCACGGCACGGTGCCGGGCTGGCACACCATGGGGATCGTCGGCATGGTGGCACTGGCGGCCAACGCTGCCTGCCTCGCGCTGCTCTACGCCTGGCGCGACGGCGATGCGAACATGCGCTCGGTCTGGATCTGCTCGCGCAACGACGTGGTCGCCAACCTCGCGGTTCTGGCCGCCGCGCTGGGCGTCTTCGGCACCGGCACCGGCTGGCCCGACATCATCGTCGCGGCGGTGATGGCCGGGCTGGCGATCCAGGGGGCGGCCACCATCCTGCGCCAGGCGATGGAGGAACTCCGCCAGGACCGCGACGACAACGCGGTGCCGATCCTGCGCTGAGGGGCTCTCCCCGAGATCAGCGCGCCGCCCCCGTCACCGACAGCAGCCAGTCCGCGACCCGGTCCGCCTCGCGGCTCCGCTTTCCCTTCAACGCCAGCAGGTAAAAACTCTTCTGGTCGATCAACCGCGCCGCGCTGACCTGGACCAGGTGGCCGGCGGCGATGTCGCGCTCGGCCAGGAACCGGCCGACCAGCGCAACCCCCTGTCCCGAGATCGCTGCATCGATCGCCAGCGCGGTCTGGCTCAGCCGCAGCCCCCGCGTTCCCCCATCCCGCACCCCGAGCCGGGCCAGGAACGCGGGCCAGCCATCATGGGCATCGTGCAGCTTGGGCATCCGCGCCAGCACCTCGGGCGCCAGCGGCAGGGACCGCCCCTCCACCAGCGACGGCGCCGCCACCGCGACAAGCTCATGCGCGAACAGCAGCCGCGCCTCGACGGCGGCACCGAACGGCGGCGCGCCCTGCCGGATGGCCAGGTCGACCCCGTCACCGTGAAAGCTCGACACCCGCTCGGTCGCCAGGATGCGCAGGTCGATGTCGGGATGGCACTCCGAAAAGGCGGGCAGGTTCGGGATCAGCCACTTGGCGGCAAAGGTCGGGGTGACACTGATCAGCACCTGTCCCGGCTCCGGCCGCAGGCTGCGGGTGGCGTCGCGCAACTCGGCAAAGGCGGCGGCCACCCGCCCATGAAAGCTGCGCCCGGCGGCGGTAAACGCCACCCCCTTCGGCAACCGCTCGAACAGCGGCACCGCCATGTGGTCTTCCAGCAGGCGCACCTGCTGGGCCACTGCCCCCTGCGTCACGCCCAACTCCTCCGCCGCGATGCGGAAATTCAGGTGGCGACCGGCGGCGTCAAAGGCGCGCAGCGCGTTGAGGGGCGGAAGCGAACTCATAAGGCAATAGTATTTCTACAGTTACAGGAAATCAATTCTGGCGCGAAAGGCCGCTATTTTTCTGATATGTAATGCCACAAACACAGATTGGAGATCAGGATGACTGTAGAAAAAGTTGCACTCGTGACGGCAGGCGGCAGCGGCATGGGCGCCGATGCGGCGCGCCGGCTGGCCGCCGACGGCTTCAAGGTCGGCGTGCTCTCCTCCTCCGGCAAGGGCGAGGCGCTGGGCGCCGAGCTTGGCGGCTTCGGCGTGACCGGTTCGAACCTTTCGCCCGACGATCTCGCCGCCCTCGTCGAGGGCGCACAACAGCGCTGGGGGCGGGTCGATGTCCTAGTCAACTCGGCCGGGCACGGCCCCAAGGGCCCGGTGCTGGAAATCCCGGACGAGGATTGGCACCAGGGCATGGAGGTCTACCTGATGAACGTGATCCGCCCGACCCGGCTGGTGACGCCGATCATGCAGGCCCAGGGCGGCGGCGCGATCATCAACATCTCGACCTTCGCGGCCTTCGAACCCGACCCGCTGTTTCCCACCTCCGGCGTGTTCCGGGCCGGCCTGGCGGCCTTTGCCAAGCTCTTCGCCGACAAGTATGCCGCCGACAACATCCGCATGAACAACGTGCTGCCGGGCTTCATCGACAGCCTGCCCGAGACCGAGGACCGCAAGGCGCGGATTCCGCTTGGCCGCTATGGCCACGCGGGCGAGGTCTCCTCGCTGATCTCCTGGCTGGCCTCGGACGAGGGCGGCTACATGACCGCGCAGAACCTGCGCATCGACGGCGGGCTGACCCGTGCCGTCTGAGACCGCCGCCGCAAGCGCCGTCGTCGCGCCCGCGCCAAGGGCCGCACCCGTCACCAGCCGCGCCGCCTTCGCGCTCAAATGGGGCGCCTCGGTGATCCAGATCATGGGCTACACCGCGACTGCCGCCGGCTGGACGCCCTGGAACATCTACCTGTTCCTGGTCGGCCTGCTGGGCTGGTTCACGGTCGGCGTGCTGTGGAACGACAAGGCGATCATGCTGATCCACATCGTCGCGCTCGGCGCCATGCTGGCCGGGATGAGCAGCGGCTGAGCATCGCCCCGGCTTCTTCTCTTCTACAAATACTCGAAAACCCGCCCGCCCCCACGGGGCGCGCGGCCGGCTGCTCCGGGCGTCCGGCTCAGACCTTGCCTTCGAAATCCTTGTGGATGTACTTGCAATCGCAATAGGGGCATTCGACCCAGCCCAGGTCCTCGGGGATCTGCAGCCAGACGCGCGGATGGCCCAGCGGCCCTTCGCCGCCGTCGCAGGCGATTCGATAGCTGTCGACGATCTTGGTTTCCGGCGCCTCGATGGTCATGGCTGTGCGGCTCCCTCTTGATGCCGTGGCGGGTTTGGATCGGCTGCGTTTATGGGCCAAGCCCGGGGCGGGGGCAAGGGCCGGCGCGCATCGGCCACCCTGCCGGGGTGCGGTTAACGCCGCATTGCGGCACCGCGCGTTGCCGCGCCGGGCGGGGCTGGGTAACGCAAAGCGTACAAAATCGCCCGAAAATCCCCCGAAACGGGCAAATCGGGCGCCTGGCGCGGCGCTCGGATCGTACGAAACCGCGCTCGAATTCCCCGATCCGGGTTGGCACTTGGGGACTCCAAGAAAGAACAAAAGGTGAATATACTCCCGACTCGCCATGTACGCCGAATTGTCGATCACCTCCAATTTCACCTTCCTCACCGGGGCCTCCCACCCCGAGGAGTACATGGCCCGCGCCGCCGAGCTGGGCCTGCCCGCCATCGCCATCGCCGACGAGAACTCGGTCGCCGGCATCGTCCGTGCCCACAGTGCCGCGCGCGACATCGCCCGCCAGGTGGCCGAGCGGCGGGCTTGGGACGCGGCCCATTCCCCCATCGGTCCGCCGCGCCCCGACCACGTCCCGCCGCCGCCGGCCTTCCCGGTCTATCTTGTGCCACGGCTGATCCCGGCGGCGCGGCTGGTCTTTTCCGACGCCCCCCCGGTCACCGCCCTGCCCGAGAGCCGCGCCGGTTGGTCCAACCTCTGCCGGCTGATTTCCAGGGGGCGGCTCCGGGCGGAAAAGGGCGGTTGCGAGCTGTCCCTGTGCGACCTTCTGGACTTCTCCGAGGGGCTGCATCTTTTGCTGCATCCATTTGAAAGACATGGAGAAAGTGACGAGGGTCGGCCGGGGGATGTGACCGGATGGACCCGGTTACTGCCCCGGCTCGGCGCCCCTTTCCGGGGCCGGATGCACCTGCTGCTTTCCCCGCGCTACGACGGCCGCGACGGCCCCCGCTTCGATGCCCTGGCCCGCGCGGCCTCGGCGCTGGACCTGCCGACGCTGGCCAGTGCCACGCCGCTGTTTCACCACGGTCGCCGCCGCCGTCTGGCCGATGTGCTGAGCGCCATTCGCCTGCGCCGCCGGGTCGAGCAACTGGGCCATGCCGCGCTGGCCAACGGCGAACGCCGGCTGCGCTCCGAGGGCGAGATGCGCCGCCTCTTCGCCGGGCACGAGGGGGCCGTTGATCGCGCCCACGCGCTGAGCGAGCGGCTCACCTTCTCGCTCGACGAACTGCGTTACGAGTACCCCAGCGAGGCCGAGGACGGCGAACCCCCGCGCCAGCGCCTCGACCGCCTCGCCCGCGAGGGCCTCGTCTGGCGCTATCCCGCCGGCGCGCCGGAGCGGGTGCGCAAGCTGCTCGAACACGAGCTGACCCTGATCGCCAAGCTGCGGTACGAGCCCTATTTCCTGACCGTGCGCGACATTGTCGCCTTTGCCAGATCCCGCAACATCTTGTGCCAGGGGCGCGGATCTGCGGCAAATTCTGTGGTGTGCTATTGCCTTGGCATCACCTCGGTCTCGCCCGAGATCGGCACCATGGTGTTCGAGCGCTTCGTCTCCGAGGCGCGCGACGAGCCGCCCGACATCGACGTCGATTTCGAGCACGAGCGCCGCGAGGAGGTGATCCAGTGGATCTATCAGCGCTACGGTCGTCACCGCGCGGGCCTGTGTGCCACGGTGATCCATTACCGGGGCAAGCGCGCCATCCGCGAGGTCGGCCGCGCCATGGGGCTCAGCGAGGATACCGTCGCCGCGCTTGCCTCGCAGCTTTGGGGCTGGGGGTCGCCCCGGGGCATGGAGGAGGCCCGGCTGCGCGAGATCGGCCTTGACCCCGCCGACCGCCGGTTGCGCCAGACCCTCGCGTTGGTCCACGAGATCGAGGGGTTCCCCCGCCACCTGTCGCAACATGTGGGTGGTTTCATCATCACCGAGGGGCGGCTCGACGAGCTGGTGCCGATCGAGAACGCCACCATGGAGGGACGCACGGTGATCTGCTGGGACAAGGACGACATTGACGCGCTGGGCATCCTCAAGGTCGACGTGCTGAGCCTTGGCATGCTCACCTGCATTCGCAAGGCGTTCGATCTCATGCGCCAGCATCACGGCGCGGAGTATACGCTGGCCACCCTGCCGCCCGAGGATCCCAGGGTTTACGACATGCTGTGCCGGGCCGATTCCGTGGGCGTGTTCCAGGTCGAGAGCCGGGCGCAGATGAATTTCCTGCCCCGGATGAAACCGCGCAACTTCTACGACCTGGTGATCGAGGTGGCGATCATCCGTCCCGGTCCGATCCAGGGCGACATGGTGCACCCCTATATCCGCCGTCGCAACGGCGAGGAGCAGGTCACATTTCCCTCCGACGCGCTGGGTGAGGTGCTGGGCAAGACGTTGGGCGTGCCCTTGTTCCAGGAACAGGCGATGCAGATCGCCATCGTCGGCGCGGGGTTCACGCCGGAACAGGCCGACCGGCTGCGGCGCTCGCTCGCCACCTTCAAGAAACACGGAAACGTCAGCGAATTCAGGGGCCTGTTCCTGCGCGGGATGGCCGGGAACGGCTATGACCGCGATTTTGCCGAGCGGTGTTTCTCGCAGATCGAGGGCTTCGGCAGCTATGGGTTTCCCGAAAGCCACGCGGCCAGCTTCGCGCTGCTGGTCTATGCCAGCGCCTGGATCAAGTGCCATCATCCGGGGTTGTTCGCCTGCGCGCTGCTGAACGCGCAGCCGATGGGGTTCTATGCCCCGGCCCAGATCGTGCGCGACGCCCGCGCCCACGGGGTCGAGGTGCGCCCGGTCTGCGTCAACGCCAGCTACTGGGACAACGTGATGGAGCCCGACGGGCGCGGCGGCCTGGCGCTGCGGCTGGGGTTCCGCCAGATCAAGGGGGTGGTCGAGGAGGACGCCGCCTGGCTGACCGCGTCGCGCGGCAACGGCTATCACGAGGTGGCCGACCTGTGGCGCCGCGCCGGGCTGGGGCCGGGGGTGCTGGCCCGGCTGGCCGAGGCCGATGCCTTTGCCGGCTGCGGGCTGAGCCGGCGCGCGGCGCTCTGGGCGGCCAAGGCGGTGGCCGCCGACCGGCCGTTGCCGCTGTTTGCCCAGGACCTGGGCGGCGAGGTGATCGAGGAACCGGCGGCGCATCTGCCGCAGATGACGCTGGGCGAGCAGGTGGTCGAGGACTACGTGGCCCTGCGCCTGAGCCTGCGGGCGCATCCGGTCGCCCTGCTGCGTCACCGGTTGACGCCCGGCATGGGATCCGGTGCGCCCGGCGGCAGGCCGCCGGAAACGAGTATTTGAAAAGAGAAGAAGCAGGGCGCGGCATCGAAACCGGTTCACCCTGCCGCGCCCAGGCGTTAGAAGGCGCGGACAGACATTCACTTCGGAGCCCGCCCATGACCGCCCCCAAACCCGTGATACTGTGCATTCTCGACGGCTGGGGCCTGTCGGAAGAGACCGAGGCCAACGCGCCGCTGCTGGCGCAGACACCGAATTTCGACGCCATCATGGACAAGGGGCCGCACGCCCGGTTGATCACCCACGGGCCGGACGTGGGCCTGCCTAGCGGGCAGATGGGCAATTCCGAGGTGGGGCACACCAATATCGGCGCCGGCCGGGTGGTGGCGATGGACCTGGGCCAGATCGACCTGGCGATCGAGGATGGCTCGTTCTTCGAGAATTCCGCGTTGCTGGATTTCATCGCCCGGCTGAAGGACACAGGCGGCACCGCGCACCTGATGGGGTTGGTCTCGGACGGCGGTGTGCACGGGCACCTGAACCATATCGCGGCGGCGGCGCGGACCATCGCCGCCGCGGGCGTGCCGGTGGCGCTGCATGCGGTGACCGACGGGCGCGACGTGGCGCCCAAATCCGCCTTCGAGTACATGCGCGAGCTTGAGGAGCACCTGCCGGATGCTGCCCGTGTCGTGACCGTGACCGGCCGCTATTTCGCCATGGACCGGGACAACCGCTGGGGCCGGGTCTCGGAGGCCTATGCGGCGATGGTCCGGGGCGAGGGGCAGACGGCGAGCAGCGCCAAGGGCGCGGTCGATCACGCCTATGAGCAGGGCGAGACGGACGAGTTCATCACCGCCACGGTGATCGGCGATTACGCCGGCATGCGCGATGGCGACGGGGTCTTTTGCCTGAACTTCCGCGCCGACCGCGCGCGCGAGATCCTGCGCGCCATCGGCGAGCCGGGGTTCGATGCCTTCGACACCGGGACGCGGCCCAGGCTGGCCGGGCTGCTGGGGATGGTGGAATATTCCGACGCGCACAACGCCTATATGACGACGGTTTTCCCGTCGCGCGAGATCGTCAACACGCTGGGGGCCTGGGTGGCCAAGCAGGGGCTGCGGCAGTTCCGCCTGGCCGAGACCGAGAAATACCCCCATGTCACCTTTTTCCTCAACGGCGGCAAGGAAGTCCCGGAGGAGGGCGAGGACCGCTACATGGCGCAATCGCCCGACGTGGCGACCTATGACCTGCAGCCCGAGATGTCCGCCGAAGAGGTGACCGACAAGCTGGTCGAAGCGATCGGCGCGGGGTACGATCTGATCGTGGTGAATTATGCGAACCCAGACATGGTCGGTCATACCGGCGACCTGAAGGCGGCGATCCGGGCCTGCGAGACGGTGGATCGCGGGCTGGGACGCGTGATCGCGGCGCTTGAGGACGCGGGCGGCGCGATGATCGTGACCGCCGATCACGGCAATTGCGAACAGATGGTCGATCCCGAGACCGGCGGGCCGCATACCGCGCATACGCTGAACCCGGTGCCGGTGGCGCTGGTCGGCGGGCCGGAGGGGGCCGCGCTGCGCGACGGGCGGCTGTCGGACCTGGCGCCGACGGTGCTGGAGCTGATGGAACTGCCGAAACCGGCCGAGATGACAGGGGAAAGCCTGATCAAATGAGCCTGCGCCGCGCCCTTGCCATGATCGCGACCGGCGCCGCCCTCTGGGCCGGCGCGGCGGCGGGGCAGGGTGATCCGGCGGCGGCGGCGCGGGCGGCGGCGGTGCAGTTGGAACAGGCGGCGATGGGGTTGCAGCAGGCCGAGGGTGCGCGTGACCGGGTCCATGCCCTGACCGACACCGTGCGGGCCTATGAGGCCGGGCTGGCGGCCATGCGCGACGGGCTGCGCCGCGCGGCCACGCGTGAGGGGCAGCTGATCCAGAGGCTGCAGGCACGCGAGGGCGAGATTGCCCGGCTGATGGGGGTCCTCCTGACCATCGAGACCTCGCCGCCGCCGGTGCGGATGCTGCACCCGCAGGGGCCGCTGGGCAGCGCGCGCTCGGGCATGATCCTGGCCGAGGTGACACCGGCATTGAACACGCGGGCCGAGCGGCTGCGCCATGACCTCGAAGAGGTCCAGACGCTGCGGCTGCTTCAGCAAAGCGCGGCCAAGACACTGGAAGAGGGGCTGGCCGGGGTGCAGGAGGCGCGCACGGCGTTGAGCCAGGCGCTGGCCGACCGGACCGATCTTCCGCGCCGCTTTACCGAGGACCCGGTGCGTACCGCGATCCTGATCTCCTCGACCGAGACGCTTGACGGGTTCGCCAGCGGGTTGTCGGAGATCGCCGCCGGAGAGATCGCCGAGAGCCGCGCCGATATCGGCACGCTCAAGGGGCAGATCCCGCTGCCGGTTCAGGGTATCGTGCTGCACCGCGCGGGCGAGGCCGACGCGGCCGGGGTGACGCGCGCGGGGCTGGTGGTGGCGGCGCGGCCGCGGGCGCTGGTCACCTCGCCCACACCGGCGACGATTCGCTATCGCGGGCCGCTGCTGGACCTGGGCAACGTCATGATCCTCGAGCCGCAGCCCGACACGCTGTTCGTGCTGTCCGGGCTGGCCGAGGTCTATGGCGAGGCGGGGCAGGTGATCCCGGCGGGCACGCCGGTGGGGCTGATGGGCGGTGCGGTTCCGGAAATCGGAGCGATTTTGTCACTAAGCGGTGATGGCACTGGAACTGAGCGTTCGGAAACGCTCTATATAGAAGTAAGAGAGGGCGGCAGCCCGGTGGACCCGGAGACGTGGTTCCGAACCGATAAGGATGGGTAAACAGGCATGAAGAAATTCGTGATGGCCGCGATCGGCGGCACGCTGGCAGGATTCGTCGCCACGACGCAGATCGCCGGGCCGTTGCTGGCGCAGGAGAGCGCGCGCAACACCAACGTCTACGAGCAGCTTGATCTGTTCGGCGACATTTTCGAGCGTATCCGGTCGCAATACGTCGAGGAGGTCGACGAGTCCGAGCTGATCGAGGCGGCGATCGACGGCATGCTGTCCTCGCTCGATCCGCATTCCAGCTATCTCTCGCCCGAGGATGCCGAGGCGATGCGGGTGCAGACCCGTGGTGAGTTTGGCGGGCTGGGCATCGAGGTCACCCAGGAAGAGGGCTTCGTCAAGGTGGTCTCGCCGATCGACGGCACCCCCGCCGACGAGGCCGGGATCGAGGCCGGCGATTTCATCACCCACGTGGACGGCGAAAGCGTGCTGGGGCTGACGCTGGATGCGGCGGTGGAACTGATGCGCGGTCCGGTGGGCAGCGAGATCGTCATCACCGTGGTGCGCGAGGGCGAGGACGAGCCCTTTGACGTGTCGATCATCCGCGACACCATCAAGCTGACGGCGGTGCGCGCCCGGACCGAGGGCGATACCGTGGTTCTGCGGGTGACCACCTTCAATGACCAGACAACGCCGAACCTTGAGGCCGGGCTGGCCGAGCAGGTCGAGGCGGCCGGCGGCATCGACAACGTCAACGGCATCGTCCTGGACCTGCGCAACAACCCCGGCGGGTTGCTGACCCAGGCGATCAAGGTGTCCGACTCCTTCCTTGAAAAGGGCGAGATCGTCTCGACCCGGGGCCGCGACCCCGAGGATGGCGAGCGGTTCAACGCGACCCCCGGAGACCTGGCGCAGGGCAAGCCGATGGTGGTGCTGATCAATGGCGGCTCGGCGTCGGCGTCCGAAATCGTGGCGGGCGCGCTGCAGGATCATCGCCGCGCCATCGTCGTGGGGACCAAGAGCTTTGGCAAGGGATCGGTGCAGACGGTGATGCCGCTGCGTGGCGACGGCGCGATGCGCCTGACCACCGCGCGTTATTACACCCCGTCGGGGCGGTCGATCCAGGCGCTGGGCGTGTCCCCCGACATCGTGGTGGCGCAGCCGCGCCGCCAGCCCACGGCCGAGGAAGAGGACACGCCGACGCGGCCGCGTTCGCGCTCGGAGGCGGATCTTCGCGGACGGTTGTCCAACGACAGCCTGACCGAGGACGAGATTCGCCAGATCGAGGCGGACCGCGCCAAGGCCGAGGCCGCAGCGCGCCTGCGCGAAGAGGATTACCAGCTGGCCTATGCCATCGACATTCTCAAGGGGCTGACCGCCCTGGGTGGCGAGGAGTAACGCCCCCACCGATCAGCAACGCGAAAGGGCCACGCATCTGCGTGGCCCTTGTCGTTTCGGCACCGGGGAACCGGGCGGCTACATGGTTTCCAGGCAATGGCGGCGAAAGGCGCGTTTGAGCATGTCCAACTCGGCGCGCAGGAGTTCGACCTCGGCGCGCAGGTCGTCCGAGATCGCCTCGCCCGCGATCAGCGCGAAATCCCCCAGCTTGGTACCGCTGGCGCCATCGAGGATCAGAAAGCTGTGAACGCCATCAGAGACCGCGTGCTCCGGGATCGTCACCGCAAGGTCCCAGGCGCCGGGGTCTGCGGCCTCGGTCAACTCGACCGTCTCGACCGGCTGGTCGAGGTAGGTGACGCGGATGTCGGGTTTTGGGCTGCCCGCGGGGGCACCGGTCAGCCGGCCCTCCCAGCGGCGGTTGCGCAGGCGGATCTTGGTCAGGGTCAGGTCGCTCATCTCAGGGCCTCCTAGAGCGCGGCGCGCCGCCGCCTGGAAAAGGTCAGGTCGCGCAGGATCACCTGGTTCATCTCTGGCGCCTCGAAGATCAGGTCGAGCCAGATTTTCTCGATCCGGTTCTCGTCCATGCGGGAATAGGCAAGGTCGAACTCCACCATGACCTCTTCCTCGTTCAACGGCAGTTCCCGCACGATCTGTTCGGTGTTGGGGCCGTTCTTGATGTTGAGGCGGGCGAAAATCTCCAACGGTTTCTCGACCTCGATGATCGTGCTGACGCGCAGGATATGCTCGCGCGTCAGACCGTGCCGGGCCGAGTCCGGCAGGTCGACGACCAGCGACAGGAACGAACCGTCAAACCGGAACACGTCCATCCGCAGACCATAGGCGGCAAGGTCCGCCTCGCGGGTGTTGCGTAACTGGCGCAGGGTCAGTTCGGAAAAGCGGCAATCGTGGAACAGCGTGACCTCGTCGCCCAGCTTCGACTTGGTGGGAACCGAACTCAGCCCCGGCGTGGGAAGCGGTCCGCGCCACAGCTCGGGGCGCCAGGCCCAGTCGGTGCCGTGCGGCCTGGGAAAGTTCGAGGTGCCGACCTGCGGCAGCGCCAGGCGCCCGTCGGCGACATGGATCAGCCGGTCGAGATGGGTGCGCAACTGGCGCGCCTGGTTGCGCTGAACTCGCAGGTCGGACAGGCCGGTGTCCTCGGCCGCCTTTGCCGCGCGTCGCCATCGGCGCATCGCGCGCCCGTGTAACAGCCGATCCAGAATACTGCCCATATGCCGTTCCGTCGCTCGCCTTTCAGGCGAAATTGCCTTGATTGCGGTCAGCTTAGCGAAAGCCGGTCAGTCAAACAAACCGCCAATCAACTTCAGCGGTGAAAATCCTGTCTGTTCATCGTCCTGCGGCTCTGGCGCGGCGGCTGCCTACTGCATATTGGGCGCGGTGCCTTCGGGCGGGCGGGTGCTGGCGCTGCGGGTCCGTTCCGCCAGGTCGGCCAGAAGATCCGCCCCGGCCCTGTTGTCGCCTGCCCCGGCGCCCGGTGCATAGAGGGCAAGCGCGACCAACTGGCCATTGAGCGCGAAGGCGCTGCGCCAATGCTGGGTCGCCGCCGCCCCGACCGTTCCGCCGGGCGTATCCAGCCGCACGAGCGGCAGGTCGCCGGCCATCCCGGTTTCGATCACCTGAGCCGGCGCGGCGGCACGGGCCACATCGTCCAGGCTGGGTGGCGGGAGGTCCGCCGCCCTTTGCGGGGCGGTGGCCACGGTCATAAGGGCCAGCCGCCGACCGGAAAAGAAACCGCGCAATCCCAAGGTGTCGCAGCGCGCCAAGAGCGCGAAATCCCCGCGCGGCGCGCGGCGCAGGGCCTGTTGGTCGATGCAATAGCCCGGTGGCGCCGCGACCGTGACGGCCCCGCCGGCAAGCTCGGCGCGGGTGGCCTGGTCGAACGGGGTGCTGAACGGCAAACTGCCGCCGTCGCACCCCGCCAGAACCGTCAGACCAAGCGCCGCCAGGACCCCCTTAGAGGTCCATGTAGTCATGTTTCTCGGCCTTGCCGCCGGGATGGGTCACCGCGCCCATGTAGGTCGGGCCGACCAGCTTGGCGTATTTCCACAGCGCGCCCGAGGCATAGATGGTCTCGCGCGGTCCGCTCCATTCGGCCTTGCGCTTGGCCAGGTCCTCGTCGCTCAGGTCGACGCTGATTTCGCCGGTGACCGCGTCGATGGTGATCACGTCGCCGTCCTTGAGCAGGGCGATCGGCCCGCCCTGTGCGGCCTCGGGGCCGACATGGCCGACGCAGAACCCGCGGGTCGCACCGGAGAACCGGCCGTCGGTGATCAGCGCCACCTTCTTGCCCATGCCCTGACCGGAGAGCGCGGCGGTGGTGGCCAGCATCTCGCGCATGCCGGGGCCGCCGGCGGGGCCCTCGTTGCGGATGACGATCACCTCGCCCTCCTTGTAGCTGCGCTGCTTGACCGCCTCGAAGGCGTCCTCTTCGCATTCAAACACGCGCGCCGGGCCGACGAACCGCTGGTGCTGGCTGGGGATGCCGGCAACCTTGACGATGGCGCCCTCGGGCGCGAGGTTGCCCTTGAGGCCCACCACGCCGCCGGTCTTGGTCAGCGGATTGTCGATGGGATAGATCACCTGGCCATCGGCCTCGCGCTCGATCAGGTCCAGTTCCTCGCCGATGGAGCGGCCCGACGCGGTGACGCAATCCTCGTGGATCAGGCCGGCCTTGCGCAGTTCCTTCATCACCACCGGGATGCCGCCGGCGTCGTACAGGTCCTTGGCGACGTATTGGCCGCCCGGCTTGAGGTCGACGAAATAAGGGGTTTCGCGGAAGATGTCGCAGACGTCGTCGAGGTAGAAATCAATCCCGGCCTCATGGGCGATGGCCGGCAGGTGCAGCCCGGCGTTGGTCGAACCACCGGTGCAGGCCACCACGCGGGCGGCGTTCTCCAGCGATTGGCGGGTGACGATGTCGCGGGCGCGGATGTTCTTTTCGAGCAGGTTCATCACCGCGTGACCCGAGGCTTCGCCGTATTGGTCGCGGCTCTCGTAGGGGGCCGGCATGCCCGAGGAGTTCAGCAACGCCAGGCCGATCGCCTCGGAGACGCAGGCCATGGTGTTGGCGGTGAACTGGCCGCCGCAGGCGCCGGCGCTGGGGCAGGCCACGCGTTCCAGCATGGCCAGCGCCTTGTCCGACATGGTGCCGTTCTGGTTGCGGCCCACCGCCTCGAACATGTCCTGTACGGTCAGGTCGCGGGTGCGGAAATCCTCGGGGATCTCGTCGACCTGCGGTGCCTTGCCCGGCAGGATCGAGCCGCCGTAGATGAAAACCGAGGGCACGTTCAGCCGCACCATCGCCATCATCATGCCGGGCAGCGACTTGTCACAGCCGGCCAGCCCGACCAGCGCGTCGTAACAGTGGCCGCGCATGGTCAGTTCGACGGTATCGGCGATTGCCTCGCGCGAGGCCAGCGAACTGCGCATCCCCTCGTGGCCCATGGCGATGCCGTCGGTCACGGTGATGGTGGTGAACTCGCGCGGGCTGCCGTGGGCCTCTTTCACGCCGCCCTTGACCGCCTGTGCCTGCCGGCTCAGCGCGATGTTGCAGGGCGCTGCCTCGTTCCAGCAGGTGGCGACCCCGACAAAGGGCTGGTGAATCTCGTCGTCGGTCATGCCCATCGCGTAATAATACGAACGGTGCGGCGCGCGCTCCGGCCCTTCGGTCACGTGACGGCTGGGCAGTTTGGATTTGTCGAACTGGCGCTTGAGCATGTCTGGCCTCCAAAAGAATGTTTCCTTGGCAATATCCCTGCGCCCGGGTTGAAACAAGGGTCAACCGCCCGCCCGCGACGCCGCGTGCGGTTTGTCAGCGCCTTGTAATCCCGCAGGGCAGTGCTTACCGTCGGAAAGCCCGTGACGCCGGAGCCTTTTCTGCGGCGGGTATTGGCGAGTCGGGCAAGGGCCGGATGATGGAACCCACGCTGTTTTCGTTCATCTGGAAACACTCAAAGCGGCAGCAGCTCTGGCTGCTGGTGCTGACGCTGGTGTCCTTCCCGTTTCTCTATGCCTCGCTGGAATTGCCCAAGAGGATCATCAACGATGCCATCGGTGCGGCGGGCCAGCAGACCGCGATCTACGGAATCGAGCTGACGCAGGTGCAATTCCTGCTGGTCCTGTGCGTCGCGTTTTTCCTGGCGGTGCTGATCGGCGGGTTGATGAAGATGCACATCAACACCCGCAAGGGGGTGCTGTCCGAGCGGATGCTGCGGCGGCTGCGGTATCAGCTGATCCACCGCATGTTGCGCTTTCCCAAGCCCTATTTTCGCACCACCAGCCAGGGCGAACTGGTGTCGATGATCACCTCCGAGGCCGAGCCAATGGGCGGCCTGATGGGCGATGCGATCGCCCAGCCGGTGTTCCAGTTCGGCCAGATGATGACCATCGTGTCGTTCCTGTTCATGCAAAGTGTCTGGTTCGGGCTGGCCTCGGTGGCGTTGATCCCGTTGCAGGCCTGGCTGATCCCGATGATCCAGCGCCAGATCAACCTGCTGAACAAGGACCGTATCGGCGAGTTGCGCCACCTTGCGACCGAGATCGGCGAGAGCGCGGCGGGCATCAGCGACCTGCGCGCCAACGGTGGCTGGCGCTATCGGCTTGCGATGATCACCGACCGGCTGGGGCGCCTGTTCGAGATCCGGTTCCGGATCTACCAGAAAAAGTTCTTCATGAAGTTCCTCAACAACATGATCGGGCATCTGACGCCCTTCATGTTCTATTCGGTCGGGGGGTACCTGGCGATCCAGGGCGACATCACCGTGGGTGCCCTGGTGGCGGCCTTGTCGGCCTACAAGGATCTGTCGAGCCCGTGGAAGGAGCTTCTGACCTATTACAACCAGGTGCAGGACATGTCGTTGCGCTGGGACGTGGTGACCGAGCGTTTCGCGCCGCGCGACATGATCCCGGAAGAGCTGTTCGACGGCGAACCTGACAGCCTGCCGCACCTGTTCGGGGCGATCGAGTTGCACGACGTCACCGTGCGCGACCAGGACGGCAATACCATCCTGGAGGACATCAACCTGACCATCCCGCCGCGCAGCCGCGTCGCGATCCAGAGCGACAAGGCGATCGAGCGGACCGCGCTGGCCGAACTTTTGGTGCGCGAAACGCTGCCGGCGCAGGGCCACGTGGTGCTGTCGGGCCATCCACTGGAGCAACTGCACCAGGCGGTGATCGCGGCGCGTATCGGCTATGCCAATTCGCGGCCCTACCTGTTCGACGGCACTCTGGGCGACAACCTGCTGATGCCGCTCAAGATGCGTCCGCGTGATACCGAACAGCTTGCCGTGGCCCATGACGCGCGGGCCCTGGAGACCGCACGGGCGGGCAACAGCACCGATCCGCTGACGGCCGACTGGGTCGATCCCGCGATCGCCGGTCTCTCGGACGGGGCCGAGGTCCGCGACTGGTGGTTCCAGCTGATCGAGGCGATGGGGATCGACGAGATGATGTTCCGCCGCACCCTGCGGTCCCGGTTCGTGACCGAGCAGCACGCCGGCCTGGCGCGCGAGATCGTCGCCCTGCGTCCGGAGGTCCGCGAAAAGCTGCGCGAACGGGGGCTGGAGGATGCCTATTTCACCCTGGACCCCGAGCGGTTCAACCCGGCGCTGCCGCTTGCCGGCAACCTGCTGTTCGCCACCCCGGTGCACGATATCCAGCCCGAGGCCCTGGCGCGCGAGCATCGCTTCCTGCAGATGCTGCAGGACGAGGGCATCGCCGACGATGTCATCTCGGTCTCGATGGGGGTAATCGACACGCTGAACCGGACCTTCGGCACGGATGGTACCGACCATCCGCTGTTCTTGCGCCTGGGGCTGGACAAGGAGCTTTACCTGCGTGTGTCCGATATCGCCGGGCGCGCGACACGGCGCGGCAAGGCGGCGCTGTCGCAGGAAGACCGGGCGATGCTGCTGATCGTGCCCTTCATGCTGACCGCGGAACAGATCGGCCCGGATTTCCCCGACAAGTACAAAAGACGGATCCTGTCGATCCGGCGCAACCGGGGCGCAGAGCTGCGCCGCAACCTGGCCGACATGTTCGAGCCGATCGGCCCCGATTCCTATGTTCCGCGCCTGACGGTCCTGGAAAACGCCATCTACGGGCGGGTGTCGATCATGGCCGGCGCCAAGGCCGACGAGATCGAGAACGTCGTGGCCGAGGTGCTCGAGGCCCATGGGTTGCGTCACCGCGCGGCGGCGATCCTTTACGATCTGCGGGCCGGGCTTGGCGGCACCAACCTGCCGACCGTGTTCCAGGAGCGCGCCGGCTTCAGTCGGGCCGGGATCAAGCGCCCCGATATCCTGATCATGGACAACATCCTGGCCAGCCATAACGCGGACAGCCGACTCAACACGCGGACCCGCCTGCGCGAACTCCTGCCCGATACCACCATGCTGTTTCTCGAGGACCGGTTCGACAACCCGGATGCCTATGACATGTATGTCGAGATCCGCGACGGTCGGATCGACGGCACCGCCCTGTCGGAGTCGAAAGAGGGGGAGGGGACCGATGACCTTGGCCGCAAGCTGGCGATCCTGTCACGCAACGATCTGTTCGGGCGGCTCAGCCTGCGCAACCGCCGCCTCCTGGCGTTCTCTGCGCAATGGTACGAAGTGGCGCCCGGTCAGGTTGTCTTTTCTCATGACCGGCCCGCCGACGCGGTCTACCTGTGCCTCGAGGGGCAGGCCGAACTGCGCTGGCCCGCGGGTGATGCCAGCACGCCGCCGGTGTCCTTCGTGTTGCCGGGGCGGCTGATCGGAGACCTGGCCGTGATCACGCGCGACAAACGCTTTCTCGATCTGGTGGCGGTGGAACCGACGCGGTTTCTTCGCATCGGTGCCGAGGAGTTTCGCGCGGTGATCGAAAACGATGCCTCGGTGGCGCTGGCGCTGCTCGAGGCGGTGGCTGGGCACCTGGCCGGCGCGACCGAGTTGTTGCAGGCGGCGCAGGTCAACCTCTCCGAGGCCGTGCTGAAAAAGAACCTGCCGATTTCCCTGGATACGCTGAACGAGTATTTCGATGACTGATCGCCCCTATGCCGCGCATGAGATCCTGGTTGCCCCGGCCCGCCCGGGCCGCGCGCTGTGGCGCCTGTTCGCCGGCCTGGCGATGGTAGCGGTGATCGTTCTCGGGCTGAACGCGGTGTTGCAGGCGTTTGTTTTCTCGGTCGCGCCGATCGGATGGGCGGCGGACCTGGCGACCGGGCACCGGCCGGGGTCGATGCTGATCCTGCTGGGTAGTTTCGGCTTTGTCATCGTCGGCGTCTTTGCGGCGGCGCATCTTGTTCAGCGCCGCGCGCCGCTGGGGCTGATCGGGCCACCGGGGCGGGCGGTTATCCAGTTCTGGCGGGTGTTGCGCCTGTTGTTGCTGTTCGGGTTGGTGCTGTTCGCCCTGCCGCCCTACGACATGGGCGCGCCGCTTCTTCCCAATCTCGCGTTCGGGCGTTGGCTGATGCTGCTGCCGCTGGCGCTGGTCGCGATCCTGATCCAGGTCAGCGCCGAGGAGATCCTGTTCCGGGGGTACCTGCAGCAGGCGCTGGCAGCGCGGATCCCGCACCCGGCGGCCTGGTTGTTGCTGCCCTCGATCCTGTTCGCGCTGGGCCATTTCGTGCCCGCCGAGGCCGGCCCCAATGCCGGGTTGATCGCGATCTGGGCCGGCTGTTTCGGTATCCTGATGGCCGATCTCACCGCCCGGGCGGGCACGCTGGGCCCGGCGATCGCGGTGCATTTCTTCAACAATGTCGTGGCGCTGCTGATCTTTTCGGTTCCCGAGAGCCTGAATGGCCTGTCACTCTTCATCCTGCCGTTCTCCTCCGATGACACCGGCCCGATGCGGGCCTGGCTGGCAGTCGACTTCGCGCTGATGGTGCTGACATGGCTTGTCGCGCGGATTGCCATCAGGCGTTGATTGCAATTGTCCGCGCCCCGGCTTATCTGACGCAGCGTGCACGCTCCTGCGAGAGGCCTCGACATGAACTGGATCACAAATTACGTCCGCCCCCGGATCAACTCGATCTTTTCGCGCCGGGATGTGCCGGAGAATCTCTGGCAGAAATGCGATGAATGCGGAACCATGCTGTTCCATCGCGAGTTGAGCGATAACCTGAATGTCTGCACCAACTGCGGGCATCACATGGCGATCACCCCGCGGGCGCGCTTCGAGGCGCTGTTCGACGGCGGCGTGTTCTCCGAGGTGGAGGTTCCCGAACCGGTCGCCGACCCGCTGCATTTCCGCGATCAGAAGAAATATCCCGACCGGATGCGCGCGGCGCAGAAAAAGACCGGCGAAAAAGAGGCGATGCTGGTCGCCACTGGCGAAATGGGGCGCACCCCCATCGTGGCCGCGGCGCAGGATTTCTCCTTCATGGGGGGATCGATGGGCATGTACGTGGGCAATGCCATCGTCGCCGCGGCCGAACAGGCGGTAAAGTTGAAACGCCCGCTGATCCTGTTCTCGTCCGCCGGCGGCGCCCGCATGCAGGAGGGGATCCTGTCGCTGATGCAGATGCCGCGCACCACGGTGGCGGTGCAGATGCTCAAGGAGGCCGGGCTGCCCTATATCGTGGTGCTGACCCATCCCACGACCGGTGGCGTCACCGCCTCTTACGCGATGCTGGGCGACGTGCAGATCGCCGAACCCAACGCGCTGATCTGCTTTGCCGGGCCGCGGGTGATCGAACAGACCATCCGTGAAAAGCTGCCCGAGGGGTTCCAGCGTGCCGAGTATCTGCTGGATCACGGCATGCTGGACCGGGTGACCAAACGCACCGAGATGCGCGACGAGCTGATCACCATCACCCGCATGCTGATGGGCCTGGCACCGGCGATTCGCGGCGATCTTCCCGCGCCCGAGGCGGTCAGCAGCGAAGCCGATACCGGCCCCGAAACCGGCCCCGCCGACCCGAAACCGGATGCGGACGAAACTGAAAGCTGAGACGCCCGCGCCCCGCTCTGACGCAGCAGACAGGCAGGCCAGAATGCAGACCCAGACCCCGGCGGCGTCGGATGTCATCCTTGACAGGATGATGGCGCTGCACCCCAAGATCATCGACCTGACACTGGACCGGGTCTGGCGCCTGCTGGCGGCGCTTGACAACCCGCAGGACCGGCTGCCGCCGGTGATCCATATCGCCGGCACCAACGGCAAGGGCTCGACCCAGGCGATGATCCGTGCCGGGCTGGAGGGGGCCGGCCTGACGGCGCATGCCTATACCTCGCCGCACCTGGCGCGGTTCCACGAGCGGATCCGGGTGGCGGGAAAGCTGATCTCCGAGCCGGAGCTGAGCGCGGTACTGGATGAATGCTATGCCGCCAATGGCGGCGAGAGCATCACCTATTTCGAGATCACCACCTGCGCCGCGCTGCTGGCCTTTGCCCGCACGCCGGCCGATTACACCCTGTTGGAGGTGGGCCTTGGCGGGCGGCTCGACGCGACCAACGTGATCGAGACCCCGGCGCTGACGATCCTCACGCCGGTGTCGATCGACCATGAGCAGTTCCTCGGTGACACGCTGGGCAAGATTGCCTTTGAGAAGGCCGGGATCCTCAAGCGCGGCGTGCCCTGCGTGGTCGGCCCGCAGCCCGACGAGGCGCTTGAGGTGATCGAGGCACAGGCTGCCCGCTTGGGTGCACCGCTGATCGCTTATGGCCAGCATTGGCATGTTTACGAGGAACGCGGGCGGCTGATCTATCAGGACGAGCGCGGGTTGCTCGACCTGCCGCTGCCGAGCCTGCCCGGCGCGCACCAGATACAGAACGCCGGTGCAGCTTTGGCGGCGTTGCGACACCTGGGCCAGGGCGAGACCGCCTGCGAGTCCGCCATGACGCGCGTCGAATGGCCGGCCCGGATGCAGCGGTTGAAGACCGGCCCGCTTTGCGAGGCGACGCCGCAGGCCGAGCTTTGGTTGGACGGCGGCCACAACGCGGCGGCGGGCGCCGCGCTGGGCGCGCACCTGGCCGGGTTGGCGCCCCGCCCCACGCATCTGGTCTGCGGCATGCTCAATACCAAGGACGTGACCGGCTATTTGCGCCCGCTGGCGGCGCAGGCCCAAAGCCTCACCGCCGTCTCGATCCCCGGCGAGGCCAATACGCTCTCCGCCGAGGAAACCGCGTCGGCGGCGCGGGCGGTGGGACTGCCGGCCGAAACCGCCGACAGCGTTCTGGCGGCGGTGCAACACATCGTGCAATCCGATCCGCACGCCCGCATCCTGATCTGCGGCTCGCTCTACCTCGCGGGCGGCGTGCTGCGCGAGAACGGGTAGCGCCCTCAGGTCAGCACGAAGTCGACCGGTTCCAGTGGTGGCGGCGCCTCGCGCTCCAGCGCGTGGCAGACCGAGATTTCCATCACGCGGCACAGCGCGCTCAGCGGCATGCAGTTCTCCAGCCGGCCAAAGGGATGCTCCAGCTCATGTGTCACTTCGGCCAGTCCGAAGAACACATAGGCCACCATCGCCATCAGCACCGGTTCGAACCAGCCGGCGTTCCCGACAAGGGCAAACGGCAGCAAGAGGCAGTAGAGATAGGTCGTCCGCCAGATCAACAGGGAATAGACAAAGGGCAGCGGGGTGGTGAGCAGCCGCTCGTTCCCGGCCTGTGCGGCGGCGAAACGGGCCAACCGTTCGGTCAGGGCGCGCCGGCCGAACCCGTCGATGCGCTCGGCCTCGGCCATCTCGCGCAACCGCTCGGCTATGGCGCGCAGCGCCGCGTTCGGCCCGTTGCCGTGACGCAAGAGCGGCGCGGCCGCCTCGGCCCCGACCCAATCGGTGACCACTCTGGTCACGTCATCGCCGCGCAACTGGCCCCGATGCAGGTGGTGAAAGGCCAGGATATGGGTGAGGATATAGGCCCGGTCCGCCTCGGATGCACCGAACACGGTCAACTCCTGCGACAGGCTGCGGACATCCGCGACCATCCCACCCCAGATCTTGCGCGCCTCCCACCAGCGGTCATAGGCGACGTTGTTCCGGAACCCCAGGAACAGCGAAAGCGAGATGCCGAACACCCCCATCGCAGCCACCGGCAAGCCCGGTACGCCAAACAGGAACCGGTCCACGAGCAGAACCGCCAGTGACCACAGCGCGGCCCCGATGATCTGGGGGAGAACCCGTGGCACGACCGCGCCCTGCAGCACCAGAAAAAGCCGCAGCGTATGGGGCGGGTCGCGCAGAATCACGCGGTGCCCCAGTCCTTGTCCTGCATTTCGCGCAGCCGGCTGGCGGTGCGCTCGAATTCGAACACGCCCTCGCCCTCAAGGTAGAGCATTTCCGGCTCCGCGGCGGCAGAGCAGACCAGCCGTACCTTGGCCTCGTAGAGCGCGTCGATCAGGGTGACGAAGCGTTTGGCCTCGTTGAAGTTGCTGCGCGACAGGCTCGGGATATCCTCGAGGATCAGCACCCGCACCGCCTCGGCGATGGCCAGGTAATCGGCCGGGCCAAGATAGTGGCCGCACAGGTCATAGAAACTCGCCCGCGCGATGCCGTTGCGATATTCCGGAAGCGCCACGCGGCGACCCTTGACCTCCAGCACCAGCTCGGTCCCGGGGCCGCCCGCCAGATCGGTCCAGACCGCGCGGATCGCGTCGCGTGCCTCGGGGCCGATCGGGGTGAAATAGACCTGTGTGCCCTCCAGCCGGTTCTGGCGATAGTCGTTGGGGCTGGCCAGTTCGCGGACCTCCATGCGCTGCTTGATCAGCTGGATGAAGGGCAGGAACAGCTGCCGGTTCAGCCCGTTCTTGTACAGCTCGTCCGGCACCCGGTTCGAGGTGGTCACCACCACCACGCCGGCGTCGAACAGGGCCTCGAACAGGCGTCCCACGATCATCGCGTCGGTGATGTCGGTGATCTGCATCTCGTCAAAGGCCAGCACCCGCACGGATTTGATCACGTCCTCTGCCGCCGGGGCCAGCGCGTCCTCGATGCCGTTCTTGCGCGCCTGGTGCATGGCCTCGTGGATTTCCTGCATGAAGGCGTGGAAATGCACCCGGCGCACTGCGGTCCCGTCCAGCGCCTCGACGAAAAGATCCATCAGCATCGACTTGCCGCGCCCGACCCCACCCCAGAGGTACAGCCCTTTGGGCGGCGGCGGGGCCTTGCGGAACAGCTTGCGCTTGACAGGTTGCGCGACGGCGGCGCGGATGCGTTCCAGCTCGGGCAGGGCGGCCTCTTGCGCGGGGTCGTGGTGCAGCGCGCCTTGCGCGATCCGGGCGTTGTAAAGGGCAATCAAATCGGACATGGGCGCAGCCATACCGCGCGGTGACGGGGTTGAAAAGCATGGCCCGGGCGGCCAAGGGCGATATATCAGCATTTCTGACGCAACATCGGACAAATCCTGATTTGATCCATCGACCCAGTGGCGTAACCTCGCCGCGTTACCCTGAACGGAGCCTGCCTATGACCCGCCCTGCCGCCTCGCTGACCCCTGTGCTGATCGTCGGCTGTATCATCATCATGGTCAGCTTTGCGATCCGCGCTTCTTTCGGGGTGTTCCAGCTCCCCGTGGCCGGGGAATTCGGCTGGGCCCGGTCCGAATTCTCGATGGCGATCGCGATCCAGAACCTGGCCTGGGGCATCGGCCAGCCGATTTTTGGCGCCATCGCCGAAAAGATCGGCGACCGCAGGGCGATCGTGATGGGGGCGCTGACCTATGCGGCGGGCATGGTTCTGACCGCCTGGTCAACCACCCCGATGGAGATGCAGCTATATGCCTGGCTGGTAGGCTTCGGCATCGCCGGCACCGGCTTTGGCGTGATCCTCGCGGTGGTCGGGCGGGCCGCCTCGGACGAGAAACGCTCGATGGCGCTGGCGATCACCACCGCGGCGGGCAGCCTTGGCCAGATGGTCGGCGCACCGGTGGCCGAATGGCTGATGAGCTTCCTGAGCTGGCAGAGCACCTTCCTCGTCTTCGCGGTGGCGATCCTGGCGCTGGTGCTGACCCTGCCGCTGATGCGCGTGCCGACCCCCGCCAGCCGGACGGAGCTGGAGGACTCGCTGGGCACGATCCTGGTCAAGGCGTTCCGCGATCCCTCTTATACGCTGATCTTCCTCGGTTTTTTCAGTTGCGGCTATCAACTTGCCTTCATCACCGCGCATTTCCCCGCCTTCGTGACCGAGATGTGCGGCCCGATCCAGCCCGGCAGCCTGTTGCACGGGATCGGCATCACCACCACCTCGGCGCTGGGGGCGGTGTCCATCGCGCTGATCGGGGCGGCCAATATCGGCGGTACGCTGATGGCCGGATGGGCGGGCAGGTTCTATTCCCGGAAATACCTGCTGGCGGGCATCTATGCCGGCCGCACGGTGATCGCCGCCGCCTTCATCCTGGCGCCGATCACCCCGGCCTCGGTGCTGGTGTTCTCGGTGGCGATGGGGGCGCTGTGGCTGGCGACCGTGCCGCTGACCAGCGGGCTGGTCGCCCATATCTACGGGCTGCGCTACATGGGCACGCTTTATGGCATCGTGTTCCTGAGCCACCAGATCGGCGGCTTCCTGGGGGTCTGGCTGGGTGGTCGGATGTACGACGCCTTCGGCGATTACACCGTCGTGTGGTGGATCGGTGTCGGCGTCGGCGCCTTCAGCGCCATCGTCCACCTGCCGGTGCGCGAGCGCCCGCTGGGCGCCCGGCTGGCCTAGATCACGGGGACGGGGGCGCCTTACTGCGCCGCCGTCCAGCGATCGAGGATGTAACGGCTGGTCATCAGGTCCAGATGGGCGCCGCCACCGTTCTTGAACAGGGTGATCTCCTCGGTCCCGCCCTGTGCAAAGGCGTCGAGCTGGTAGAAATCGGCAAGGATGTCGGCCTCGGTGATCACGCCCCGGTCCAGCGGGATCTGGATCTCGCCGATATGGCCGATGGTGGTGTCGCGGCTGTCGACATAGATCTTCGCCCGTTGCAGCGCGATGTCGTCGGCCTCGCGCATGTCGGGGCGATAGGCGCCGATCAGGTTGATATGCTGGCCCGGGTGCAGCCAGTCGCCCTTGATCAGCGGCTCCGAGGACATGGTGGCGCTGACCACGATATCGGCCTGCCGCACCGCCGCCTCCAAGTCAGGGGCGACATCGACGCTGCCGATCTCCTGCGCCAGCGCCTCGGCCTTGGCCACGGTGCGGTTCCACAGGGCGATCTTCGCCTTGGGAAAGGCCTCGGCGAAGGCCTCGCAGAGCGAGCGGCCCACGGTGCCGGCGCCGGCGATCACGATCCGCGCGCTGTCGGGGCGGGCCAGCCGGCGGGCGGCCAGCAGGCTGTCGCCGGCGGTCTTCCACTTGGTCACCAGGTGGAAATCCACCAGCGCCTCCAGCGTGCCGTCGAGGTCGGAATAGAGGCTCACCCCGCCGTTGACCATGGGCACCCCGTGTTCGGGGTTGCGCGGAAACACGGTGGCGGTCTTGACCAGGCTGCCCAACCCGTCGATCCAGGCGGCGCGGTTCAGCAGCGTATCGGGATCGCGGTAGAGAAAGGTATCGGCGATCTCGGCGCGGGGCAGGTCATGACCGTCGGCCAGCGCGTCGGTCAGGTCCAGCCAATCGAGCAGCTTTTCGCCCGCGTCGAAGGGAATGATGGGAATGGTCGTGCTCATTTCGCGTCCTCCTTGGTCAGCAGCCCGGCCTCGACCAGCCGGTCGGCCCAGCCCTGCGGGCCGGTGAACAGATGGGTTTGCCAGCCCCGGCTGGCGGCCATGTCGATATTGTCGGGCCGGTCGTCGGTAAAGATCAGCGCCGCGGGGTCGATGCCGCAATCGGCCTCGACCATCTCGTAGATGCGCGGCTCGGGCTTGATCGTCTTCATGTGGCCCGAGACATAGGCGCGGTCGAACTCGGACAGGAAGGGGTAATGCGGCGCGGCGATGTCGTCGAAGGTCTGCACGCCGAAATTGGTCAGCGCAAAGACAGGGATGCCCTTGGCCCGGAGCGCACGCAACAGGCGGACCGAATGCGGGATCTCGGGCGCGGCCATCTCCAGCCAGCGGTCATGCCACATGCGGATCTCGTCGCGCCATTCCGGATAGCGATCGGCGGTGGCATGGACGACCTCGGTGAAATTCCCGCCGCGATCCACCTCGTCGTTCATCCCGTGCAGGTCGACGGTGGCGAACATGGCGCGACGCCGCGCCTCGCCGATCTCGGCGTCGTAGAACCGTTCCGGCTGCCACTCGATAAGGACGTTGCCGATGTCGAAGATCACGGCCTGTGGTTGCATCTTTCGGTCCCTTCCCACCCGGAAAATTCGAATTTTCCGGGCAAATTTCTTCGAAGAAATTTGCGGCCTAGGGCTGTCGCCCGGCCGCCCTGATCTCCCGTTCCAGCGCGTCCAGAAAACGGGAGCGATCTGCCTTTGTAAAGCCGCGGCCGCTGCCGCCGGCGCCCAGCGGGTTGGCGGCGCGCAGGTCTGCCATCAGATCGCGCATCGCCAGTTGCTGGCCGATGTTGGCCTTGGTGAAGGCCTCGCCGTTGTGGCGCAGCACGCGGGCGCCGGCCTCGACGCATTTCGCCGCCAGCGGGATATCCCCGGTCACCACCACGTCGCCCGGCCCGCAGCGCTCGGCGATCCACTTGTCGGCCTCGTCCGCGCCCTCGGCGACGATCACGGTTTCCACCAGCGGGTTGGGCGAGGGGCGCAGCCCCCCGTTGGACACCACGTACATCCGCAACCCGTGCCGGGTGGCGACGCGCTCGGCCTCGGCTTTCACCGGGCAGGCATCGGCATCGATATAGAGCGCGCCCATCGTCTCAGCGCCAGAGCGCGTCGGCGTGAAAGGCGACGTGATCCTCCATGAAGGAGGAGACGAAGAAATAGCTGTGGTCATAGCCCTTCTGCATGCGGAAACTGGCCGGTTGGCGCCGCTCGGCGATGGCCTGGGCCAGGGCCTCGGGTTTCAGCAGGTCGAGGAACTGGTCGCTCGCGCCCTGGTCGATCAGGACCGGCCCGTCGAAGCCGCCCGCGCGCATCATCAGGGTGGCGTCGTGGCGCGCCCAGGCTGCCTCGTCCTCGCCGAGATAGGCGGCAAGCTGCTTGCGGCCCCAGTCGCTGGCGGTCGGGTTGGCGATCGGCGCGAAGGCCGAGACCGAGCGGTAGCGCCCCGGCAGGTTCATCGCCAACGTCAGCGCGCCGTGCCCGCCCATGGAGTGCCCGGTGATCGCCTGCCGCTCCGGGTCGATGGCGAAACCGGCGTCGATCACCCGGGGCAGTTCCTCGGCGATGTAATCCCACATGCGAAAATGCGGTGCCCAGGGGGCCTGGGTCGCGTTGACGTAGAACCCGGCCCCCTGGCCCAGGTCATAGGCCTCATCATCGGCCACGCCGGCGCCGCGCGGGCTGGTGTCGGGAAACACCAGCGCGATGCCATGCTCGGCCGCCCAGGCCTGGGCGCCGGCCTTGGTCATGGCGTTTTCATGGGTGCAGGTCAGCCCCGAGAGGTACCACAGGACCGGGACCGGTCCGTCCTCTGCCCCTTCCGGCAGGAACAAGCCGAAGGTCATATCGCATTGGCAGACATCCGAGGCGTGCCTGTACACGCCTTGCACGCCGCCGAAGGCGGCATTTTCAGACAGGGTTTCCATGATCGTGCACTCCCGTTGCGGTTTGTGACTGGCTACCGGCTCGGCGCGGCAGGGTAAAGGGCGGGCGCCTCCGGCGGGAGTATTTGGAAAAGAGAAGAAGGGGCGGTCAGGGCGCCGAGACCCAGGCGATCACCATCGGCACGGTCAGGATGCTGGCCACGGTCGAGAACAGGATCGCCGCCGAGGCCCGGTGCGGCGCCACCCCGTAATGCTGCGCCAGCATGTAGACATTGCCGGCCACCGGCAGGGCCGCCGCGGCGATCACGACGCTGGCCGAGAACCGGTCGATCGGGAACAGAACCAGCACCGCCAGCGCCACGAAGGCCGGGTGCAGCACCAGTTTCGACGCCGACAGCCAGCCGGCGACCTGTACCCGCTCGGCGGATTTGCCGGCCAGCGAGGCGCCGATGGCAAACAGCGCGCCGGGGGTGGCAGCGCCGCCGAGAATGGTCAGGAACTGGTTCATCGGGTCCGGCACCGGCAGCGACAGCGCCGACCACGTCATGCCGAGCACGATCGACACGATCATCGGATTGCGCAGCAGTCCGAGCCCCATCAGCCGCAGCGTCGAGAGTTTGAGCCGCCCGTCGCGCCCGCCGTTGATCAGCATCACGATCAGCGAGGAGAACACCACCAGGTCGGTCGTCAGCACCAGCATCACCGGCCCGATTGCCGCCTCGCCGAACAGCAGCGATAGCATCGGCAGGCCGAGGAAGCCCACGTTCCCGATCACTGCGCATTGCGCCTCGATCGAGGCGGTGGGCACGTCGAGCCCGCGCAGGAAGGCGACCGCCGTGGCGATGCCATAGACAACGGCGGTTCCGCAAAGATAGCCCAGAACGAGCCTGCCGTTGAATACCTCGGACAGGGGCAGGTTCGCCGCGAAGCGGAAGATCATCGCCGACAGCGCGAAGAAGAATACGAACTTGGTCAGATAGGCGGTCGCCTCTTCGCTGAAGAACCGGCTGCGCCCGGCCCAGTAGCCAAGGCCGATGATGGCGAAAAAGGGCAGGGTTCTGAGGAAGATGTCGATCATGGCCTATCGGTAGCGGCTGGCGCGGGGGGCCGCAAGCCGGCTAGCCGCTGCCGATGATGATGCCCGCCGCCAGCACCAGCGCGCCGCCGAAGACGACCTGGAACGCCGCGCGCAGGAACGGGGTGTCCATGTATTTCTTCTGAATCCAGGCGATCGCCCAAAGCTCGAAGAACACGATGACCCAGGCGATCGAGGTCGCGGTCCAGAAATGCGGGATCAGGTAGGGCAGCGCGTGGCCCAGCCCGCCGAGGGTGGTCATCACCCCCGAGGACAGCCCGCGCTTGAACGGCGAGCCGCGCCCGGAAAGCTGCCCGTCATCCGAGGCCGCCTCGGTAAAGCCCATCGAGATGCCCGCCCCGACCGAGGCCGCAAGCCCGACGAGAAAGGTGGTCATCGTGTCCTGGGTGGCAAAGGCGGTGGCAAAGATCGGCGCCAGCGTCGAAACCGATCCGTCCATCAGCCCGGCCAGCCCCGGCTGCACCCAGGTCAGAACGAACTGGCGGTGAGAGGCGAGGTCTTCGTCGTGGCGGCTTGCCTCGTCCAGATGTTCGTCGGCAAGGTTTTCGGCCAGCGATTCATGCTTGGCCTCGGCGGCAGCCAGATCGCCTAGCAGTGCGCGGGTCGAGGCATCGGTGCAATTGGCGGCGGCATTCACGTAAAAGCGTTCGGCCTGCCGCTCCATCGCGACGGCTTCTTCGCGGATTCGTTCGATCCCGAGGTTTTCCACCAGCCAGACAGGGCGGCGATTGTAATAGCCGGCCACATGTTCGCGCCGGATCAGCGGGATGGTCTCGCCGAACCGTTCGGCATGGGCGGCGATCAGCCGTCTGCGGTGTTCGTCCTCTTCCTCGGCCATCCCGTCGAACATCCTGGCGGTGGCCGGGAATTCCCCGCGCAGCCGTTCGGCATAACCGCGATAGATCCGCGCGTCGTCCTCTTCCGACGAGATCGCCAGGGCGAGGATTTCCTGTTCGGTCAGGTCGCGGAACCGCTTGCGCGCGAAAAACTGCATGATCGGGCCTCTTTTTTAGACTTGTTCCAAGTATTCTGGTGCGACGATGTCTGCAAGCTCCTCAATTTGAGGATTTGCTGTAACTGAACCGATCAGTTTATAGTAGAGTTTGGGGAGGCCATCGGAGGGGTGCATGGGAGAAATGTCGGAAATCGTCAGGACCGGTCGCAAGTTCGATCAGGTTCTGGAGGGCGCGCGCAAGGTATTCATGGCCGACGGGTTCGAGGGGGCCAGCGTCGATGACATCGCCCGGGTCGCCGGGGTCTCGAAGGCCACGCTTTACAGTTATTTCCCGGACAAGCGCCTGTTGTTCATGGAGGTGGCCGGGACCGAATGCGGGGTGATGGCGGATCAGATGCTGGCGCGGATCGACGATACCCGCCCCGCGCGCGAGGTTCTGACCGCCGCCGCCCGCCATGTCATCCGGTTCACGCTGTCGCGGTTGGCCCAGCAGGTGTTCCGCCTCAGCGTCGCCGAGCGAGAGCGTTTTCCGGAACTGGGGCGGGCTTATTACGCCGGCGGCCCGGTGCGGGTGCGTGAAC
Organism: Aquicoccus sp. SU-CL01552; assembly: GCF_040365005.1. Classification (NCBI taxonomy): domain Bacteria; kingdom Pseudomonadati; phylum Pseudomonadota; class Alphaproteobacteria; order Rhodobacterales; family Paracoccaceae; genus Aquicoccus; species Aquicoccus sp. SU-CL01552. The sequence continues at coordinate 108,680 of NZ_BAABWV010000003.1, read as the reverse complement.
GGATCGGCGCTTACCTGTCCTGCGCGGCGGCACGCGGCGAGCTGGCCATCGACGATATCCCGATGGCCGCAGAGCAGTTTTCCGAACTGTGCAAGGTCAAGCTCTGGCCGCGCGCGGTGTTCGGCATCCAGTCCAAGTTCTCGGAGCAGGAGATCGACGAGGTGGTGCAACAGGCCGTCGACATGTTCCTGGCCCGCTACGGCGCCTGACGGGACGGCGGGCCGTGGTCAGTCGACCCGCCGCACGAACAACTGGTTGCCGTCGCCGACCTTGGTCTCGAAGCGCTTGAGTTCCTTGACCAGGTCGCTCAGCTTTTTCTTGCCATAGCTGCGGGTATCGAAATCGGGGTTGGCGGCGGTGATGAACTGGCCGATCTGGCCCAGGGAATACCACTCGTCCTCCTGGTCGATGGCATCCATGGCGCGGATCACCAGCTTGGCCGGATCCTCCAGCTCGGCAGGGGCCTCGCTGATTTCCACCGGTTTCGTCGGGGCCTTGGCCTTGGGTTTCTGCGGCTCCTGCATCAGGTTCTCGACGTAGATGAACCGTTTGCAGGCCTTGACGAAGGCCGCCGGCGTCTTGCGCATGCCCATGCCATAGACGTCCAGCCCCTGTTCGCGGATTCGGCTGGCCAGCCGGGTGAAATCGCTGTCCGACGAGATCAGCACGAAACCGTCGAACCGGCCCGAGTGCAGGATGTCCATCGCGTCGATCACCAGGGCGATGTCGCTGGCGTTCTTGCCGGTGGTATTGGCGAATTGCTGATGCGGGATGATCGCCAGTGCCGCGATCTTGTCCTTGGACCAGCCCTGCGGCGCGCCGCCGGAGAAATCGCCGTAGATGCGCCGGATGCTGGCCTCTCCGAAGGAGGCGATCTCCTCGAAGATGGCCTCGGCGTATTTAGCCGAGATGTTGTCGGCGTCGATCAGCACCGCGAGCAGCGGTGTATTCGGTTTTTCAGCCATAGGCGAAACTCCCCAATTCGGGATTGAAATTGTACGATCCGGCGCGCTGGTGCAATGGCTCAGAGCGGGCGGAACATCACCAGCGCGTCGACATAGCCCTGCGACGGGTGACGATAGGCACCGGGCAGGCGACCGACGATGTCGAACCCGGCACGTTGCCAGATGTCGATGGCCCGGGTGTTGGTCGAGATCACGAAATTGTACTGCATGGCGCGGAACCCGGCCTCGCGTGCGCGGTCGAACGAGTCGGCCAGCATGGTCCGCGCGATCCCCTTGCCCTGCGCCGCGCGCGCGGTGACATAGCCGCAGTTGCAGACATGATCGCCCCCGCCCATGGCGTTGGGCTTCAGGTAATAGGTGCCCAACGGTGCGCCCTCGGCCTCGGCCAGCAGGACGGTGTTGGCGGGCGCGAACCAATAGGCCAGCGCCGCCGCACGCGTCATGTCGCGCGGCAGCGCATAGGTGTCGCCGCCCCGGATCACCGGCTCCAGCATCTCCCAGATCGCGTCGTCATCGGCCCGCGTGGCGGGCCGGATGGTCATGTCGTTCATTGCTCGTCTTCCCGCAATCGGTCGGTGCGATCCCGCCTCAGTATTCCACCACCGCGCGGATCGACTTGCCCTCGTGCATGAGGTCAAAGCCCTTGTTGATCTCGTCGAGGCTCAGCTTGTGGGTGATCATCGGGTCGATCTCGATCTTGCCATCCATGTACCAGTCGACGAACTTCGGCACGTCGGTGCGCCCCTTGGCGCCGCCGAATGCGGTGCCTTTCCAGACCCGGCCGGTGACCAGCTGGAACGGACGGGTGGAGATCTCGGCCCCCGAGGGTGCCACGCCGATCACCACCGACACGCCCCAGCCGCGGTGCGAGCATTCCAGCGCGTCGCGCATCACCTGCACGTTGCCGGTGGCATCGAACGAGTAATCGACGCCGCCGATCTGGTCTTTCTCGGTCTTGGTCAGCTCGACGATCTCCTGCACCACCGGGCGCTGCGCCTTCATCGGGTTGATGAAATGGGTCATGCCGAATTTCTTCGCCATCACCGCCTTGTCGTCGTTCAGGTCGACCCCGATGATCATGTCGCAGCCGGCCATGCGCAGGCCCTGGATCACGTTGAGCCCGATGCCGCCAAGGCCGAAGACCGCCGCCGTCGAGCCGATCTCGACCCCGGCTGTATTGATCACCGCGCCGATGCCGGTGGTGACGCCGCAGCCGATGTAGCAGATCTTGTCGAACGGCGCGTCCTCGCGCACCTTGGCCAGCGCGATCTCGGGCATCACCGTGTGATTGGCGAAGGTCGAGCAGCCCATGTAGTGATAGATCGGCGTGCCATCCAGCATCGAGAACCGGGTGGTGCCATCGGGCATCAGCCCCTGGCCCTGGGTGTTGCGGATCGCGGTGCACAGGTTGGTCTTGCCCGAGAGGCAGGACGCGCATTCGCGGCATTCCGGCGTGTAAAGCGGGATCACGTGATCGCCGGGCTTGAGCGTGGTGACACCCTCGCCCACCTCGAGCACGACGCCGGCGCCCTCGTGGCCGAGGATGGCGGGAAAGATCCCCTCGGGGTCGGCGCCGGAGCGGGTGAACTCATCGGTGTGGCAGATGCCGGTCGCCTTGATCTCCACCAGGACCTCGCCCGCCTTCGGGCCGTCCAGGTTCACTTCCATGATTTCAAGCGGTTTTCCGGCCTCGAGGGCCACGGCGGCACGGGTGCGCATGATCAGATACCTCCTAAGGATTCGCCCGGAACCTGCGGCAAAGCCGGGCCGGTTTCAATGCTCATTCAACGCGATGGCCCTGCTATCTGCGCTGACGATTTCGACGGTTTCGGCCCGGACAGCGCCAAAGGATGCGGCTCGACTCCCGCAAGGGGAGGATTATATTACGAACAAATGAAGAACATTTGTGGTGTCCGCCCAGATCATGCCGAAACGCCGACTTCTCTCGCTGTGGTTTCCCCGCCTTGCCGCCGAGCGGGCGCTGCGCCTGGCGCGCGGGGTGTTGGAGGGGCCGCTGGCGGTGGTCGAGGAGCGCGCCAACATGCAGGTTGTCGCGGCGCTGGACGCAGCGGGCGAGGCGGCCGGGCTGCGGGTGGGACAGCCGTTGCGCGATGCCCATGCGATCTGCGCTGGGTTGGCGACCCGCCCCCGTGATCCGGCGGGCGAGGCGGCGTTCCTGGCGGCGTTGCGGCGCTGGGCCGGCAAGTTCAGCCCCTGGGTGGCCGAGGAGGCGCCGGACGGGCTGATGCTGGATCTGACCGGCTGCGCGCATCTATTCGGCGGCGAGGCGGCGCTGCTGGCACAGGCCGAGGCCGATTGCGCCGCGATGGGCCTGAGCCTGCGGGCGGGGCTGGCCGATACGCCGGGGGCGGCCCGGGCGCTGGCGCGGTTCGCTGGGCAGGTCGCCGGGTCGGGGCGCTCGGGCGATGCCATCGACCAGGAAGCGCGGGCCACCCGGTCCCGCGCTGGCAAGCGACGGCACTGGACCCGGGGCGGGGTCGCCCCCACCCCGGCGACGACGGCGGGTGCGGCGCCCCGGATCGCGGGGCCGGGCAAGACCTATGGCGCGCTGGCGCCGCTGCCGGTGGCGGCGCTGCGGCTTGATCCCGACACGGTGGCGCAGCTGAACCGGCTGGGGTTGCGGCGGATCGGTGACCTGCTGGGCCAGCCGCGCGCCGGGCTGGCGCGGCGGTTCGGCAAGGGGCTGGTGCATCGGCTTGACCAGGTCATGGGGAGCGCGCCCGAGCCAGTCTCGCCCGCGCGCCCGGAGCGGAGGTTTGCCGTGCGGTTGACCCTGCCCGAGCCGATCGGGCTCAAGGCGGATCTGCTGGCCGGGATCGACCGGATGCTGCCCCGGCTCTGTGCCGGGCTGGAGGCGGCGGGGCAGGGGGCGCGGCAGCTCCGGCTCGAGGCGCACCGCACCGACCGCGCCGCCGAGGCGATCACCGTGGGGTTGGCCCGCCCGGGCCATGACCCGGCGCGCATCCGCCCGCTTCTGGAGCTGAAGCTCGACGTGATCGACGCCGGTTTCGGCATCGACATGCTGCGGCTGGAGGTCACCCAGGCCGAGCCGGTGCATGCCCGCACCGCCGCCGGCCACCTGCAAGCGGGCGAGGCGGTGCGGGCGCGGTTGGAGGGCGGCGCGGCGCTGGACGATCTGCTGGGGCGTCTGGGCGCACGGGTGGGGATGGAGGCGATCACCCGCCGCCACCCGGCCGCCAGCCATATCCCCGAGAAAACCGCGCAGGTGCTGGCCGCCGCCTGGTCCGAACCGGCGGGCACCTGGCCCGCGCCCCCGGCGCCGCGCCCGTTGCTGTTGTGGCCGCCCGAGCCGGTGATAGCCCCCGATATGCCCGAGCTGCCCGCCGGGTTCCGCTGGCGCGGGCGCGACCGGGTGCCGGCCACGGCCGCCGGGCCCGAACGCATCGCGCCGGAGTGGTGGCTGGACGATCCGGCCTGGCGCAGCGGTGTGCGCGATTACTGGGCGGTCACCACGCGGCACGGCGACCGGTTGTGGCTGTTCTATGCCCATGGCGCGGCGCTGTCCTCGGGGTGGTTCTGCCACGGGCGGTTCGCCTGAGCTTTCGCAGGGCACGGGGCGGCGAAAGGCTTGATTTAGTGGAAAGACCGCGTACCTTGTTTCCATGAACATGCAGACGCCCAGCGGGTATCCCCACGGCTCCGCCCCGGCCCAGGTCGCCTTTGACCGCCGGGAACTCTCTGTCATCCTGTCGCTATACGGGCGCATGGTCGCTGCCGGCGAATGGCGCGACTATGGCATTTCCTGCCTGCGGGACATGGCGGTGTTCTCGGTGTTTCGCCGCACCGCCGAACATCCGCTCTACCGGATCGAAAAGCGTCCCAGGCTGCGCGGCCGGCAGGGGCAATACGCGGTGGTCGGCATGGACGGGCAGATCCTCAAGCGCGGCCATGACCTGAAAACCGTGCTGCGGGTGCTGGAGCGAAAGTTGATCCGCGTGGTGGAATAGGCCGTGGAACAGGCGGGCGTTACAGCCGCTTGTGCGCCGTCACCGGCCCGTCACCCTGTTCCGCGATCCGCGCGATGGTCTCGGTGATCCCCTCGTGGGCCACCGCCATGTGATGGGCGTTGGCGTGGATCAGGGTTTCACCATCCACAACCAGCGCCACATGCCCGACCCAGAACAACAGATCGCCCCGTTGCGGCGCGGTCCCCTCGGGCAGGGATTGGCCCAGCTCCTGCTCCTGCTGGTCGCTGTCGCCGGGGCAGGGGATGCCGCAGGCGAGGCAGGCCGCCTGCACCAGCCCGGAACAGTCGATGCCGAAGGCAGAGTTTCCGCCCCAGAGGTACGGCGTGCCAAGGAACAACTCGGCGACCGCCACCGGGTCGGCCTCGGGTTGATCGACCGGCGCCAAGTGCGCCGAGGGCAACCAAAGCGGGCGCGGGCCGTCTTCGCCCAGGGTGGCGATCCGGGTCCATGCGCCCTGCGTTCCGGTCGCGGTGACCCGTGCCCCCTGCGACAGCCAGAGCACCTCGTCCCGCGTCTTCAACTCCGGCAGGGCCTTGGCATAGCTGTGGCGGGCGTGCACGCGATGGGTCGGGGCGGGTGCATCGGGCCAGAGCGCGGCGGCCTCGACCCAGCCCACATGACCGTCGCGCGCGGCAAAGCCAAAGGCCATCGGTCCGCGCCAGTCAAGCGCGGTGAACCCTTCGCCGAAGACCAGTTCGCGGTCGCGCGCGCCGCCCTCGGCGCTGGCAAAGATGGTTGCGCGCGGGACGGCGGCCAGGCAGGGGGTGCCGGCGGTGAAGCGCGCGGCCTCGACCTGTCCGCGCAGGCTGTCATGGGCGACGCGCCCGTTGAAGCGGAGGCGGCGACGGTCGGTCACAGCTTCAGCATCGCGGGCAGGGCCTCGAGCAACGCGCGCGCGCCCTGTCCGAATCCACCCTTGGTCCGGCCCGGTGCCGCCGCCGCACTCCAGGCGTAGATGTCGAAATGGACATAGCGCGAGGCTTCCACGAACCGGCGCAGGAACAGCGCGGCGGTGATCGCCCCGGCCATGCCGCCGCCGGGGGCATTGTCCAGGTCGGCGATGCCCGGCTCGATATCCAGCTCGTAGGGGGCATGGAAGGGCAACCGCCAGACCGGGTCGGCGGCCTTGGCCGCTGCCTCGGCCAGTGCCCCGGCCACCTGTTCGTCATCGGTGAAGAAGGGCGCGATATCGCCCCCGACAGCCACCCGCGCCGCGCCGGTCAGTGTCGCCATCGACACGATCAGGTTGGGGTTGTCCTCGTCCGCCAGCGCCAGCGCATCGGCCAGCACCAGCCGCCCCTCGGCATCGGTGTTGTTGATCTCGACCGTCAACCCCTTGCGCGAGGTCAGGATATCGCCGGGCCGAAACGCATTGCCGGCGACCGCGTTCTCGACTGCCGGGATCAGCACCCGAAGCTGAACCGGCAGATCCAGCGCCATGATCATCCGGGCCAGCCCCAGCACCGTGGCCGCGCCGCCCATGTCCTTTTTCATCAGGGCCATGCTGCGCGGCGGCTTGATGTCCAGCCCGCCGGTGTCGAAACACACGCCCTTGCCCACCAGCGTGAGCTTGGGGCCGGTCTTGCCCCAGTGCATGTCGATCAGCCGGGGGGCGCGGTCCGAGGCGCGGCCGACCGTGTGGATCATGGGAAAGTTCCGCTTCAGCAGGTCGTCGCCCTGCACGGTGTCGAGGGTCGCGCCATGGGCCTTGGCCAGGTCACGGGCGGCCGCCTCCAGTTCGGCGGGCCCCATGTCCGAGGCGGGGGTGTTGATCAAATCGCGGATCAGCCATTCCGAGGCCGCCATCGCCTCGATCCGGGTTGCGTCTACCCCTTCCGGGGCGACCAGCGCGCGCGCGGTGCCGCCTTGGCCGCGGTAACGGTCGAAGCCATAGCCATCAATCAGCCAGCCGAACGCCTCGGTCGCGAGCGCGGTGCCCTCGAGGCCCGAGGCGATGCGGTAGGTGCCTGCCGGCAGGGCCTGCGCCGCGGCGGCCAGCATGAAGCGGCGTCGCGCCCGTTGAGCGGCGTCGCCATAGCCCGCCAGCGCCATGACCGGGGCGCCATCGGCGCCGGGCACCACCAGCGCCTGGGCGCGCGCGCCGGTAAACCCGTTGACCTCGACCCAGCGCCGCACGGTGTCGTCCTGGGTCTTCAACCAGCTCTCAAGCGCGGTCTGGTCGATAACATGCAGGGGGACGGCGGGGCTGTCGGGCGCGGCAAAGGTGGGGGTCATTCGGTATCTCGCGTTATGGTCGGGATTGGGGCACCCTAGCCGCCCCGTCGGCGGCTGCAAGCCCCGTCAGACCATCATGCGCTGCATCTGCCGAACCGCGCGCAACGAACTGTCGCCGACACGTTGCAACCTGAACAGCGTCGCCGTCAGCGCCACCGCGTCCTGCCCCGCCGCCGTCAGGGTCACATGGCGTGCGACCCTGGTGAATTCCGTCATTCCGGCCTGTTCGGCAATCGGGATCAGCGAGCGCGCGCATTTGCACAGCGCAAAGGTGTCACCGACCTCCCACAGCCTGTGACAGCGGGCGATTCGGGCCGAGAGTTCCCGGCTTGCCCGCCCGATCACCCTGTCGGCCCCTGCCGCGCCCAACTGTTGATAGAGCGTGCCCAGACGCACCTGATCAATTTGAACCGTCTCGTCACGTACGAGCGGGAAAACCACCCCCATCGCGCCCTCCAATGCCGTCGCCCACCTGTCCCACGCAGGGAGTCTCGCGGCGACAGGTTTTCAAAAGGTTTCGAAGGACAGCGCAGAATGTCTCGAATTTGCCGTGAATTCGGACTATCTGGAAGCTCGATGTAACCAAGAAAGGGATTGCGCATGCAGTTCGCAAAACCATTGCCGAGCTATCTGGTCCAACGGTATCAGGGATGGAAGGCGACGGCCTATGCGGAGAACCGAAGCTGGTACCGCCGGCTTGCGACCGAGGGGCAGCGCCCCCGCGCCATGGTGATCTCCTGCTGCGACAGCCGGGTGCATGTGACCTCGATCTTCGGTGCCGACCAGGGCGAGTTCTTCATTCACCGCAACATCGCCAATCTGGTGCCGCCCTATGAGCCCGACGGCGATCACCACGGCACCTCGGCGACCATCGAATACGCGGTCACCGTGCTGAAGGTGTCGCACCTGATGGTTCTGGGTCACTCCCAATGCGGCGGGGTGCAGGGCTGCATCGACATGTGCAAGGGCCACGCGCCGGAACTGGAAGAGAAGGAAAGCTTCGTCGGGCGCTGGATGGACATCCTGCGTCCGAAATTCGATCTCGTGGCCGACATCAGCGACGAGGGCGAGCAGGCCCGCGCCTTCGAGCGGCAGTCGGTGCTGGCCTCGCTTGCCAATCTGATGACCTTCCCCTTCGTGTCCGAGGCGGTCGACAATGGCGCGCTAAGCCTGCACGGGCTGTGGACCGATATCGGCGAGGGCGGACTGGAGTACTACGACCCCAAGTCCGGCAACTTCGTAAAGGTCTGAGCCGGTACGCCCGGCTCAGCGCAGGACAAAGCCCTCGGGCCAGTTCAGCCGCGTCTCCAGCCGCAGGGTCTTTTCTGCCCCAGCGGCAAGCGGGAACTGCCATTCCAGCACGCCGCGCTGACCGTCGACATCGGTGATTTCGGGCGGCGGCGTCGCGGTCCAGTCGATGCGCAGATCCTCCTGCTCGGAATAGGGGACGCGGTCTCGCAGCCTGACCTGCCAGTCGGTGTTGGTCAGGTTGGCGATCTCGAATTCGCGCGCCTCGGTCATCTCGTTCGATTTGTTCAACACGCCCCGGTCACCCTCGTTGCGGTCGCGCAGGGTGGACGTCAGCCGCAGCCCCTCGATCGGACCGAAAAAGAGCTCGGTCTCCTCGCCTGCCGCGATCAGGGGCATCCGACCGATGCCGGTGAACTGCCCGTCGAGATAGAGATGCATCCGTTCTGACGGCAACAGGACCTCGGACGTGTCGTTGGTGAAACCGGCGGCGACAAACGCGGTCTCGTCATAGCGCGGTGCGGCACGGGCAAAGACCTGCGGCTCCAGCGCGACATCGCCCAGCGGGATGCGTACCGCCTCGGTGCCCGGCGCCAGGGTGACCGGCGGGGCATAGTCATAGGTCACGCTGATCCCGTCCAGCGCCGCGCCGAGCGCCGCCGCCTCCTCATAGACGACCGGGGCCTCGACCATCGGGGCGGATGCCGCGCCGGCCAAATTGTCGCGCTGCATCGCCTTGGGCTCGGGGCGGGGGATGATCCGGCGCCGCCACGGGACCACCTCCGAGGGGGCAGAGCGCGCGGCCGGGTCCACCGTCGACAGCCGCAGTGCCACGTCGCGCCAGGTCTCGCCGCTGTCCTGCACGACCCAGGCCACGCGGGTGAGCGTCAGGCGCGGGGTGTCGCCCCGGGTCAGGCGCGCCTCGTATCCCGGTTGCCACATGGCGTCGGGGGTCAGGTAGGTGACGGTAATTATCCCTTCGGTCGCGGTTTCGGCGCTGACGGCTAGGGTCAGTTCGATTGGCTCGGCCACATCCGGTACCAGCGCGTCCAGCGCCTGTTTCGCCCGCGAAAGATCTTCGGTCATCTCCTCGAGCGGATCGTCCAGCGCCCGGGCGGCCTGCTGCGCCTGCAGTGCCGCCGTCTTGGCGGCCAAGGTTTCCTCGGCGACCATCGTTGAGATCTCGCGCAGGCTGATCACGTCCTGCCCGGCGATGGAGTCGCGTTCACCCAGACCGGCGAGAAAGGCCAGCTTCGCCTCTGCCGCGGCAATGCCCAGCAGATGTTCGGCGCGCGTGTCCTCCAGATCCCGGATCGCGCGGTCGATGCGGGCAACCTCGGCGCGGGCGGCCTCGACCTCGGCGCTTTCTGCGGTGTCGCGCGGCGGCAGGTTCTCGCCACGCGCCGACAGGGTTTCCAGAACCGCCCCCTCGACCGAGAACCGCAATTCATCCAGCGGCACGCCCGGATCGGCGCCGCGCAGGATCAGCCGGTGCCGGCCCTGCGGGATGGAAAAGGGAACCCGGCGTTCCACCGTCGCGCCGGTGGGATGCATCGTGACATGGGTGACCGGGGCATCCAGAACAAACTGGTCGGCCAGTCCGACCGTGGGCAGCATCGCCGCGATAAAAATGAATCTACGCATGAAAACACCTTTGAGAATCCTCTCGCAAGGGTGCGCGCGACGGCCGAAAAGAACAAGGGCGCCCGCAAAGGCGCCCTTGCCCGAAGTCCATTGCGGCCGGGGTCAGCCCTTTTTCAGAACCTCACGCCCCAGCAGCTCGGCGATCTGCACCGCGTTCAACGCGGCGCCCTTGCGCAGGTTGTCGCTGACGCACCACAGGTTCAGACCGTTGTCGATGGTGCTGTCCTGGCGGATGCGGCTGATGAAGGTGGCGAAATCGCCGACGCATTCGACCGGGGTGACGTATCCGCCGTCTTCGCGCTTGTCGATCACCATGACCCCGGGGGCCTCGCGCAGGATGTCGCGCGCCTCGTCCTCGTCGAGGTGATCCTCGAACTCGATGTTGATCGCCTCGGCATGGCCGACAAAGACCGGCACGCGCACGCAGGTCGCGGTCAGCTTGATCGCTGGGTCGACGATCTTCTTGGTCTCGGCGACCATCTTCCATTCTTCCTTGGTCGAGCCGTCATCCATGAAGACGTCGATATGCGGAATCACGTTGAAGGCGATCTGCTTGGTGAATTTCTTCGCCACCATATCCGAGGTCGGGTTGTAGACCGCCTTGGTCTGGTCCCAAAGCTCGTCCATCCCCTCCTTGCCGGCACCGGAGACCGACTGATAGGTCGACACCACGACGCGCTTGATCTTGGCGCGGTCATGCAGAGGTTTCAGCGCCACGACCATCTGCGCGGTCGAGCAGTTGGGGTTGGCGATGATGTTCTTCTTGCCATAGCCGTGAACCGCCTGCGGGTTCACCTCGGGCACGATCAGCGGAACCTCCGCGTCGTAGCGGTAGAGCGAGCTGTTGTCGATCACCACGCAGCCGGCCTTGGCGGCCTTGGGCGCGTATTTCTTGGTCGCGTCCGAGCCGATCGCGAACAGCGCCATGTCCCATCCGGTGAAATCGAAGGTGTCCAGATCCTGGGTTTTGAGGGTGGTGTCGCCAAAACTCACCTCGGTGCCCAGCGACCGGCGGCTCGCCACGGCGGCGACTTCATCGACCGGAAACTGGCGCTCGGCCAGGATGTTCAGCATTTCGCGGCCCACGTTACCCGTGGCACCCGCGACGACGACGCGATAACCCATATGATCCTCTCTTGCGTTGCGGCCGGTCATGTGACCGGCTGCGGTGTCATATAGGCTTTGGCACAAGGAAAAAAGGGGGTCAGTCCAGGCTGTCCCGGCTGAACAGGTAAACGAGGGTGCCGATCAGCAGGGTGAGCGCGAGGAAACCGAAGATCACCGTATAGGGCGCGCTGGGGTCCCCGTTGGCCAGCGTGGTGTGTAGCCGGCCGGTGATGAACTGCATCAGGCCGACCCCGCCGATGACGAACAGGTTCAACAGTGTCACGCCGCGCCCGACCAGATGCGCCGGGATGAAGGCACGTCCATGGGCGATGATCACCGGGAAATAGGCGCCCAGAAACCCGATCACCGCCAGCAGCGCGACCGACAGCACCGGGTTGGTGTCGATCGCCACGAGCAGCCAGACCAGCGCCACGATCGACCCCAGCGAGCCTCCGGCCACCACCCATTTACGTGTTCCCAGCAGCCGGTCCAGCGGGCCATAACACAGCGTGCCGGCGATCATTGCCGCCCCCATGACCAAGCTCGCCTGCCCGATCTGCACCGTGCTCAGGCCGAACACATCGGCCAGGTAGGGGCCGATCCACAACCCGCGCATGGTGGCCGCAGGCGCATAGTTGACCAGCATCAACGGCAGGATCAGCCAGATCACCGGCATTTTCAGGATATCCAGCACCGATCCCTTGACCGCGCTTTCCACCCGCTCCGGATCGCGGACCGAGGCAAAGATCCCGGCCGCCACCAGCGCCGAGAGCATGGCCAGCCCGCCCAGCGTGCCGCGCCAGCCGATCAGCTCGGCCGCCAGCGCGGTGGGGTAGGAGGCGACGAGGTTCCCGGCCGAGCCGACCCCCAGCATCACCGCCCCCAGGGTGGCGAACCGGGCCGGCGGGTATTCCCGCGCAAAGATATAGTAGGACCCCATCAATGCCGGTGAGCAGCCGATCCCGATCAGGAACATGGCTATGGAGATATGCGCCGGGCTGCTGGCCAGCGCAAACACCGCGGCGCCGCCGCCACCGCCCAACAGCAACAGAACCGAGGTGGTGCGCCGTGGTCCGACCCGGTCCAGCGCCCAGCCCACCGGGATCTGCATTGCCGCGAAGGACAGGAACCACAGGCCCGAAGCCGTGGCCAGCGCCTCTGGGGCGGCGCCCAGGTCCTGCGCCAGAACCTCGCTCAGCACGGCGAGGAAGGCTCGGAAAAATTGACTCAGAACATAGGCCAGACAAAGCCAGATCAATCCCGCCATGACGCGTGCCGTCCTCTCCCCCGTTTCTCCCGTTGGTTGCGTCGCATGTTCGCAGGCGGCACACAAGTGCGTGTCGCGGTGTAACCTGGAATGGACGGCCCCCCGGGTGTGCCCTACCTCAAGCTGGCCCGGGACGGGATGCGGGCGCCGATGACAGGGGAATGCGGTGGGAACGAGTGACGACGGGTTTTACGACCGGCTGCCGCGGCAGGCGGATTTCGCCAGGCTGGTGGACCAGGACGGGTTTGCGGCCGTGCCGGATGATTGGCTGGTGGGCACCGCCGACATCGTCGATTCGACGGCCGAGATCGCCGACGGGCGGTACAAGGCGGTGAACATGGCCGGTGCCGCCGTGATCTCTGCGGTGCTGAACGCGATGTCGGATCGGTCTCTGGCCTTCGTGTTTGGTGGCGACGGTGCCTCCTTCGCCATTGCGCCGCAGGACGCACCGCTTGCGCGCAAGGCCCTGGCGGCAGTGCGGCGCTGGGCCGAGGCCGATCTGGGGATGTCGATGCGCGCCGCGCTGGTGCCGGTTGCCGATATCCGCGATGCCGGGCACGATCTGCGCGTGGCGCGCTTTGCCGCCTCGCAGGGGGTGGATTACGCGATGTTTGCCGGCGGCGGCATGGCCTGGGCCGAGGTGCGGATGAAGGCCGGCGATTACGCCGTGCCGCCCGCACCCGAAGGCACGCTGCCCGACCTGTCCGGCCTGTCCTGCCGCTGGTCGAACCTGCGCGCGCGCAATGGCCTGATCCTGTCGCTGGTGGTCCAGCCCGCGCCGGGGGCCGATCCGGCCGGTTTCGTCGGCGCGGCCCGCAAGGTGGTCGAGATTGCCGGCCATCTCAGCCGCGGTGGTCACCCGGTGCCCGAGGCGGGGCCGGGAATCCGCTATCCGCCGCCGGGCCTGGCGCTGGAAGCGCAGGCGTCGCACGGCCAGACCCCGGTCCTGCGTCGCAAGCTGGCGCTGCTGGCGGAGAACCTGATCGCCTGGGTCCTGTTCCGCACCGGGCTGCGTGTGGGCGGCTTCGACCCGTCCGCCTATGCCGCGCGGGTCAGTGCCAATGCGGATTTCCGCAAGTTCGACGACGGGCTGAAGATGACGCTGGATTGCGACGCGGCCACGCGCGACCGGATCGCCGCGGTTTTGGAGGCGGCGGAACAGGCCGGCGCGATCCGCTATGGCCTGCACGAACAGGACGAGGCACTGGTCACCTGCTATGTCCCCTCGGTCCACCAGGACAGCCACGTGCATTTCGTCGATGGCGCCGCCGGCGGCTATACCCGCGCGGCGGCGCATCTCAAATCGCGCTGAGCCGGTCTATTTCCCGCTGCGCAGACGCCCGACCACGCCGGTGGGAAAGAAATAGACGCTGAGGATGAACAGCACCCCCAGCCACAGCAGCCAGCGATCCGCGCTCAGCAGCTCGGGCAGCACCGGCACCCCCTCGACCAGCCCCGAGGCCGCGCCCATCAGGGCCTGGAGATAGTTCTGCGCCAGCACGAACAGCGTGGCCCCGATCACCGCGCCGTACATGGTGCCCATGCCGCCGATCACCACCATCAGCAGGATGTCGATCATCAACTCCATCGACAGGGTGGTCTCGGGCCCCACGTAACGCAGCCAGACCGCATAGAGCGATCCCGCCAGCGCCGCGACCGCCGCCGAAAGGCAGGTGGCGGCGACCCGGTAGTAGACCACGCGATAGCCGATTGCCTCGGCGCGGAAATCGTTCTCGCGGATCGCCACAAGCACCCGGCCGAACGGCGAATTCACCACCCGCAGCAACATCAGGAACAGCACCAGCGCGCCGGTGAAGACAAAGTAATAGGCCAGCAGCTTGCCGTTCAACCGGACCCCGAACAGCTTGCCGTCAAAGACCTCCTTGCCAAACTTGAAGGCCGGGCCAAGCTCGCGCGGCAGCTTGAAGGTCAGCCCGTCCTCGCCCCCGGTCAGCCCCGACATCTGGCTGACCAGCACCGCCACGGCCGAGGCCACCGCCAGCGTGATCATCGCAAAGAAGATCGCCCGCACCCGCAGCGAAAACAGCCCGATCAGCAGCGCCAGCAGCGCCGCCATCACCGCTCCGGCGCCGGCGCCGACGAAAATCGGGCCGAATCCGCGCCCCAGGTGGGTCAGCGCCAGCGCCACGCCATAGGCGCCGATGCCGAAGAACATGGTATGGGCGAAACTGACGATGCCGCCGTAGCCCAAGAGCAGATCGTAACTCGCCACCAGCAGGATGAAGACACAGATGCGCGCGGCAGTGTCCACCGTGCGCACGCCGGGAAACAGGAACGGCGCCAGCGCCAGGCAGATCAGGATCGCGGCCAGGATCAGCGCCAGGATGCGGCTGCGCGGCATGTCGCCAGACAGGAGGGAACGCAACATGCTCATTTCGCCTTTACCACCGGTATCATGCCCATCGGGCGCCACATCAGGATTGCCACCATAAGGGCGATGTTGGAAATCAGCGCCGCCTTGGGCTCCAGGAAGGCGACGTAGTTCTGCAACAGCCCGACCAGCAGCGCGCCGATGAAACAGCCCTCGACGCTGCCCAGCCCGCCGATGATCACCACGATGAAGATCAGGATCATCGCCTGGTTGCCCATGTGGGCGGTGATGACCTCCTGGTAGAGGCCCCACATGACGCCGCCCAGCCCGGCCAGCGCCGATCCCGCGATGAAGACGCCGACGAACACCCGCCGCAACCGGTATCCCAGCGCCTGCACCATCTCGCCGTTCTGAACCCCGGCGCGCACGATCAACCCGATCCGCGTGCGCCGCAGGACAAAGCGCATGGCGAGGAAAACGACCAGCCCGACCACCACCGCGACCAGCCGGTATTTTTCCAGCGCGGCCCCGGCAAAGGTGATCGCGCCCTTCAGGCTTTCGGGCCGGGCGATATAGATCTCTTCGGGTCCCCACAGCACGATGATCAGCTGCTCGACCACGATCAGCCCGCCCATGGTGACCAGGATCTGCTTCAGATGATGGCCATAGACCGGCATCACGATCACCTTTTCAAAGGCCCAGCCCATCGCGCCGGTGGCCGCCACCGCGCCGAGCACCGCCAGCATCATCGCCACCAGGTTCAGCCCGAGGCTGGGCGCGCCGGTCATCTGGCCCAGCATCAGCAGGACGGTGACACCGACAAAGGCCCCGACCGAGACAAAGGCGCCGTGCCCGAAGTTGATCACGTCCATCAACCCGAACACCAGCGTCAGCCCCGAGGCCATGATGAAGATCATCATCCCCATCGCCAGCCCCGAGACGGTCAGCGTCAGCCAGCTCGAGGTTTCGGGGATCGCCAGCGCCCCCAGCAGTATCAGCGCCGGCACCAGCAGCATCGGCATCCAGGGCGCCAGCCGCTGGGCCAGGCTCAGCTCCGCCATCTTCGGCGCGTGTTTCGGGGCGGCCGTCATGCTTCACCCCCGCCGTCGATCAGTTTGATATCGAGTACGTCAGCAAGTGTTGTGGCGAGGTCTGGCTTGATCCGCCAAGTTCCTGATGCGTCGTTATAGTCGGCGAGGATCGCGGAAAAGAACCTTTCGTCCCTTCGCTCGGACGGCGGCGCTCGCCAAAGGAGATCTTCCCGCGCGTGACAAGCCTTGCCAAAATGCGCATGCCATGTTTGTCCTTCCCACCCGAGCCTTCGGGAAAGCTGGTGCGAGGTTTCGTTCGGATGTCGAAGAAGAAGGCCTATCACCGCTGTCTCGGTGCTGGATGCGGGGCGACGAAGGAACGCTTTGCGCAAGCGTTCTTCGCGAGTGGTTTGGTCAATTGCATCGTATGCACCCTCGCCGGCGGGTAGATCGTCTGCTTCCAAGGCGCTCTCAACCAATTGGGCGGCGGTCATTTTTTCTGGCTCGCCAGATTTCACCCAAGCTGCAATGTTCTGTCGAAGCCGTTTTCGCGACGCTTCCGACATCGCGGGAATTGCGGCGATCGTGCCGCTTACATCAATTGCCATAACTGCCCCTTGCTTCTTCTCTTTTCAAATACTCGAACCCGACATCTGCCGCGCCCACCTCAATGGGCTTCAAGGCTCAGCCCCATCAGGCGCTCCTGCAACGCGGCATCGCCGGCCAGTTTCGTCATCGTGCCCGACCAGATCATCCGCCCGTCGTCCATCACGTTGGCGGTGTCCCCCAGCGCCCGGGCGACCGCGAAATTCTGTTCGACCAGCAGGATCGAGGCGCCCTCTGCCTTCAACTCCTTCAGCGCGCGCGCCATGGTCGAGACGATGGCCGGCGCCAGCCCCTTGGTCGGCTCGTCGATGAGATAGAGCTTGCGCTCCTCGATCATCGCCCGCGCGATCGAGAGCATCTGTTTCTGTCCGCCTGACAGGTTCCCCGCCTCGGATTTCCAAAAGGTCTTGAGCGGCGGAAAGGCGGAAAACACCCAGTCCAGCCGGGCGCTGTCGATCGGACCCGAGGCGGCGGCGAGCACCATGTTCTCCTCGACCGTCAGGTCGGAAAAGATGCCCATGTCCTCGGGCACGAAGCCGACGCCGGCGCGGGCGATGGCGGGGGTCGGCATCGCGGTGATGTCCTCGCCGTCGAACATCACCCGGCCCTTGTGGGCGCGCCAGTGGCCGATGATGGTGCGCAGCGTGGTGGTCTTGCCCACCCCGTTGCGGCCCAGCAGCATGGTCACCTGTCCGCGCGGCACCTCCAGCTCCACCCCCTGCAGGATGTGGTATTGCGCGATGTTGGTACAGACCCCCTCGAGGCGCAGGATCGGGTCAGACATCTTCCAGCTCCTTGCCCATGTAGGCTTCCTGCACCACGTCCGAGGCCATCACCTCGGCCGGGGGGCCGTCGGCGGCCAGTTCGCCGTTGTGCAGCACGATGATGCGGTCGGCGAGGGTGCGGATCACGTCCATCTTGTGCTCGACCAGCAGGATGGTGCGGTCGCTCTGCGCCTTCAGGTCGGCGATCAGGTCCAGCACCACGGGCGCCTCGTCCACGCTCATCCCGGCGGTGGGTTCGTCGAACATGTAGACCGCCGGGTCGAGCGCGATCAGCAGCGCCACCTCCAGCTTGCGCTGGTTGCCGTGCGACAGTTCCGACACCACCTGCCCGGCCAGGTCGGCCAGCCGCACCCGCTCCAGCACCGCTTGCGCGGCCTCGGTCAACTCGGTGTGTTTGCTGGCCATCGACCACAGGTTGAAGCCCTGCCCGGAGTGCGACTGCACCACCAGGCGGACGTTTTCCAGAACCGTCAGGTCGGGAAACAGGTTGGTCAGCTGGAACGCGCGGCCGATCCCGGCCTTGGTCCGCTGCGAGGCCGACATCCCGGCAAGGTCGCGCCCGCGCAGGAACACCTTGCCGCCGGTGGCGGGGATCTGGCCCGAGATCAGGTTGAAATAGGTGGTCTTGCCGGCGCCGTTGGGGCCGACGATGGCGGTCAGCTCTCCGGCCTGAAAGGCGCAGCTCACCGCATCCACCGCGACATGGCCGCCAAAGCGCACGGTCAGGTCCTGGGTTCTGAGTATGGGGTCGGTCATCTGTCCTGTCCTTCCCGGTCCCGCAGTGACGCGGGCGGGGACGGTATCCGGTGGGATCGGACCGGGGCGGATCGGTCAGCCGACCCGCCCCGGCCTTGAGGAAAAAAGGTTACTGGTTACGAACAGGGATCGGCAGGTCGTCGATGCCAAGCTCACGCACCAGCTCGGGGATCGCCCATTCCACGTCCGGGTCGACCCTGATCTTGAAGTGGTACATGGATTGCATCGCCTGGTGATCCTCGGGACGGAAGCGCATGGTGCCCTTGGGCGTTTCCCACTCCATGCCTTCCATCGCCGCGATCAGGTCCTCGGTATCGGTGCCGCCGGCCTTCTTGATCGCCTCGACCACGGCGATGCCCGCCGCCATGCCGCCGGCGGTAAAGAAGTCGGGCGGCGTGCCGAAGCGGTCCATATGCTCCTTCACCAGCCAGTCGTTCACCGGGTTCTTGGGGATGTCGTAGTAGTAATAGGTCGCCCCCTCCATGCCATCGAACTCTTTCCAGCCCTTCAACGCCGCCAGGATGTTGCCGCCGCTGGCGATCTCGATGCCGAACCGGCCCGGGTCCATCGCGTTGACCTTGCTCATCGGGTTGCCGCCGCCGGCCCAGATGACGAACAGCTTCTTCTTGCCGTCCAGATCCTTCATCGCGTTGAAGATGCGCTCCGCCGCGGCGGTAAAGTCGGTGGTGTCAGTGGGCACGTATTCCTCGTGCGCGACATCGGTTCCGGTGCCCTCCAGCGCGTCCTTGAAGGCGGCGATGCCGTCACGACCAAAGGCGTAATCCTGCGCCAGCGTCGCGATATGCACGTTCTCGCCGGCCAGCGCGATGGCGTTCGACACCGCGTCCTGGGACGAGTTGCGTCCGGTGCGGAAGATATAGCGGTTCCAGTTGGCCCCGGTGATGGAGTCGGCAACCGCCGGTTCGACCAGCAGGATCTTTTCGTATTCCTCGGCCACCGGCAGCATCGCCAGCGCCACGCCGGAACTGACCGGCCCGACGGCCAGGTCGACCTCGTCGTCGCCATAGGCCTCTTCCAGCAGCGCGCGGCCGTTCTCCGGCTTCAGCTGGGTGTCCTTTTCAAGCACGACGATCTTTTCGCCGTCGATCTCCATGGTGCCGCCGGTGGCGTACTCCAGCCCCATCATCAGCCCGTCGTGGGACTGTTTCGCATAGGCCTCATAGGGGCCGGTCTTGCCATAGACATGGGCGATCTTGATGTCAGCGGTAGCAGCGGTGGCCAGCGCAAGCGCCGACACCATGCCCGCAACGAAAATGCGTGTCACGATTCTCTCTCCCTGGTAAGCGCCACGGATGGCGCCTGAAACTCCCGTGACGATACGCTAGCCTTGCAAACTCGCTTCGGTCAATTGCGTGTAAATACGCACGTCGCGATTTTCAGGCGGTTTTCCAACGCTCTGACAGCGCCCGCGCGGTCCGGGCAAGCAGCAGGACGTCGATGCCGACGGCCAGGAATTGCGCCCCCATGTCGTGATAGGTCTGCGTCGCCTCCTCGGTCACGCCAAGGATGCCGGGCGCCTTTCCTGCTGCCTTGATCCGGGCGATGGCATCGGCGATCGCGGCGCGGACCTCGGGCGCGGCGCTGTCGCCCTGAAATCCCATGTCGGTCGACAGGTCCGCCGGCCCGATAAAGACACCGTCCACCCCCTCGACGGCGAGGATGTCGTCCAGCGCGGCCAGACCGGCGCGGCTTTCCACCTGCACCAGCAGGCAGATCTCCGCGTCGGCGGTGGGGATGTAATCGGGGATCGAGCCGAACATCGTGGCCCGCCCGCCCATGGCGCCAACACCCCGGGTGCCCTCGGGAGGATAGGTGCAGGCGCGCACCAGTTCCCGCGCCTGATCTCCGCTTTCCACCATCGGCACCAGCACGGTCTGCGCGCCGACATCCAGCACCTGCTTGATCATCCATGTCTCGCCGATCGGCACCCGGACCACCGGGTGGCTGGGGCTGGCCGCCAGGGCGAGCAACTGGTCGCGGATTGAGCGGATGTCGTTCGGCGCGTGTTCACCGTCGATCACCAGCCAGTCGAACCCGGCGGTGCCCATGATCTCGGCGGCCTGGCCATCGGCAAAGCTCATCCAGCAGCCGATCTGTTTTTCACCTGCGGCGAGGGCGTGTTTGAAGGGGTTTGTGGGGACGGGCATGTGAACCTCTCAGTCGAAAGTGATGTGGACCGAGCCGAACGGCCCGAAATCGGCGGTAAAACGTGATCCGGCCGGCGCCTCGACCGGGCGGATGAAAGACCCGGACAGGACGATATCGCCCGCCTCGATCTGCTGACCATAATCCGCCATGCGGCGCGCAAGCCA
Organism: Aquicoccus sp. SU-CL01552; assembly: GCF_040365005.1. NCBI lineage: Bacteria > Pseudomonadati > Pseudomonadota > Alphaproteobacteria > Rhodobacterales > Paracoccaceae > Aquicoccus > Aquicoccus sp. SU-CL01552. The sequence continues at coordinate 88,361 of NZ_BAABWV010000003.1, read as the reverse complement.
GAGCACCGATGTCACCGGGTCGTTCAGCACCCCGGCGCCCAGCCCGGTTTCCTCGACAACGCCGTCGCGGCTGACGATGGCGCCGGTCCAGCGCAGATCCACCGCGTCAGGCGCGTGGCGCTCGGCCCCCAGCACGACACCGGCGTTGGCGGCGTTGTCGCTGATGGTGTCGGTGATCACGCGGGCCTTGCCGGTCTCTGGATCGACGCGCAGCACGCGGGTATCGAGGATTTCCAGCGACGGCGCGACATGGTCGGTCGCCGCCAGCACATCCGCGCGTGTGCAGTCGGCGCCGGCCAGTGGTGCCTTCATCACGAAGGCGATCTCGGCCTCGACACGGGGTTGGATGAACCGCCCTGCGGGCACTGTGGCCCCGTTCTCAAACGCCATATCGTCCAGCAGCACGCCGCTGTCGGGCGTGTCTATCTTCAGCGCGTCCTGCATCGCCCGGCTGGTCAAGCCGATTTTCCAGCCGATCTTGCGCCGCCCCGCCGCCAGCTTGCGTGCGATCAGCCGGGCTTGCACCGCATAGGCATCGTCCAGCGTCATGCCGGGATAGGTCAGCGACAGCAGCCCGCATTGCCGGCCGGTCTGTTCCGCCTGGAACAGCACTTCGGCCGCCTCGTCATGTTGTGCGGGCGTCATGCCTCGTCCTCGACCGTGTTGACCAGCTTGCCGATCCCCTCGGCCTCGACCTCGATCACGTCGCCGGGGCGCAGGAACCGCGGCGGATCGAACCGCGCACCCGCGCCGGTGGGGGTACCGGTCACGATGATGTCGCCCGGCACCAGCGTGGTGAAGGTCGAGATATATTCGATCTGCCGCCGGATCGGGAACAGCATCCGCCCGGTGCGGTCGTCTTGGCGCAGCTCTCCGTTCACCTTGGTGGTCAGCCGCACGTCGTCCAGTTGCGCGGGCGAGGTGAAGGGCACCAGCCACGGCCCCATCGCGCCGGAGCTGTCCCAGTTCTTGCCCTGGGTGACGTTGAACTTGGCGTGCCGCACCCAGTCGCGCAGCGTGCCCTCGTTGCACAGGGTGATGGCGGCAATGTGGTCATAGGCGTCGGCCTGCGAAATCCGCCGCCCGCCCTTGCCGATCACCACGGCGATCTCGCCCTCGTAATCCAGCTGCGGCGTTTCCGGCGGGCGGATCAGTGGGCACCCGTGGCCGGTAAAGCTGCGCGCAAAGCGGATGAACAGCGACATGTTGGGTGGCGCGTCCTGCCCGTCCTTGTATTCGGCATTGCGGTCGGGAAAGTTGACGCCGACGCAGATGATCTTTTCCGGGGTCGCGATCGGGATCTGATACTCGAAACTGCCGGTCGGATGCGTCACCGGCTTGTCCTGTGCGGCCACTGCCAGGTCGTAAAGCGCCCCGGCCTCGATCACCGCGCGCAGGTCGGGCCATTCCTTGAACGCGGGTGACAAGGCAATCATCCCGCCCTCGGCCACCGCGCCATAGAAAATTTCACCATCGGCGGTATAGGTTGCGAACTTGCTCATCTGTCCAGCCCTTCAGCGATTTCGGTAATCACGTCATAGGCCATCATCACATCCTCCTCGGTGGTCTCGAATTGGCCGGCTTGGAACCGGATCACCATCGCGTCATTCACCCTTGTCTGGGTGAGATAGATGCGTCCGTCATCGTTGATCGCGTTGACCAGCCGCAGGTTCAGATCGTCAAGGTCCGCGACGCCCTCCGGCGCATAGCGGAACAGGAACAGAGACCACATCGGCGCGGTGACGATCTCGAAATCCGGGTGGGCCGCCAACCGGTCATGCAGTTGCACCGACCATTTCACATGGTTCCTGATCCGCTCCCGCAGCCCCTCCAGCCCGTAGGCGCGGATCAGGAACCACAGTTTCAGCGCGCGGAACCGTCGGCCCAGCGGGATCGACCATTCGGAGTAGTTGACGATCCCTTCGGCGCCGTGGGTTTTCAGGAACTCGGGGCTGATCGCGAGGGTTCGTACAAGATCGTCGGGATTTCGTACGAAATGGGCCGAACAGTCGAACTGCGCCCCCAGCCATTTGTGCGGGTTGAAGACGATGCTGTCGGCGCCCTCGACCCCGGTCCAATAGTGACGGAACTCCGGGCAGATCATCGCGCTGCCGGCCCAGGCGGCATCCACATGGGTGTAAAGCCCGTATTTCCGCGCAATCGCCAAGCAATCGGCAATCGGGTCGGTCGCCCCGGTGCCGGTGCCGCCGACGCACAGGATCACGCCCGCCGGCTTCAGCCCGGCCTCGAGATCCGCCTTGATCGCCGCCTCCAGCGCGGCGGGGTCCATCCCGCGCCAGTCGCCCTTGGTCGGGACGCGCACAAGGTTGTCCTGCCCGATACCCGAGATCCAGATCGCCCGGTCGATCGAGGTATGCACCTCAGCGCTGGCATAGACCCGCAGAGGCACCTGCCCCGGCAGGCCCTGTTGATTGCCGGTCCAGTTCAACGCCTTTTCCCGCATGGTCAGCACCGCCGCCAGTGTGGCGGAGGAGGCGCTGTCCTGGATCACCCCGGCGAACCCCTGCGGCAGGCCGAGCGACTGGCGCAGCCAGTCCATCATGCGGGTTTCCATCTCGGTTGCCGCCGGAGAGGTCTGCCACAGCATGCATTGCGGGGCGATGGCGGAGACGAGGAATTCCGCCAGCACCGAGGGCGCCGAGGCATTGGAGTTGAAATAGGCAAAGAAACGCGGATGTTGCCAATGGGTGATGCCCGGCATCACGATCTCTTCGAAATCGCGGAACACCTGTTCCATGTCCTCGGGCGTTTCCGGCGGCGCGGCGGGCAGCGCGTTCAGCACCTCGCCCGGCTTGGTCTTTGCCCGCACCGGACGCTCGCCCACGGTCAGGTGATACTCCTGCGCCCAATCGGCCACGCGGCGGCCCCATCCGGCGAATTCAGTCCATTTCATCAGTCGCTCCAATCACCGCGCCGCCGATCCGTGCGGGCGCGGCCCAGTGTTATGAATCCCCGGCTCTGGGTGCAATGATCCGCCGTGCCTTGTCTTGCGGCGTACCGACCGCTCACCAAAACACCGGATGCCGCCGAAAGGGGTGTCATTGAACCGGAAAGATCACGTTGGTCTGGCCGGTGCCGGAAGAGGGGAAATAGGGCGTCACCACCTCGCATTTCGCGGTGTAGTCATCCCAGCCCAAAGCACCGTAGAGCATGGCGGTGTCATGCATCGCCCCCTCGCCGCAGCAGTGTTGCGCGTATTCGGGCAGCATCTTGAGAAAGGTGGCGTGATCGCCGTTCTTCCACATCTCCAGCACGTGCAGGTCCATCTGCCGGTTGAACTCGGAACTGATGGTGAAGGTGCCGTTGTTGGCGGCGTAATCCTTGTTCGGCCAGATCTTGTGCGACAGGCTGCCCGAGGCCACCAGTAACACCTTGCTGTCGCTTTCCTCGACCGCCTTGCGGATCGCGGCGCCGACAAGACGGCTTTCCTGGTGGTCGTGCACGGTGCACCAGGCCGCGACCGAGACCACCTTCATCTCGTGCTCGCGGGCCATGAAGCGCATCGGAACCAGCGTGCCGTATTCCAGGTGCAGGCTGTCGAGGTGATGCGACAGCGTATGCGCGCCTATATCACTGGCCGCCTTGGCGATCGCGTCGCCGAGGTCCGGGTTGCCCTGGTAGTCATAGGGAAGGTTCTGGATGAACTGCGGAAACTCGTTCGAGGTGAACAGCCCCTCGAACCGCGCATTGGCGTTGATGTGAAAGCCCGCGTTGATCACCCAGTGGGTGTCGCAGATCACCACCGTATCCGCCCCCAGCGCCTTGGCGCGGCGGGCGATCTCGGCATGGCCGTCGATGGCCGGCTGGCGCTTGCCCTCGACCGGGCCGGGCTGTTCCGACATCAGCATGGTCGGAACATGGGTCATCTTTGCGGCGAGAACGATCTCTCCCATGGGTGTCTCCTCCTTGAAACGCGTGGGTGTTCGGGACGCCGGATCATGCGCCCAGACGGGGTATCCTGTGCTGCCCGAGGGCAAAGCCGACGTGCTTTTGCTCCATGTAGAATTCGAACGACCAGTCGCCGCCGTCGCGGCCGATGCCGCTGGCCTTGACCCCGCCAAAGGGGGTGGGCAGGTGCCGCACGTTTTCCGAGTTCACCCAGATCATGCCCGCCTCGAGCCGATCGGTAAAGCGCAGCGCACGGGTCAGGTCGTTGGTCCAGACATAGCCGGTCAGCCCGTATTGGGTGTCATTGGCGATGTGCAGCGCCTCATCCTCGGTGGTAAAGCGGATCGAGGTCAGCACCGGGCCAAAGATCTCCTCCTGCGCGATGGTCATGTCGTTGGTGGCCCCGGTGAACAGGGTGGGGCGCACAAACCAGCCCTGGTCGCCGACCCGTTCGCCGCCGGCGGCCACGGTGGCGCCATCGGTTTTCGCGATGTCGAAGTAAGAGGTGACCTTGTCGAAATGCACCTTGTGGATCAGCGGGCCGACCTCGGTCTCCGGGTCCAGCGGATGGCCGACGCGGATGTTGTTGACGCGCTCGGCCAGCTTTGCCTCGAACGCGTCGGCGATGGTGTCCTGCACCAGCAACCGCGAGGACGAGGTGCAGCGTTCGCCGTTGAGCGAATAGATCATGAAGATCGCGGCATCGAGCGCGCGGTCCAAATCGGCATCGTCGAATACCACCACCGGGTTCTTGCCGCCCAGTTCGAAATGCACCCGCTTCAGAGTGTCGGCGCCCTGTTTCATGATCATCGAGCCGGTTTTGGATTCGCCGACAAAGGCGATGGCCTTGATCGCCGGGTGTTCGGTCAGCGCGCGGCCGGCGTCTTCTCCGAACCCGTTGACCAGGTTCCAGACCCCATCGGGCAGACCGGCCTCATGGGCGATCTCGGCGAGGATGCGCGCGGTCAGCGGGCTGAACTCGGCCGGTTTGTGCACCACGGTGCAACCGGCGGCGAGCGCCGGGGCAATCTTCCACGTCGACAGCATGAAGGGGGTGTTCCACGGGGTGATCACCCCCACCGGGCCCAGCGGCACGCGGGTGGTGACGTTCATCAGCGTGGGCGAGCGCAGGTTCTGCCCGTCGCGGGCGCTGCTCACCTTGTCGGCGAAGAAGCGGAAGTTGGCCGCGCCGCGCAGCGCCGCCTTGGACATGAAGCGCAGCGCCTGCCCGGTGTCCCAGCATTCGCACAGGGCGATTTCCTCGGCGCGGGCCTCGATCCCCTCGGCGATGCGGATCAGGATGGCCTTGCGCTCGGCCGCCGGCATGTCGCGCCACGCGGGAAAGGCCTGCGCCGCGGCCCGGGCGGCGGCGTCGATATCCTCGGCCCCGCCGCGCGCCACCGGGCAGATCAGGCTTTCGTCGACGGGCGAGGTGGTGTCGAACACCGCGCCGGAGACCGCCGGGCGGCTTTCGCCCGCGATCAGGTTCTGGATGCCACCCTCGCGGAAACGGGCGAGGTAGTCGTTGAGTTTCTCGATGTTCTCGGTCAGCGCGGTCATGTCAGGTCGCCTTTTTCAGGTGGTCGCGGATGGTGCCGGTTTTCGGAGCCAGCTCGGGGTCGATGTCGCGCATCTCCAGCGACAGGGCGAGCGAGCGGACCGCCATCACCGGCGCGAGGAAGCTTTCGGCGGCGGCAAAGATATGCGCGGTCGCAGCCTTTCGGGTGGGCAGGTCGCGCCCCCCGCGCAGCCGGACCGAGATGTCGATATAGCCATGGTCCGGGTCGCCATCGGCGATCGAGACGTGATCGGCCCGCATCGCCCGCACCCGGACCCCCGGCATCGGCAGCGCGCCGGTCCCGATGGCGGCGCGGCGCAAGGCGTCACAGAAGCCGGCCATGTCGACCCAGTCCTCGACGTTCGGCGAATAATCGACCATCACATGCGCCATCGCGTGTCTCCTCTCTCTTTAGTATTTAACATGTTCACTAAAATGGGGCCGCTGTCAACCCGGATGACACGATGACCGATTGCGCTGGGCGACGCGGCGCGGCAAAGATGGTCCATGTCCAGAGGATTGCCATCCACCTCCCGCTCCTTGCCGATCGCGCTGTTGCGCGCGCGCGAACAGGTCATGGGACCGATCCGCGCGATGCTGGCCGATGTCGGGATCACCGAACAGCAATGGCGGGTGTTGCGCGTGCTTGACGAGGGCGGCGCGATGGAGCCGACGCGGATCGCCGACATGGCCTGTCTGCTGTTGCCCAGCCTGACCCGAATCCTGCAGAAGCTGGAGGAAAAGGGCCTGATCCTGCGCCGCAGAGACGAGGACGACAGGCGCAAGCAGGTGGTCCAGATCAGCGCCGAAGGGCAGAAGGTGATCGCCGCCAATCTCGAGGCCAGTGTCGTGCTGATGGACAGCCTGCGGGCGCGGTTGGGCGCGGCGCGCTACGAGCTGCTTCTCGATCTTCTGAACGAGGTGCATGAAACCGGCACCGGCCCCTCGCGGGACTAAGGCGCCGGGACGTCGTCAGGCGGGTCTGGTCCGGTCCGGGTGGGCGGCGGCGAAGGCCGGGTGTTCTGCGCAGGCGGCCTCGACCGCGAGCAGTCTCGGCAGGTCGGACACCTCCACCTCCCAGCGGCGGGCGTTGTACATTTGCGGGATCAGGCAGATGTCGGCGAGGCCCGGTTCATCGCCGCAGCAAAAGGGCGACTGATCGAAGGCGGCCAGCATGGTTTCCACCGCCTGCAGGCCGGGGCGGATGAAGCGTTTCATCCAGTCCTCGCGCACGCCGGCGCGGTTGTCGGTGATCTCGGCGGCATAGGCGACCACCTGAAGGTTGCAGACCGGGTGGATGTCCACCGCGATCGCATGGGCCAAGGCCATCTGCGCCGCGCGCCGGGCGGGGTTCTCGGGCAGAAGGCCCATGTCGCGGGTGCGGTCGAGATAGTCGAGCATCGCCAGCGATTGGGTCAGCCGCAGACCGTCGATCTCCAGCACCGGCACCAGCCCCTGCGGGTGGCGCGCGATGTGCTCGGGCGCCTTGTGCTCCTTGGCGACCAGGTCGATCGGAACCGAGGTATAGGCGATGCCGGCCAAGTTCAGCGCGATCCGCATCCGGTAGCTGGCCGAAGAGCGCCAGTAATCATAGAGCACAGCCTCGCGCATGCCCGTTCTCCCGTGTTGGTTGGTGGCCCGGCAGGGGGTTGCGCCCTTGCCGGGGTGTTGTCTCAGACGTCGCTCAGCTCTTTCGCGTGCATCCAATCGGCATGCTTGGGGGCCTTCCTGGTCTTTGACCATTCCTCCAGCATGTCCCATTTCACCGCGTCCAGCTTTTTCAGCATCGCGTCTTCTTCCGGGTCCGGGCAGGCCAGTTCGACACGGTGGCCCGAGGGATCGAAGAAATAGATCGAGTGGAAGATCGAGTGATCCGTCACCCCCAGAACCTCGACGCCATTGGCCTCGAGATGCTCCTTGAACGCAATCAGCTCGTCGCGGTCCTTTACCTTGAAGGCGATGTGCTGCACCCATTCGGGGGTGTTGGGATCGCGGCCCATCTCGGGCTTGGTCGGCAGTTCGAAAAACGCCAGCACGTTGCCGTCGCCCGCATCAAGAAAGACATGCATGTAGGGGTCGGGGTCGTGCGTGGAGGGCACGTGATCCTCGGCAATCGCCAGCACGAAGTCCATGTTCAGCATCTTGCCATACCACTCGACGGTTTCCTTGGCGTCCTTGCAGCGGTAGGCGACGTGGTGAATTTTCTCGATCTTCATCGGTTACTCCTCCTTTTCGAGCCTGGCGGCGCGCAGGGCCTGGCACAGCACGTCCCGGTCGCCGATGTGATTGGCCAGGATCAGCACCAGCCGCGCGTTCAGCGCGTTGCTGTCGGCGGTTTCCAGCCCCTCGTGCGTGGCGAGAAGGTCGGCATAGAAATCGTCGGCGCCGTCGATGTTCGGGGTCAGGATCAGGTCGGACATGGGTGTCACTCCTTGCCGGTGGCGCGGCGGATGGCGGCGCGGAACAGGGTTTCGTCAAAGCTGGCACGGCGGGCGGCCACGTGTTGATCCGGGCGGATCAGGTAGACCGCCGAGGGGGCATCGCCCAGGTACCGTTCCTTCAGCGCAAGCGTCGGGTCGTCTTTGACCGAGAGCGCCAGCCGCGTGACCTCGATCCCGTCCTCCTCGATCAGGTCGGGGGCCTCGGCGTCGATGGTCAGCAGGGTGAACCGGTCGCCCAGCCTGGGCAACAGGAAACCCTCGCCCAGCGGCGCATCGGGGCAGGGCGAGCCGGGACGGGTCCGCTCCGGCCCGTCCAGCGCGTCGGCCGAGTTGAGCGGCGAGCCGTCATAGGTGCAGGGCACCGAGAGGCGACCGGAGTTCACCAGCGGGCGCGCGAATTCGTAATGCTCGCTCAGGTCCAGAACCGCGTCGCGCAGCATCCGCGACATGTCCGATTTCGGCGTGATGAAGTCAGTCGAGCGGGTGGAGTTGAGGATGTTCTCCTCGGCGCCATGCACCCGTTCGTGATCGTAGCTGTCCAGCAGGCTTTCGGGGGCCTTGCCCTCGATCACCAGTTTGAGCTTCCAGATCAGGTTGTCGGTGTCCTGCACGCCGGAGTTGGCACCGCGCGCACCGAACGGGCTGACCTGGTGGGCGGCATCGCCGGCAAAGATCACCCGGTCGTGGCGGAACTGCTCCATCCGGCGGCACTGGAAGGTATAGATGCTGACCCACTCCAGTTCGAACTCTACCTCGTCGCCCAGCATCGCCTTGAGGCGCGGGATCACGTTCTCGGGGCGCTTCTCGCGCTCCTTGTCGATGTCCCAGCCCAGTTGCAGGTCGATGCGCCAGACGCCGTCCGGCTGCTTGTGCAACAGCGCCGACTGGCCCCGGTTGAACGGCGGGTCGAACCAGAACCAGCGTTCGGTCGGGAAATCGGCCTCCATGATCACGTCGGCGATCAGGAAGTTGTCCTCAAACACCCGGCCGACGAAATCCTTGCCCAGCATCGCCCGCATCGGCGACCCGGCGCCGTCACAGGCGATCACCCAGTCGGCCTCGATGTTGTAGCTGCCCTCGGGGGTGTCGATTTCCAGCGTCACGTGATCGGGGTGAGTGCCCACCGCCGAGACCTTGTTGCGGCCGCGGATCTCGATCGGGGCGCCCTCGGCCTGCAACTCGCGGACCCGGCTCACTAAAAAATCCTCGAAATAGTACTGTTGCAGGTTGATGAAGGCCGGACGCTGGTGGCCCTCTTCGGGCAGCAGGTTGAAGTCATAGACCTTGCGATCATCGAAAAAGACCTTGCCCCGGTTCCAGACGACGCCCTTGTCGACCATCGGCTGGCCGGCGCCCAGTCGGTCGAGGATTTCCAGCGGCCGCTTGGCGAAACAGATTGCGCGCGAGCCGAAGCTCACCTTGTCGTTCTCGTCGAGGATCACCACCTCGATGCCCTGCTGGGCAAGGTCGATGGCCGCCGCCAGGCCGACGGGGCCGGCACCGACCACGATGACCTGGTGCCGCACCGGGACGGAGGCATCCTCGTCCGGGTGGCGGGCATAGGGGTAGAGCGGCGTTTCGAAGATCTTGTTCATGGGTTTTCTCCCAGTTTGCGCGCCGGGCGCACCTCCTCCTTGTCCCGGCGCGGTTGCGCCGGGAGTCCTTGTCATCCTCTCATCGTCCGATCCGGGGCGACACGATCTGGATCAAACGCGCCCCGGGTTGGCCTGCGAGGCCGGGCTTTGCCGGGGTTCCGCCCGTTCGCGGCTCAATCGCTCCACTGGAGCGATTGCCAGACGACGCTCACCCTTGAAGCTGTTCCCACATTTCCAGGTCGCGCTGGGCGGTCCAGATCCGCGGGGTCTCGATGCCGCGGGCCTCGTCAAAGGCGCGGGCGACGTTGAAGGGCAGGCAATGCTCGTAGATCGCGTACTCGGCGAATTTCGGATCGCATTCGGCGCGCACCGCGTCCCAGGCCTCTTTCAGAGAGCCGCCGCGCGCCGCCACCTTGGCTGCCGGGCGATAGGTGCTTTCGACGAAATCGCGGGTGTTCTCGATCGCCGCGTTGACCATCTCGGGCCCGACCAGCGCATCGCCCCGGCCCGGTGCGATGGCATCGACGTCGAACCATTTGATCGCGTCCAGCGTGTCACCCCAGTCGGCGAAATGGCCGTCACCGCAGTAGCAGGCCGAGTGATACTCGACGATATCGCCGGTGAACATCACGTTCTGGTCGGGCACGTGGATCACCGCATCGCCGGCGGTATGGGCGCGGCCGAGGTGCATGATGTCGACCCGGCGCTTGCCCAGGTAGACGGTCATCGAATCGCTGAAGGTGGTGGTCGGGTAGGTCAGGCCGGGGATGCTCTCATGCCCCTCGAACAGGCGCGGGAAACGTTGGAATTCGCTGTCCCAGTCCTCTTGCCCCCGTTCCACCACCATGCCGCGCGCGGCATCCGACATGATGATCTGCTGCGCGCCGAAGGCGCTGGCGCCCAGCACCCGAACCGCGTGGTAATGGGTCAGCGCCACGTGGGTGATCGGCTTGTCGGTGACCGAGCGGACGCATTCGATCACCTTGTTGGCCAGCCGCGGGGTGGCCTGCGCCTCGACGATCATCACGCTGTCGTCACCGATGATGACGCCGGAGTTCGGATCGCCCTCGGCGGTGAAGGCATAGAGCCCGTCACCCACCTCGGTGAAGCTGATTTTCTTCTCGGTCATGTCGCCTTGCGACGCGAATGCCTTGGCCATGGTCTTTCCTTTTCTTTTCAATGGACGACGCCGGGGCGTCGTGCTTGTCTCGCGCCATGATCCGATCGCGGCGCGCGTTTCCTTCCGTTCTGGTCGTGGCCCTTCTGCTGGCCACGGTCCTGATCCTTTGGGCAATGGGGCGGGCGCTGATCTGTCCCTGCGGCGCGGTCGCCCTGTGGCACGGCCCCGGCGATCCCGGTCCGAGCAGCCAGTCGCTGCTGGACTGGTATACCCCGAGCCACCTGATGCACGGCATCCTGTTCTTCGCCGCCCTCTGGTGGGGCGCCCGCGCCATGCCGCTGCGCTGGCGGCTGGTGATCGCCATGGCGGTCGAATGCACTTGGGAGATCGTCGAGAATACCCCCTGGGTGATCGAACGATATCGCAGTGCGACCGTCTCGGTCGATTACAACGGCGATGCGGTGATCAATTCCACCGTCGATATTCTGGCCATGCTGCTGGGCTTTGCCTTGGCCCGGCGGCTGCCGATCTGGGCCAGCGTGGCGATCGTGGTGGGGTTCGAGGTGCTGACCCTCGCGCTGATCCGCGACGGGCTGACGCTGAACATGCTGATGCTGCTCTGCCCACTGCAATCCGTGCTGGACTGGCAGGCGGGTGTCTGAGGTGGCGGCAAGGCCCGGGCCGTCGCCGTGTCCCCGCCCGGTCATGGGGGCTTTGCCCCCAAACCCCCAGGATATTTCCGGTAAGAGGAAAAGCCGGGTCATCCGAGGAACTCCAGGCGATTGCCGAACGGGTCCTCGGTGAAGAAGCGTTTGCGCCCGGGGATGGTCGCGTCCCAGGTGATGGCGTGTCCCCCTTCGGAAAGGCGGCTGGCCAGCCCCTCGATCTCGTCCACGCGGAAGCCGGGATGTGCCTTTTTCGCGGGCGAGAACCGCTCCTCGACACCAAGGTGCAACTCGGCGCCGTCCAGCCTGAACCAGCAGCCACCGCGCTGGCGCAGCGTCCGGGGTTTCTCGAGCTCGGCAAGGCCGACAAGATCGCCCCAGAACGCGCGGCAGGCCGCCTCGCCCTCTCTCGGGATCGCGAGCTGTATGTGGTCCAGCCCGATCATCGCGCGAAAGGATCGTCCCGCGCCGGCAGCACCTTGCCCACACAATCGCCGAAACCGATGGTATAGCCGTCGCCCTTGGCCGCGCCCTTGAGCGTCAGGGTGTCGTTATCCGCGATGAAGGTCCGGGTCTCGCCGCTGTCCAGCTCGATCGGCTCCTTGCCGCCCCAGCTCAGTTCCAGAAGCGAGCCGCGCTGGTGTTTCTCTGTGCCGGAGATGGTGCCGGAACCCAGCAGGTCGCCTGCGTTCATCGGGCAACCGCTGGTGCTGTGATGCGCCAGTTGCTGGGCGGCGGAATAGTACATTTCCTTGTAGTTGGTCTGCGCGAGCGTGGTTTCAGCCTTGCCCTCGGGGGCCAGCGTCACCTCCAGCTCGATGTCATAGAGCATCGGGCCGCAGTCCTTGAGGTGATCCAGCAGTTCGACCTCGCGCGCCGGCGTATCGGTGCGGAACGGCTCCAGCGCCGGCTTGGTCACGATCCAGGGGCTGATGGTGGTGGCGGTCGCCTTGGCCTGGAACGGCCCCAGCGGCTGGTATTCCCAGGCCTGGATGTCGCGTGCCGACCAGTCGTTCAGCAGCACGTAGCCGAAGATGTGATCATCGGCCTCCTGCACGGTGATCGGCCCGTCCGAGGGGGTGCCGACGATGGCGCCCATCTCAAGCTCGATGTCGAAACGGCGCGAGGGCAGGAAGGCGGGCTTGTCATGATCGGGCGATTTGAGCTGCCCCCAGGGGCGGCGCACTTCGGTGCCGGATACCACCACGGACGACGCCCGGCCATTATAGCCGATCGGGATATGCAGCCAGTTCGGCGGCAGCGCGTTTTCCGCCCCCCGGAACATGGTGCCGACGTTGACGGCATGATTCTTGCCCGCATAGAAATCGGTGTATTCCGAGACCGCGAAGGGCATGTGCAGTTCGGCCCCGGCCATCGGCACCAGCAGTGGCTCGACCGTGGCGCGCTCTTCCGCGCCCTCGGACAGCAGCGCGATCAGCCGGTCGCGCAGGGCGGCCCAGACGGCGGGGCCTTCTTCCATCAGCGGGTTCCAGAACGGCAGGTCGAACAGCGGCATGTCGTCCAGCGTGATCAGGCCCTCGGCCTCGGCGGCGGTCACGTCGAGGATCTTGTCGCCGATGGCCACGCCGCAGCGCGGATCGTCTTCTTCGATCGAGAACACGCCATAGGGCAGGTTGTTCAGGGGAAAGGGGCAGTCGGGCGCATTGGCGCTCTCCACCCAGCTTTTCATCAGGGGCATTTCAGTTTCCTTGTCGGTCGAGGTGTTGGATTGAGCCCACCCTACGCCGTGGCGCGGGGAGGGGGAAACCCGTCAGGCCTCACTTGGTTCCGGGCGTGCCGTCGAACTTTTTTTCGATATCGCTCCAGCAGTCGATGTAATCGTCCTGCAGCGGTGCCTCTTGCGCGGCAAAGGCGGTCAGGTGCTGCGGAAAGCGGGTCTCGAACATGAAGGACATGGTGTTCTCCAGCTTTTCCGGCCCGAGGTTGGAGTTCGACGCCCCCTCGAAGGCGGTCTTGTCCGGCCCGTGCGGCAGCATCATGTTGTGCAGGCTCATCCCGCCGGGCACGAACCCCTGCGGCTTGGCGTCATACTGGCCATGGATGTTGCCCATCAGCTCGGACATGATGTTCTTGTGGTACCACGGCGGGCGGAAGGTGTTCTCGGCCACCATCCAGCGGTCGCGGAACAGCACGAAGTCGATGTTGGCGGTGCCCGGCACGCCCGAGGGGGCGGTCAGAACGGTAAAGATCGACGGGTCGGGATGGTCGAACAGGATCGCGCCGACCGGGCAATAGGTGCGCAGGTCGTATTTGTAGGGCGCGTAATTTCCGTGCCAGGCCACCACGTCCAACGGCGACTGGGCGATCTTCGTCTGATGGAACTGGCCGCACCACTTGATGGTCAGGGTCGATGGGGTCTCGCGGTCCTCGAAGGCGGCCACAGGGGCCTTGAAGTCGCGCGGGTTGGCCATGGCGTTGGCGCCGATCGGGCCGCGCGCCGGCAGCTCGAACTTCTGGCCGTAATTCTCGCAGACGAAACCGCGCGCCGGTCCCTCCAGCACCTCGACGCGATAGACCAGCCCGCGCGGCAGGATGGCGATCTCTTTCGGCTCCAGGTCGATGATGCCCAGCTCGGTCGCAAAGCGCAGACGGCCCTCCTGCGGCACCACCAGCAGTTCGGAATCGGCCGAGTAGAAATATTCGTCCACCATCGAGGCGGTGATCAGGTAGACATGGCTGGCCATGCCCACCTGGGTGTTCACGTCGCCGGCGGTGGTCATGGTGCGCATGCCGGTCAGCCAGGTCTGTTTTTCGTCCGTATAGGGAACCGGATCCCAGCGGTACTGGCCCAGGCTGATCACGTCGGGGTCCACGTTGGGTGCGGATTTCCAGTGCGGCAGGTCGATCTTTTCGTAGCGGGCCGAATGCTTGACGCTGGGACGGATGCGATAGGTCCAGGTCCGCTCCGGCGGGTTGGCGGTAAAGGCGGTGCCGGAGAGCTGTTCGCCGTAAAGACCATAGTTGCACTTCTGCGGGCTGTTCATGCCCTGGGGCAGGGCGCCGGGCAGGGCCTCGGTCTCGAAGTCGTTGCCAAAGCCGGGCATGTAGCCCTCGGTGGTGCCGGTGGGCGAAGCAGCCTGCACCAAGCTGTGGGGGTCCATCGGACGGTTCATCGCGCGCTCCTCCTAAATCCTGCTTGCTGCGTAATAGTTGATTTTGTAACTAACAATACATGATGACGGAAAAATCGCCAAATCCCGAAACCGGGGAGGACAGCTTTGACCTGGCCGATTTCCTGCCGTTCCTGCTCAACCAGGCGGCCGAGGAAAGCTCTCTGGCGTTTCAGAACGTGTACAAGAACCGCTATGGCATGCTGCGCACCGAATGGCGGGTGCTGTTTCACCTCGGGATGTACGGGCGGTTGACCGCAAAGGAGATCGGGACGCGTGCCAGGATGCACAAGACCAAGGTCAGCCGCGCGGTCCAGCGGCTGGCCGATCGCCGGTTCCTGACCCGGACAAGGGATGCGCGCGACCGCCGGTCGGAGCATTTGGAATTGACGCCGGCGGGCGAGGCGGCGTATCGCGACCTTCGCGGAGTCGCACGGGACTATGATGCCAAGCTGGCGCGCCATTTCACCAGCGGTGAGGTGGCGTTGTTGCGGTCCATGCTCCGGCAGTTGGCCGGCATCCGCTAGATCGAGAAATACCGCGTCTTATGTTATTGAAACTCTTGTCTCTCGTGGAGCCTTTGCATGTCCCGTTCCCGCCATCCTGCCGCGCCTGACCTGTCGGATTGGCTGTTGTCGCGTGGCATCGACGGAACCGCGCGCGAGGAACTGCTGTCCGGGTATTGCGGCAAGCTCACGGAGATCGGCGTGCCGCTCTATCGTCTGCACGTGGCGCAGCGGGCCCTGCACCCGCGTTTTGGCGGGATCGCCTTCGAATGGCTGCGCGGGGAAAGCGGCGTGTCGCAGCAACGCTTTGCCCACCAGACCACGCCGCGCCGGGAATGGCTGCAAAGCCCGCTTTATGAGATCATTCACTCCGGCAAGACGGAGCTGCGCGAGCGCATGCCCGACCCGGGGCATCACAGCCGGTATCCCTTGCTCAACGAGCTGCGCGAACGCGGTGCGACCGATTATTTCGCCACCGGCCTGACGTTCGAGAAACCGGCCGAGAACGCGGATTTCGATCCCGCCTATACGCCCGAGGGCATGCTCGCCTCTTGGACCAGCGATCACCCGGACGGGTTCTCGGACAGCGATCTGTGCCTGATTCGGGGCACCCTGCCGCACTTGGGGCTGGCGTTGAAATCGACGTCGAACCGGCGGATCGCGCGGGATCTGCTGGGCGCCTACCTGGGCCATGACGCCGGCAGGCGGGTGCTGTCGGGCGAAATCCAGCGCGGCTCGCTCCAGCGGATCGACGCGGTGATCTTCTATTTCGACCTCAGCGGCTTTACCAGCCTGGCCGAGCGCATCCCGGTTCCCGACCTGATCACCATGCTCAACGCTTATCTCGGGGTGGTGGTCGACACGATCCACGCGCGCGGCGGTCATGTCCTGAAGTTCATGGGCGACGGGTTGCTGGCGATGTTCGACCAGCCGGAGCAGGCGGTCGCGGCCGGGGCCGCGCTGGACACGGTGGCCGACCTGACCGAGCGGATCGAGGCACTCAACCGGGATCGCGTGGCGCAGGCGCTGCCGGTCACTGGCTTCACCATGGCGCTGCACGCGGGCGAGATTTTTTACGGCAATATCGGGTCGGAAACCCGGCTGGATTTCACCGTGATCGGCCCGGCGGTGAATCTGACCGCGCGCCTGTCCGAGATGCACCGCAGCCTCGGGCAGAACGTGATCCTGTCCGAGGCGATCCGCAAGGCCGCGCCGGGCGGACCGCATGATCTGGTGTCGCTGGGGCGCTACATGCTGCGCGGGGTGTCCCAGCCGCAGGAGCTGTTCACCGTCTATACCCCGGTGGCCTGAAACTGCCTAGAACTTGACGTTGACGTCGGGCAGGTTCAGCGCCTTCATCATGTCGCGCAATTCCTGTCGCGCCGCGATGTTCGAGATGTTGAGCTGGCGCACGCCGACATCGCGCAGGTCCAGCAGGGTCAGCCCGCGCGGAAACAGCTCGCGGAAGATCACGCGCTCGGAAAAGCCGGGGGCGATGCGGAACCCGATGCGCTTGGACAGCATCTTGACCGCGCGCTCCATCTTTTCCTTGTTCACCATCCGCTGGGTGCCGACGCGGTTGCGAATGACCACCCAGTCGATCGGCTTCAGCCCGGCCTGTGCCCGCAACTGGCGGGCATTCCACACCATCTCGGAATAGACCGAGGGGCCGAGGATCTTTTCCCCGGTGGGATCGGTGTGCGCCAACAGGTCGAAATCGATGAAACTGTCGTTCAGCGGCGTGATCAGCGTATCGGCCAGCGAATGCGCCACCTGGCTCAGCCGGGTGTGCGAACCGGGGCAATCAATCAGGATGAAATCATTGTCCGCCTCCAGCCCCGAGATCGCCGCCGACAGCCGGTGGTCATAGACGTTCTCGCCGGGATTCAGCGTGGCCGGGTCGATCTCCGGCAGCTCGTGCAGCCGCACCTGAGGCAGGTCCACGTCGTGTTCCTTGATGAATGCGGCGCGGTTCTCCACGTAGCGTCCCAGTGACCGCTGGCGCAGGTCCAGATCCAGCGCTGCCACCTTGTGGCCCAGCCGGGCAAGTGCGCTTGCCACATGCATCGAGACGGTGGATTTGCCCGCACCGCCCTTTTCGTTTCCGACCACAATGATATGCGCCATATTCTCGTCTCCGGCCCTTGTTAGGCTCTGTTTTCCCGTTCGGCATACTATATCTTGGGGCGGTTGCAAGAAAAACCCCTAGCTTGCGCGCAAGTGGTTTCACAAGTCGATGTGATTGCCACGCCACCCGCGCATGGGGCTGAAACGAAAAACGCCGCCCCGAGGGGGCGGCGTTCCGAAACCATCGAGGAGGTCGGCTCAGAAGCCGAGGCCCTCGTATTTCTTCTTGAACTTCGACACGCGGCCGCCCGTGTCCATCAGGCGCGAGGAGCCACCGGTCCAGGCCGGGTGCACCGAGGGGTCGATGTCCAGTGCCAGCTGGTCGCCTTCGGCGCCCCAGGTGGATTTCATCTGCACCACGGTACCGTCGGTCAGCTTGACGTCGATCAGGTGATATTCGGGGTGAATGCCGTTTTTCATCGCTCCGCTCCTTACGCCTCGGCGCCAGCCGATTTGGGTTTGTAGTTCGACACTTCCGCGATCCGGGCCGATTTGCCGCGACGCGAGCGCAGATAGTACAGTTTGGCGCGGCGAACGCGGCCGCGGCGGACAACGGTGATGCTGTCGATGTTGGTCGAGTAAAGCGGGAACACACGTTCCACGCCTTCGCCGAAGGAAATCTTGCGCACGGTGAACGAACCGGCGATGCCAGCGCCGTTCTTGCGGCTGATGCAGACACCTTCATAGTTCTGCACGCGGGTGCGCGACCCTTCGGTCACCTTGAAGCCGACACGGATCGTGTCACCGGCCTTGAAGTCGGGGATGTCTTTCCCCAGGGCGGAAATCTGTTCCGCCTCCAGCTGTGCGATCAGGTCCATCGCATCTACTCCTGATTTGCTCGCGGTTGATCCACGAAGATTTGCGCGCCCTAAGAGCTCTTGGTCTTCACCGGGTCCGCTGTCCCGACAAATCGGGGGCGCCCGCCAGAGATCAGGTCGTCCGTTCCTTGCATCGCGGGGAATGCTTGGTGCGTTTGGCCGAAGAAAGCCTGCTGCACCCGGAATTCAGCAATACCCGACGAATCCCAAGCCGCCATTGCGGGTCGGGATCTGCGCGCGTTTACGGGATAAACGGGGGCGGATCAACCCTGATCGTCGCCCTTGCCGGCCAGATAGCTGCTCCAGAGGTCCGGTCGACGCTCCTGCGTCAGGCGCTCGGCCATCTGCTGGCGCCAGTCCGCGATGCGTCCGTGGTGGCCCGACATCAGAACCTCGGGGATCGGGCGATCCTTCCACGCGGCGGGCCGGGTATATTGCGGATGTTCCAGCAATCCGGAGGAAAAGCTTTCCTCCTCGGTCGAGGCCTGGTTGCCCAGCACGCCGGGCAACAGCCGCACGGTGGCGTCGATCAGGGCCTGCGCCGCGATCTCGCCGCCGGTCATCACGAAATCGCCCAGCGAGACCTCCTGCACGCCGTATTCCTCCAGCACCCGCTCATCGACGCCCTCGAACCGCCCGCAGATCAGCGTAACGCCATCGGCGCGGGCCAGGTTGCGCATCAGCGGCTGGTCCATCCGCCGCCCGCGCGGGCTGAGATAGATCAGAGGCCAGTTGGGCGCGGTGCCCTCCATTGCCTGTTCGATCGCCGGCCCCAGGACGTCGGCGCGCAACACCATACCGGCGCCGCCGCCGGCGGGGGTGTCGTCGACGTTGCGGTGTTTGCCGATCCCGAACTGCCGCAGGTCCAGCGTTTCCAGCTGCCACAACCCCTCCTGCAGGGCCTTGCCGGTCAGGCTTTCGCCCAGCACGCCGGGAAAGGCCGTGGGAAACAGCGTGATCACCTTGGCCTTCCACACCCCGAAAAGGTCGGGGGTCTGGGTGATCAGCTCGCGCGGCTTCAGGGTCGGGCGAATGGTCTTGCGGCCCAGTGAACGGGCCGGGGTTTCGGGGCTGTCAGTCATGCGGCGTCTCCTGCGCGGCGTCCAGGATCGCCCGTTTGGCGGCCTGGCGTGCGTCGCGGTCGCTGTATGCGCGGTTGGCGGCCAGAAGCGCAAGCAGAACGCTGTCGTCCCGGCGCGTGTTGGCGGGGGGAACCGGCGCCAGGTCGCTTTGAACTTCGGCGGGGATGCCGCAAAGATCCAGCAGGGGCGCGGCCGGGCCAAGCGGGTGCGCGGCGCAATCTTCCAGCCGTCGGCGGTGCACCGTCCCGGGCACGGCTACTGCCACCGCATCTGCCGCCGTGGTCAGGTCGGCACCGGGGCGGGTGGTCCTTGCGAAATCCTCCCAGTCCCGGGTCATGGACGAGGCCTTTACATGTTCCCAATAGGCGCTGTGCAGCCAGGGTTCGCGGTCGCGCAGGGTCAGGTAGAAACGGATCGGCGTGCCGGGGTGCATCTCGCCCGCGATGCGTGCCATTTCCCCCGCCAGCACCGGCGCGGCGGAATAGTCGGGAATGCCCGCGCGCCCCGGCAGGTGGCCCGAAAGCTCCTCGGCGGAGAGGCAGAGCACCCGCCGGGGCATTTGCCCCACGCGCTCCAGCAGGGCGCGGAACCTGTGCGCGAACTTGTCCAGCGTGAACGGATCGCGCCAGGTGGAATAGCCGCGCGCGGCGTGGATCAGATCCTTCATCTCGCCCTTCAGCACGATCCGCATCTGCCCCTTCAGCGCCGGGCGGTTGTGTTTCAGCACCTGTTGCAGGGTCGAGGTTCCGGTCTTGTGAAAGCCGGGATGGATCACGATGGCCCGTGGCATCAGGCGTGCTCCGCGATCAGCGCGCGCTTGGCCTCGCGCAGCGCGGCGTCGTCCAGATCGCTGCGGTTCAGCGCCAGCAATCCCCTGGCGCAATCGGCGGGCAGCGCCGGATTGGCAGGCGGCTGCGGCTCCAACCCGTCGCGCAGCCCCTCGGGAAGCTCAAGCAGGTCGAGCAGCGGATCGAGCGGCCCCAGCGCGCGGGTGCGGCTTTGCTCCAGCGCGCAGTGATGCACCGGGAGGGGCGCCAGAGCCGCCGCGATGCCCGCGGCCACTGCGGCGAGGTCGGCAGCGCCGCGAAACCGGTCGTAAAACGCCTTTTCGCTCAGCGTCAGGCGCGACGCGCGCAGGTGCTGGGTATAGGCGCTGGCCAGCCAGTCCTCGGCCCCACGGGTGGAGAAATAGAACACCGGCGCCGCCTTCGGCTGCACGGCGGCCAGCGTTTCGGAAACCGTCCGCATCAGCGGTGCGGTCGCGGCATAGGTTTCCACGCCATCCCGCCCTGGCATGTGGCCGCACAGATCCTCGGCCGAAATCACCACCGGGCGCGGATCATCGCCGTCCCATCCCTCCATCACCTGTGCCAACTCGTAGCCGAACAGCGCGAGGTCGATGGGATCGCCGCCCGCCGACCAGGCCTGCGCCGCCTTGCCCGCCGGGGCCATGCGCGCGCGGGGCACCAACCGCAGATGCGGCGCCAGGGTATCGCGGTTGCGATAAAGCGCCTGCTGCACCGTCGTGGTCCCGGTCTTGTGGAACCCGGCATGCAGGAGCACGCGCATTACCGGCGGCCGGTGGGAGGGCAAGGGGCGCGGCGGACGGGCATCAGAACAGCCCCTCGGGCGGATCGGCGATGATGCGCCCGGCCTCGAGGTCGACGGTCGGCACGGCCTCCTGCGTGAAGGGCAGCAGCACGGTCGTCTTCAGCCCCGGTCCGGCGATCTCGAGCAGGTCGCTGGCGCCGTGGTTCTGCACCGACCGGACCCGGCCCAGCACGGTGCCGCCGGTGTCGACCACCTCCAGCCCGATCAGGTCGGCGTGATAGAACTCGTCATCGGGCAGCGCCGGCAGCCTGTCGCGGGGGGCATAGAGGCGCACCCCCTTCAGGGCATCGGCGGCCTCCTTGCTGTCGACGCCGCCAAGGCGCGCGGTCAGCCCGTTCTTGATCCGCCCGGTGATCCCCACCGTGTAGCTCTGCGCGCCGTCCTCGGTGCTGAGCGGGGCATAGACCTCGATATCCTCGGGCTCGGCGCAAAAGCTTTTCAGCCGCACCTCGCCACGCACGCCATAGGCGCCGGCGATGGCGCCGACACAGACCAGGTCTTCAGCAGGTGAATTCGTCATGGGGCCTCAGCGGATTTCGATGGGCAGGGCGGCGCGGCGGCGCTCCCATCCGTTTTGTTCCAGTTCCGGGGTTTCTGATACAGCTTCCGGGTGACCAAGGCAAAAATATCCGATCAGTTGCCAGCCGTCCGGCACCTTCAGGTCGCGGTTCAGCCGCGCCGGGTCCAGGACCGAGACCCAGCCCAGCCCCAGCCCCTCGGCCCGCAGGCGCAGCCAGAACAGGGCGATGGCACAGGCCACCGAATAGCGG
Source organism: Aquicoccus sp. SU-CL01552 (assembly GCF_040365005.1). Lineage (NCBI taxonomy): Bacteria > Pseudomonadati > Pseudomonadota > Alphaproteobacteria > Rhodobacterales > Paracoccaceae > Aquicoccus > Aquicoccus sp. SU-CL01552. Next base: position 67,028 of record NZ_BAABWV010000003.1, on the reverse strand, counting down.
CGCATCTCGGGCATGGTGCCGGCGCCCAGCCCGTGACCCTGTTCGGTGTCGTCGTCGCAGTAGATCGCCAGTTGCACCGGCGCCTCCTGCATGCCGGAGAGCTTCAGTTGACTGTACAGAAGGGCCCGCTCGCCGGAATAGCCGGCCAGCGCGTCGCTGTTGCTGTCCTGGAAATTCTTCAGGGCGGCATCGCGGGCGGCATCGGTCTCGATGCGCAGGATGCGCCAGGGTTGGCTCAGCCCCACCGAGGGGGCCAGGCCGAAGGCGGAGAGGCAGCGCGTCAGCGCCGCCTCGTCCACCGGGTCGGTGCGAAACCGGCGCACGTCGCGCCGGAGTCGCATCAGCAGGTCGAGCTGGCTGCGAAACTCAGAGGAAAACGCCGTGTCCCGCAGGGTCACGCTCTCAGTCCTCGGCCGGGGCCTCGGCGGCTTCGGTTGCTTCGGCGGCCTTGGCAGCCTTCTCCTCGGCGCGTTCCTTGGCCTTGGTGCCCGGCTCGCCCTTCTTGGGGTTGCTGCGCTCTTTCTTCTCAAGGACGCCGGCGGCCTCCAGCATGCGGGCGACACGGTCGGTCGGCTGGGCGCCCTTGTCGAGCCATGCCTTGACGGCGTCGATGTCCATCTTCACGCGCTCTTCGCTGTCTTTCGGCAGCAGCGGGTTGTAGGTGCCCAGCTTTTCGATGAAGCGGCCGTCGCGCGGCATGCGGCTGTCGGAGGCCACGATGCGGTAGAAGGGACGCTTTTTCGAGCCGCCGCGGGCCAGTCGGATTTTCATTGCCATGGTGATTTCTCCTTTGATGGCGTTGACCGGGAAAGCCCCGGTTATTTCTGGTGTCTAGTGATCCAGGAGGGTCATTCCTGGTGTTTCTTGTGGTGGCGGATCACTTCCTCGATGATGAAGTTGAGGAACGCCTTGGCGAACTCAGGATCCAGGTCGGCCTGTTTCGCCAGGTCTTCGAGCCGTTCGATCTGTGCCGCCTCGCGGGCCGGATCGGACGGGGGAAGGTCGTGTTCGGCTTTCAGTTTCCCGACAGCCTGTGTGTGCTTGAACCGCTCGCCCAGGGTATAGACGAGGATCGCGTCGAGCCGGTCGATGCTCTCGCGATGTTCCATCAGCAGGGCGGCGGCGCGGGTCGCGTCGTCGGTCATGGTGCGGTGTCCTTCTGCGGGGGGCTGGATGTCAGTCAATGGCCCAGCCCTTCGGTTTGAACATCGGGTCGGCGTAATGGCCGATCTCCATCTCGATCCCATGCGCCAGCTGGCTGCCGTCCAGCTGCGCCGGCGCCGGGTGGCGATAGACCGCGTCGCTGCCGTCGATGCTGGCCGCGTCGGGATCCTTGACCGCGCCCAGCCGCTCGGCGAGCCGGATCGAATCCAGGTTCTTGGGGTCGATGTAGCTCACCGCGGTGGTCCAGCCCTTTTCGGCATAGAGATAGCGGCGCACCGCATCGGTGGCCTCCAGCGCGTAGCCCTTGCCGCCCTTGTCGGGCCAGATCACCCAAGCGATCTCGGCCTCGGGCCATTGCGCCGGTTTCCAGCCGCCGGCCATGCCATAGGTCTCGTCACTGGCCTTGTCGTGGATCATCCACATGCCATAGCCGCGAATCTGCCAATGGCCGATCTCGGCAGCATAGAGCATCCAGCTTTCATAGGGGTTCAGCGGCCCGCCCATGAAACGCGCGCGATAGCTGGTGAAGGTGGCCTTGAAGTTGGGGTAATCCTCGGCCTCGGGGCCGCGCAGGACCAGCCGCCGGGTTTCCAGCACGGGGATGGTTTGGGGCATCAGGCGGCCTCCGTCACGGGATGGCGGTAGATAAAGCAGGGCCGGCCCAGCAACTCGCTTTCCCTCTCGAACACGGCGCCCAGCCGCTCTGCCAGAGCGATGGAGCGGACGTTTTCCGGGGCGATATGAGATATGACACGCTCGAGGCCGAAATGCTCCGCCCCGTAGGCGCGGGCGGCTTGTGCCGCCTCGAAGGCAATGCCCTTGCCTTCGGCATTGCCATAGACGTGCCAGCCCAGTTCCGGTTCCGGCCAGCCGTCGTGGCAAATGAATCCGGTCTTGCCGAGAGTAGAGCCGGTGGCCTTGTCTTCGATGAGCCAGAACCCGTAGCCCCGCAGAACCCAATGCGCGATACCGGTGCAGAAACCCTGCCAGGCCTGCCAGCGGTCGCTGGGACCGCCGACGAATTTGGAACGCTCGGAGGTTGCGAATTCAAGATGCGCCTCGAAATCGTCCTCGCGCGGGCCGCGCAGCACCAGCCGCTCGGTCTCGATCACCGGGATGGGCAGGGCAAAGCCGGTCATGCCGCGCCCTCCTGCTCTTGCGCCTTGGCCAGCGCCTCGGGCGAGGGGTGGCGATAGGCCATCTCCGTATCCCCGGTGACATTGGTGAAGTCACGCTCGTATCGGGCGCCCAGCCGTTCGGCCAGCGCGACCGAGCGCGCGTTGCCCGGCAGGATGTTGCTGGTCAGCGTGGTGAACCCCATCGGGCCGTAGGTATGATCGCGCGCGGCCTGCGCGGCCTCAAAGGCATAGCCCCTGCCTTCGCTGCCCTCGAACATCACCCAGCCCAGCTCCGGCTCGGGCCAGCCCTCGGGGTTCCACAGGCCGACGATGCCGATGATCTGGCCGTCCTCGCGGGTTTCCACCGTCCAGAACCCGTAGCCGTTCAGCGCCCAATGACCGATGTTGCCGGCGAACCAGCGCCAGGCCTCGTTGCGGCTTTTCGGCCCGCCAAAGCCCCAGCTGCGATCACCGTCGGCAAAAAACGCCGCGACCGCCTCGAAATCACGCGCTTCCGGCCCGCGCAGGATCAGGCGGCCGGTCTCCACGATGGGAATATCGAGGCAAAGCGCGCTCACGCGTAGGCCTCCATCCCGCCATCGGCGAGATCTCCCGGCGCCGGGTGGCGCCAGACCTGCATGAACCCGTGCCGCTCATGGGTGAAATCGCCCTCGTGCCGCGCACCCAGCCGCCCGGCGACGCGGGCCGAGCCCACGTTGGCCGGTTTCACCAGGCTGATCACGGTCTGCCATCCCAGCACGTCATAGGCGTAGGAACGCGCGGCGCGTCCCGCCTCGGTGGCATATCCCTTGCCTTCGTGTCCGTTGAACAGGTCCCAGCCGATTTCCGGCTCGGGCCAGCCCTCGGGGTCGAACAGGCCGACCATGCCGACGGCGGTGTCATCGCCCTTTTCGGTCACGGTCCAGCGGCCGAACCCCTTGAGCGTCCAGTGGCCGATCTCCATCGCCAGCATGCGCCAGCTGCCTTCGGCATTCAGCGGACCGCCGACGAAATTGGCGCGCGGGCTGGCGTAGAACGCGGCGAAGGGGACGAAATCCTGCGGACCCGGAGCGCGCAGGATCAGACGTTCGGTCTCAAGCGTGGGGATGGCGACGGCAGTCATCACTTCTTCTTTCCGAATCCGCTCAGCCCCGGCGGCAGCGCGGCGCCGCCCAGACCGGGCAGCCCGCCGGGCATCTTGCCACCTGCGCCCATCTGGCGCGCGGCGGCTTCCAGCGCCTTGGGGTCCATGCCGGCGGCCATGTCCTCGGGGCTTGGGCCGCCCTTGCCGAACATGCCCTTCATGGCCTGTTTCAGCATGCCGCCTTTGCCCATCTTGCCCATCTTCTTCATCATGTCGCCCATCTGGCGGTGCATCTTCAGAAGCTTGTTGAGATCGCTCACATCCATCCCCGCGCCCTTGGCGATCCGCTTCTTGCGGCTGGCCTGCAACAGCTTGGGGTTGGCCCGTTCCTTTTTCGTCATCGACTGGATCAGGGCGATCTGACGGCGGATGATCTTGTCGTCGAAACCGGCCTCTTCGACCTGTTTGGCCATCTTGCCCATGCCGGGCATCATCGACATCATGCCCTCCATGCCGCCCATCTTGAGCATCTGTTCCAGCTGCATCTTCAGGTCGTTCATGTTGAACTGACCCTTGACCATGCGGCGCATCATCTTCTCGGCCTGCTCGGCCTCGATGGTTTCCTGCGCCTTCTCGACCAGCGCGACGATGTCGCCCATGCCAAGGATACGGCCGGCGATCCGGTCGGGCTCGAAGGTCTCCAGCGCGTCCATCTTCTCGCCGAGGCCGACAAAGCGGATCGGCTTGCCGGTGACCGCGCGCATCGACAGCGCCGCGCCGCCGCGTCCGTCGCCGTCCATCCGGGTCAGCACCACGCCGGTGACGCCGATCTTGTCGTCGAACTCGGTCGCGACGTTGACCGCGTCCTGACCGGTCAGCCCGTCGACCACCAGCAGCGTCTCGCGCGGGTTGGCGACATCGCGCACGTCGGCGGCCTGCTGGATCAGTTCCTCGTCGATATGCAGCCGGCCGGCGGTGTCGAGCATGTAGACGTCATAGCCACCCAGCGCGGCCTGGGTCTTGGCGCGCTTGGCGATGGCGACCGGATCCTCGCCCTTGACGATCGGCAGGGTATCGACGCCGATCTGCTTGCCGAGAATGGCCAGCTGCTCCATCGCCGCCGGGCGGTTGGTGTCGAGCGAGGCCATCAACACCCGCTTGCCCTCGCGCTCGGTCAGCCGCTTGGCCAGCTTGGCGGTGGTCGTCGTCTTGCCCGAACCCTGAAGGCCGACCATCAGGATTGGCGCCGGCGGGTTGTCGATCTTGAGCGCGCCGGGGTCGTCCTCACCGCGCAGCACGTCGACCAGCGCGTCATGGACGATCTTGACCACCTGCTGACCCGGCGTGACCGATTTGGTCACCGCCTGGCCGGTGGCCTGTTCCTGCACCGCCTTGACGAAATCGCGCGCCACCGGCAGCGACACGTCCGCCTCGAGCAGCGCAACGCGCACCTCGCGCAGGGCGGTCTTGACGTCCTCGTCGGACAGCGCGCCCTGCTTGGTCAGCCGGTCAAAGACGCCGGAGAGGCGTTCGGATAGATTTTCAAACATGGGCCAGCAGGCTCCTTCTCCGGTTGTCATATGTCGCCCCAAAGATAGGAGCGGGTGGGTCAGTTCTCAAACACCCCCGGCGGGCGAGGGCAAATTCCCAAACAGTTGTGCCCCCACGGGCGAAACTCGCTGGTGGGGGGCGATCCCTGCTGGGCGGGACCGGAAGACACAGTGCTCCCGGATGGTTGCGACGCGGTTACGGGGTTTGCCGGCCGGAGTCAAGTTTTGCGGGGCCAAACGAAAACGGCGCGCCCGGAAAAGGGCACGCCGCTGTCGGACAGCAGAGCGGTGGCGAAAGAGTCGCCCGACGGACCGGGCTCAGGCGGCCAGCGCGTCGACCTGGGCCTCGGCCGCCTTCAGCGTCGCTTCGGCGTCGAAGACCATCTGGTCGGCATGGACGAATTGCACGTCTGTGATGCCCAGAAAACCCAGCATGTGGCGCACCCAGCCCGAGGCAAAATCGACCTCGGAGCCGAACCGGGTTCCGTCCGAGGTAAAGGCGACGATGGCGCGCTTGCCTTTCAGCAGGCCTTCGGGGCCGGTTTCGGTGTATTGAAAGGTCTCGCCCTTGCGGGCCAGGTGGTCGAGCCAGGCCTTGAGCTGGCCGGGAACGCCGAAGTTATAGACCGGCAGACCGATCAGCAGGATGTCGGCGGCGCGCACCTCGGCCAGCAGCGCATCGGAATAGGCGGCGATCTCGGCCTGTGCGGCGCTGCGGCTTTCGGCAGGGGTGAAGACGGCGGCGATCCAGTTGCCGTCGATGGCCGGCACGCCGGAGGACAGGTCGCGGGTCACCACATCGGCATCGGGGTGGGCGGTGGTCAGTTTATCCTCGGCGCGGTCCAGCAGCTTGTGCGAAACCGAGGCCGCGCCTTTGATCGAGCTGTCGATCCTGAGAATATGGGTCATTTCAGAAACTCCGGTCGGGTGGTGGTTGTTGGTTGTGGCAGAGAGATATATCTTGCATCACCGAACGCAATTACCCAGAAAGCAGGCCATCTGTGAGCTGGCGCACATATTGGGAGAGGCCTATGGACAACTGGGACGAGATCCGCACCGCATTTCAGGTCGCCCGCATGGGCACGGTCAGCGGCGCGGCCGAGGTGCTGGGCGTGCACCATGCCACCGTCATCCGCCATATCGACGCGATCGAGGGGCGGCTGGGCGTCAAGCTGTTCCAGCGCCACGCCCGCGGCTACACCCCCACCGAGGCGGGCCAGGACCTGTTGCGCGTGGCACAGGCGACCGAGGATCAGTTCAACCAGCTCTCCGGCCGGCTCAAGGGGCAGGGCGACGAGGTAAAGGGCGAACTGGTCGTGACCTCCCTGGCGTCGCTGTCGCCCTTGCTGGTGCCGGCGCTGGCCGAGTTCCAGGCGAGCCATCCCGGCCTGATCGTGCGCTTCCTGACCGGCGAGCGGCTGTTCCGCCTGGAATATGGCGAGGCACATGTGGCGATCCGCGCCGGCTCGGCCCCGGACCAGCCCGACAACGTGGTGCAACGCTTCGCGGAGCTGCCGATAGCGATGTATGCTTCCAAGGGCTATATCGCCGAACATGGCCGCCCCGAGGTCGGGGATTTCGCCCGGCACCATTTCGTCGGCGCGGATGATCCCGACAGCCGCGCCCCCTATGCCAAGTGGCTGCAGGCCCATGTCCCGCCAGAGGCGGTCACCTTTCGCTGCAACAGCGGCGAGGCGACCCATGAGGCGATCCTCGCCGGCGCCGGCATCGGCTTCATGGCGGTGTGGGAGGCGGCGCGCCACCCGGGCCTGGTCCAGGTGATGCCGCCGCAGGACGACTGGACGGGCGCGCTCTGGCTGGTCACCCACGTGGACCTGCACCGGACCAACAAGGTGCAGAGTTTCCTGCGCCATCTCAAGGAACGGTCGCAGGAGTGGTGCAAATGAGCGATGCAAGGTCCGCGACCCGCGCCGGGCTCAGCCCGCGGGCGCAGGGGCACCTGGCGATGCTGGCCTTCTCGGCGCTGGTGGCGGGGTCCTTCTCGCTCGGCACGCAGGTCGCGAACGAGATCGCTCCGGCGGCCCTCAACGCGGCGCGGTTTGCCATCGCGGCGGTGGTGATCGGCATCATCGCGGCGGCCACCGGCAAGGTCAGCCGCGCCGCCTTCGCCGCGCCCTGGCGGTACCTGGTTCTCGGCGGGCTCTTCGCCGCCTATTTCGTGCTGATGTTCGAGGGGTTGAAGACGGCCCGGGCGGTCAGCGCCTCGGCGGTCTTTACGCTGACCCCGATCCTCTCGGCGCTGTTCGGCTACTGGCTGCTCCGGCAGGTCACCACTCGCCGCATGGCCGCCGCGTTGGCGGTGGGGGCGGGCGGTGCGCTCTGGGTGATCTTCGACGGCGACTGGCAAACGGCCAAGGCGTTTCACATCGGCAAGGGCGAGGTGATCTATTTCGTCGGCTGCATCGCCCACGCGGCCTATACGCCCATGGTCCGGCGGCTGAACCGGGGCGAACCGGCGGTGATGTTCACTTTCGGCATGTTGCTGGCGGGCTTCGTAGTGCTGGTCCTGTTCGGCTGGACCGACATCCGCGCGACGCAATGGGGGGCGCTGCCGCCGATCGTCTGGGTCGGGCTGTTCTACCTGGCGATCTTTGCCAGCGCGGCCACCTTTGTCCTGTTGCAATTCGCCACGCTGCGGCTGCCCTCGGCCAAGGTGATGGCCTACACCTATCTCACCCCGTCCTGGGTGATCCTGTGGGAAATCGCCCAGGGCCACGGCGCGCCCAACGGGCTGGTGCTGGTGGGCATCGCGATGACGGTGGTGGCGTTGATCCTGCTGCTGGAACAGGACGCCTGACATGACCGAACAGGATATCCGCCTGACTGTCTCGCTGGGCGCCCTCAGCCGGCCGGATCTGAGGATCCGCTTTCGGGCGTATGATCGGCTGGCGGGCTGAGCTCGGCCTCGAGGAACCGCTCGAAAGCGTCGAGGTTGACCGGCTCGAACTGGCCGAACCCCTGCATCCAGACACTGGCGGCGCGCAGCGCGTCCGGCTCCAGCTTGCACCATTTCACCCGCCCGCGCCGTTCCTGGCTGATCAGCCCGGCGCGGCTGAGGATGACCAGGTGCTTGGACACCGCCGCCAGCGACATCTCGAAGGGCTCGGCCACGTCCGTCACCGCCATGTCATCTTCCAGCAGCATCGACAGGATCGCCCGCCGGGTCGGGTCGGCGAGGGCGGCGAATACCATGTCGAGAGGATCTGTCATGCGCAGCCCCTAGCGCCGGGGCGCGGCGATCGTCAACCGTTTGGTTGAATATGCCTTTCGCGCCATTCTGGGGCCGGGGGCCGTCGCCCGGCACCGCCGTCGCCCCTTCTTCTCTTTAAAAATACTCACTATAACAAAGCCTTAGGCATTTCCTGTCGTCGCCATTCTAGGAATTGACTCTGCGCCCCCGCCCGCTTAGCACCTTGCTTGGAAAAGCGTGGGGTAGACGCCGGTGAGTGATGACGACCAAAAGCAGCGCCTGGCGCAGCTGGAGGCGCGGATCGCGGCGGCGAAAGAGGCGCAGGCGCCCAAGCCCCGTGCGGATGAGCATTATTCACAGGCACAGCATGCCTGGCGGATGGTGGTCGAACTTGTTGCCGGTCTCGGGATCGGCTTTGGCATCGGATACGGGCTGGACAGCCTGTTCGGGACGATCCCGATCTTCCTGGTGCTGTTTACATTGCTGGGCCTTGCCGCGGGGGTGAAGACGATGCTTCGCAGCGCGCAGGAGATCCAGGAGCAGAAATTGGCCGATGAGGCCGAGCGAGACGACGAGAGGGACTGAACGTGGCAACCGAAGCGCATGGTGCAGAACACGCCGCCGAAAGCGGCGGCCTGGTATTCCACCCGATGGATCAGTTCATCGTGAAGCCGCTGTTCGGGGGTGACACGCTGGCTTGGTACACGCCGACCAACGCGGCGCTGTGGATGGGGCTTTCGGTCGTTGCGATCATCGTCCTGCTGGTCATGGGCTCGTCGCGCCGCGCCGTGGTGCCGACGCGGATGCAGTCGGTGGCCGAGATGGCCTATGGCTTCATTCACAAGATGGTCGTGGATATCTGCGGCAAGGAGGGGGTCAAGTTCTTCCCCTACGTGATGACGCTGTTCATGTTCATCGTCTCCGCCAACTTCCTCGGCCTGCTGCCGCTGTCGTTCTCCACCACCTCGCATTTCGCCGTCACCGTGGTGCTGGCCCTGCTGGTGTTCCTGAGCGTGACCATCCTTGGCTTCGTCAAGAACGGCGCCGGTTTCCTCGGCCTGTTCTGGGTCTCGAGCGCGCCGCTGCCGCTGCGCCCGATCCTGGCGATCATCGAATTGATCTCGTACTTCGTGCGCCCCGTCAGCCACTCCATTCGTCTGGCCGGCAACCTGATGGCGGGACACGCCGTGATCAAGGTGTTCGCGGGCTTTGCCGCGCTGACCGTCGTCAGCCCGGTCTCGGTTCTGGCGATCACTGCCATGTACGGTCTGGAGGTCCTGGTGGCCTTCATCCAGGCCTATGTCTTTACCATTCTGACCTGCGTGTACCTCAAGGATGCGCTGCATCCGTCGCACTAAGGTCCGACCCTCACCTACATATCAAAACTTCCAATCGTAAGGAGATATCATCATGGAAGGCGATCTCGCACACATCGGCGCAGGCCTCGCAGCAATCGGTTCCGGCGCAGCCGCAATCGGGGTTGGCAATGTTGCCGGCAACTTCCTGTCGGGCGCTCTGCGCAACCCGTCGGCCGCCGCCGGTCAGACCGCGACCCTGTTCATCGGTATCGCGTTTGCAGAAGCACTGGGCATCTTCTCGTTCCTGGTCGCCCTTCTGCTGATGTTCGCCGTCTAAGCGCCTTCGGAACACCTGATCCTTACGGTCGGGCGGCGCGGGGATGACCCGGCGCTGCCCGATGTAGGCTAAGTTCCCAAGGAGAACGACATGGCAACAGAGACACAAGACGCAGGTCACGCCGCGGCAGAGATGGCGCATGGCGCCGCCGATGGCGGCGCGGGCATGCCGCAGCTGGATTTCTCGACCTTTCCGAACCAGATTTTCTGGCTGGTTGTCACGCTTGTCGTGATCTACCTCGTCCTGTCGCGGGTCGCGCTGCCGCGCATCGGCGGCATTCTGGCCGAACGCGCCGGGACCATCACCAACGATCTGGCCGCGGCCGAAGATCTGAAACAAAAGGCCGCCGAGGCCGAGGACGCCTATAACAAGGCGCTTGCCGAGGCCCGGACCGAAGCACAACGCATCTCCGCCGAGGCGCGTGCCGAGATCCAGGCCGGCCTGGACGACGCCATCGCCAAGGCCGACGCCGAGATTGCCGCCAAGGCCGCCGAGTCGGAAAAGGCCATCGCCGAGATCCGTGCCGGCGCGCTGGAGAGCATCGAGGTCGTGGCCAAGGACACCGCCGCCGAGATCGTTTCGGCGATGGGCTTCAAAGCGGACGAGGCCGCCGTTTCCGGCGCCGTCGCCGACCGGATGAAAGGGTAAGACAGATGCGCAATTTGACCGCCCTGATCCTGAGCCTCGGCTTCGCCAGCCCCGCGCTGGCGGCCTCCGGCCCGTTCTTCTCGCTGCACAACACCAACTTTGTTGTGCTCATCGCCTTCATCGTCTTTGTCGGGGTCCTGTTCTACTTCAAGGTCCCGGGGATGATCGGCGGGGCGCTGGATACCCGCGCTGCCGGGATCAAGTCCGAACTGGACGAGGCCCGCGCCCTGCGCGAGGAGGCTCAGACGCTGCTGGCCTCCTACGAGCGCAAGCAGAAGGAAGTGCAGGAGCAAGCCGGACGGATCGTGGCCCAAGCCAAGGCCGACGCGGACACCGCTGCGGAACAGGCCAAGGCTGACCTGGAGAAATCCATCGCCCGCCGCCTGGCCGCCGCCGAGGACCAGATCGCCTCGGCTCAGACCGCCGCCGTCAAGGAGGTGCGCGATCAGGCCGTGACCATCGCTGTGGCCGCCGCGAATTCGGTCATTGCCAAGCAGATGACCGCCGCCGACGGCAACAAGCTGATCGACGCCGCCATCTCGGAGGTGGAGGCCAAGCTGCACTGACCTTTGGGATCACGCACTTGCAGACATGAAAACCCGGCCCTTGGGCCGGGTTTTTCTTTTGTCGAACCGGCGCTCTTTCGATTTGGAGATCAGCCGCGACTCCTGTCGCGCCCGGTTTCCCGGGACAGCCGTTGCCGGGCGATCGCCTCGTTGCGTTCGGCGCGCCTCTGGTCCTCTAGCGCACCCTGGACATAGTCCAGGTGCGCCTCGACCGCCGCGCGGGCACCGGCCGGGTCGCGGGCCTGCAAGGCGGTGTTGATCGCCCGGTGCTGGTCCAGCAACGCCGCGCGCGAGGTACGCTGCTTGAACATCACCTGCCGATTATAGAACACCCCCTGCCGCAGCAGGTCGTACATCGACCGCATCATGTGCAGCATCACCACGTTGTGGCTGGCGTCGATGATGGCCGAGTGGAACTGCGCGTCCAGCCGCGCCTCTTCTTCGACGTTGTTGGGCCGGTTCTGCGCCGCCTCCATCCGTGCGAAAATCGCTTGGATCACCTTCAGGTCGCTATCCGATCCCAGCCGCGCCGCGCGCTCGGCGGCCAGCCCCTCCATGTCGCGCCGAAACGAGAGGTAATCGAACACCGCCTCGTCATGGGCACCGAACAGCCGGATCAGCGCCGGCGAAAAGGCCGAGCCAAGCACGTCGGCCACGTAGATGCCGGAGCCGGCCCGCGTGGTCAGCAGCCCGTCCTGCTGCAACTCGGCCACCGCCTCGCGCAGCGACGGGCGCGACACCCCGAGCCGGTCGGCCAGGTCGCGCTCGGCCGGGAGCCGCTCGCCCGGGCGCAGGATGCCCCGGAGGATCAGCTTCTCGATCTGGCGGACGACCGAGGTTGACAGTTTTTCAGGCTGGACCTTTTGAAAGGGCATGGTGACTTCCGATTGACCAAGACGGGTTATAGGCCCGCACCGGGTTTGCCTCAACCGCATTCGCCGACGGGCAGACGCGCCCGGGAGGGGGCCGGCACGCGACAAGGGACATGACCGCAAACGGATTGGCCGCAAGATTGCGTTAACCAGCCCGCGCCAGACTGCCCCGATGCGGTTCCTGTCTATGCTTTCCCTTGTCCTCCTCATCGGCTGCAACGCGCCCAGCGGGTATTTTCGCGCCAGTCCGGTCACCCGCATCGCGGTGAACGGCAGCGTTTTCGAGGTCCGCGCCCGTGCCACCTTGGCCGAGGCGGTTCGGGTCAATCCGCAATATGCCCCGCGCCTCGGCCCGATCCGCGCCCGCGCCGGTATCGCGATGGCCTTGGTGACGGGGTGCTCAGTCACTCGGATCCTGGGCGATCAGGCGCAGATCCTCGGCCGGTTGGACTGCCCGACACGGCGCGCGCGCCCTCTGCCCGTGCGGGAGGCCTGCCGCCGTATCTACAGGGGCGGAACCGGCATCGCGCGGTATCGCTGCGCCGGGGTGGGGCCGGTGGACGAACCGGCAAAACCCCGCCCAGAATCGTCAATATATTGGGGATAACCCCGCCCTGCATGCCAGATACAGCAGTAACGCCGTTGACTCGGACCGCCCCTAGGCGCCACATTTTACCCTCAACAGGAATCAAACTGGACCGCCCTTGCGCTTCTCCAAGCTCAGACTGACCGGCTTCAAAAGCTTCGTCGACCCGACCGATCTGGTGATCGCCGACGGGCTGACCGGCGTGGTCGGGCCCAATGGCTGCGGCAAGTCGAACCTGCTCGAAGCGCTGCGCTGGGTGATGGGGGAAACCCGCGCCAAGGCGATGCGCGGATCGGGCATGGAGGACGTGATCTTTGCCGGCTCCGGCAGCCGGCCGGCGCGCAACTTTGCCGAGGTCACCCTGCAGATCGACAACTCCGACCGGCTGGCGCCGGCGGGGTTCAACGATACCGACACGCTGGACATCATCCGCCGCATCACCCGCGACGTCGGCAGCGCCTACAAGGCCAACGGCAAGGACGTGCGTGCGCGCGACGTGCAGATGCTGTTCGCCGACGCTTCCACCGGGGCGCATTCGCCGTCGCTCGTCCGCCAGGGCCAGATCTCGGAATTGATCAACGCCAAGCCCAAGGCGCGCCGCCGCATCCTGGAGGAGGCGGCGGGCATCTCCGGCCTGTACCAGCGCCGGCACGAGGCCGAGCTGAAGCTGCGCGCGACCGAGACCAACCTGACCCGCGTCGACGACGTGTTGGAACAGCTCTCGGTCCAGCTTCAGCAACTGGCGCGACAGGCCCGGCAGGCCGCTCGCTATCGTGAGATCGGGGAACAATTGCGCCTGTCCGAGGGGATGCTGCTCTATCGGCGCTGGCGCGAGGCTGACGAGGCCCGCGCCGCGGCCGAAACCGTGCTGCGCGAGCGCACGACCGAGGCCGCCCGCGCCGAGACCGAGGCGCAACAGGCTGCCCGCGCCCGCGCCGAGGCAGATGAGGCGATGCCCCCCCTGCGCGAGGAAGAGGCGATCGCGGCGGCGATGCTTCAACGGCTCCAGGTCGAGCGCGACGCGCTCAACGACGAGGAGGCCCGCGCGCGCAAGACCATCGAGACCCTGACCGCCCGCATCGACCAGCTTGGCCGCGACATCGAGCGCGAGACAGGCCTCAACCGCGACGCCGGCGAGACCATCGAGCGGCTGGAGTGGGAGGCCCGCGAACTCGCCAAGGCCAGCGAAGGGCAGGACGAGCGGTTGTCCGAGGCCGCCGAACTGTCCCATGAGGCCGCCTCGGTGCTGCAGGACCGCGAGGAACACCTCAGCCAGGTGACCGAGGATGTCGCCCGCCTGGCCGCGCGCCACCAGTCGGCGCAGCGCCTTTTGGGCGACAGCCGCAAGACCCTGGACCGCTCCGAGGCCGAAGAGGAGAAGGCCCGCCAGGCGGTCGCCCAGGCGCAAGAGGCGGTGGAGGGCGCCGACGCGGCCTTCGAGGCCGCACAAGAGGCGGCGGAAGAAGCACAGGAGGCCGCCGAAGCAGCCGAAGAGGCACTGACCGCCGCCGACGAGATGCGCACCGACATCCAGGCGCGCGAGGCCGAGGCCCGCGCGCAACGCTCCGAGGCCGAGGGCGAGGCCGGCGCGCTGCGCGCCGAGACCCAGGCCCTGGCCAAGCTGGTGGCACGCGACACCGCCGAGGGTGGCCAGGTGCTCGACCTGCTGCGGGTGACGCCGGGCTATGAAAAGGCGCTCGGTGCCGCGCTCGCCGACGATTTGCGCGCCCCCGTGGTCGAGGAGGACGGCCCGTCGGGCTGGGCGCAGCTGCCCGGCTACAGCGCCGCGCAAACCCTGCCCGAGGGGGTCACCGGGCTGGCCAACTATGTCACCGTCCCCGAGGTGCTTGCCCGCCGCATCGGCCAGATCGGGGTAATCGAGGCCGAGGACGGTCCGCGCCTGCAACTTCTGCTGAAACCGGGGCAGCGGCTGGTCACGCTCGAGGGCGACCTGTGGCGCTGGGACGGCTACCGCGCCTGGGCCGAGGATGCCCCCAGCGCCGCCGCCCTGCGGCTGGAACAGCTGAACCGCCTCGAGGCGCTCAAGCAGGAGCTGGAACAGGTCAACGCCCGCGCCGAGGGCGCCCGCGCCGCGCATGAGAGCCTGAACCGCAAGCTGGCCGAGGTGACCGAGGCCGACAAGGCCGCCCGCGCCGCCCGCCGCGCCGCCGATCAGCGGGTCGCGGATGCCGCCCGCGCCCTCAGCCGCGCCGAATCCGAACGCAACCTCGCCGCTGGCCGGCTGGAGAATCTCGGTCTTGCCGTCACCCGCCACAAGGAAGACGCGATGGCCGCCCGCGCCCAGCTGCGCGAGGCCGAGGCCGGGCTGGCCGAACTGGGCGATCTGGACACCGCCCGGGCGCAGGTCGAGGCGATCCGCCAGAGCGTCGAGGCGTCGCGCATCACCATGCTCACCCGCCGCTCCGCCCATGACGAGCTGCGCCGCGAGGGCGAGGCGCGCACCAGGCGCCAGCAGGAGGTCACCAAGGAGATCAGCGGCTGGAAACACCGGCTCGATACCGCCGAACGCCGCATCGCCGAACTGATCGAACGCAAGACGGGATCGGAAGAGGAGTTGGAGGCCGCCCGCGCGGTGCCCGAACAGATCGCCGAAAAGCGCGAGGACCTGTCAGAGGCCAGCGCCGAGGCCGAAACGCGCCGCGCCAGCGCCGCCGACGCGCTGGCCACCGGCGAGGCGGTGCAGCGCGCCGCGATCCAGGCCGAGCGTGACGCCGAACGCCACGCCTCCGACGCGCGCGAAGGGCGTGCCGCCGCCGAGGCCCGGATGGAGGCCGCCCGCGAAACCGTGCAGGCCGCCGCCGAGCGCATCGCCGAGGACATGCAGCTCACCCCGAACCAGTTGCTCAACCAGCTTGACGTGGCGCCGGGCGACATGCCCCGTGCCGACGTGCTCGAGGCCGACGTCAACCGCTACAAGCGCCAGCGCGACGCGCTCGGCGCGGTCAACCTGCGCGCCGAGGAGGACGCCCGCGAGGTGCAGGAGGAATTCGACACCCTGTCGCACGAAAAGACCGACCTGGAAGAGGCGATCAAGACCCTGCGCAGCGGTATCGCCGGCCTCAACCGAGAGGGCCGCGAACGGCTGCTCACCGCCTTTGAACAGGTCAACAGCAACTTTGCCATGCTGTTCCGGCATCTCTTTGGCGGCGGCGAGGCCAACCTCGTCATGGTCGAAAGCGAGGATCCCCTCGAGGCCGGCCTCGAGATCATGTGTCAGCCGCCGGGCAAGAAGCTCTCGACGCTGTCGCTGCTCTCGGGGGGCGAACAGACGCTGACCGCGCTGGCGCTGATCTTTGCGGTGTTTCTCGCCAACCCGGCGCCGATCTGTGTGCTCGACGAGGTCGACGCACCGCTAGACGACGCCAACGTGACCCGGTTCTGCGATCTGCTCGACGAGATGTGCCGCCAGACCGACACGCGGTTCCTGATCATTACCCACCACGCCGTGACGATGAGCCGGATGGACCGCCTGTTTGGCGTCACCATGCAGGAACAGGGGGTCAGCCAGCTTGTCTCGGTCGATCTGAAAAAGGCCGAATCGCTGGTGGCGTGAATTGCCACGCCCCGGCGTTTCTCCTCGAACTCCCCCCGCGTGCGGCGCTAGAATGGATCATGATCCGCCGTCTGCTTCTCTCGAGTCTGTTGCTGTTCCCCGCCGCGCTGCCGGCGCAGGACTGGGATTGGCCGGCGTCGGATTTCGACGGGCTCTACACGGGCGAAAAGCTGCGCTTCTCCGCGGCCCCCAAACTGGCGCCCGACGGGTCGGTCCGGCGCCAGTTGCCCGCCCGGAGCTCGCAGGACTTCGGCCTGTTCACCCTGCGCCGGGACGGTCGGCTTTGCATTGACTACGGCGACGGAACCAGCCGCTGCGACCTCTACCTGCGCGAGGGCCAGATGCACCTGCTACTGTCCGAGGGTCAGGGGCGGTTCCCGTTCCGTTTCGAACTGGGCGTCGGCAACTGATCCGTCACAGCCGGTTCAGCAGTGCCGCGGTCGGCCAGGCGTCGGCGGGCAGGCCCAGCCGTTTCTGCTCGGCCTGCACCGCGGCGCGGGTGCCGCCGCCCAGGATACCGTCGATCTTGCCAACGTCATGGCCCCGGGCCTGCAACTTGGCCTGCAACTGCTTCATCTGCGTCCCCGACAGCCCCGGCTCGGGATTGCCCGCGTCATAGACCTTTCCGCCCTCCAGCCGGGTGGCGAAATAGGCGGCGGTGAGGACATAGGTGAAACTCTGGTTCCACTCGAAATAGACCTGGAAGTTGGGATAGGCGATGAACGCCGGCCCCTTGCGCCCCTGCGGCAGGATGATCGAGGCCGGCAGTGACCCCTTCGCCAGCTGTCCCGCGCGCGGGCGCACGCCCATCTTCGCCCAGTCGGCCACCGTCCGGGTCTGGCCCGGCCCGGTCAGCGACCAGTCCAGCGTGTCGGGCACCCGCACCTCCTGCAACCACGGCTCGCCGGCGCGCCAGCCCAGGTTCGACAGCATCTTGCCCCCCGACATCAACGCATCGGGCGCCGAGGTCTTCAGCCGCACATGCCCGTCGCCGTCGCCGTCCACCCCGTTCTCGATGATGTCGCGCGGCAGCATCTGCACCATGCCGATCTCGCCGGCCCAGGCCCCCGTGGTCCGCGCCGGGTCGAAATCGCCATGTTCGTACAGTTCCAGCGCCGCAAAGATCTGCGGTCGGAACAGCTGCGGGCGGCGGCAATCATGCGCCAGCGTGGTCAGCGCGTTCAGCGTGTTGAAATCGCCCTGGAACCCGCCGTAATCAGTCTCGAACGCCCAGAACGCCAGCAGCACCCCGCGCGAAACGCCGAACTCGCGCTCGATCCGGTCGAAAACGGAGTCGTATTTCTTCGCCATCGCGCGGCCCCGGTCGATCCGGTTCTGCGAGATAAGCCGGCGCGAGAACTCGATGAAGGGTTTCTGGAACACGCCCTGCGCGCGGTCGGCGCGCAGCACCTTTGGATCCTGTCGCACGTTGCGGAAAAACGCGTTCACCGTTCCCCGGTCATGCCCCTTGCTCACAGCCTCGGACCGGAGTCCGTCGACAAAGGCGGAAAACGCGCCGCCGCATTGTGCATGGGCGGTGGGGGCGGCAAGGCACAGGGCGATCAAAGGGGCGAAAAGGCGCATGAAATCAATATCCTTGAATAAGTCGCCGCTACCATAACGGCAGCAGCAACGCACAGGCAACGGTGAGCAGAAGGAAAACCAACCAGACCCGCCAGAGCAGTCGCGCCGCCGCCGCGACCTGCCCCGGGCCGATGCGTTTTCGGCCAGTGGGATTCACCCAGGGCAGGTCCCGCATCCGCCCGTCATAGCTGCGCGGTCCGGCCAGCGCGACATCCAGCGCGCGGGCCGCCGCCGCCTCGGGCCAGCCGGCATTGGGGGAGCGGTGCCGCCGCGCATCCGACGCGATCGCGTGCCACTCCCGCATCTGCCCGGTGAAAACGGCGATCAGAACGCCGGTCAGCCGGGCCGGGATCAGGTTCATCAGGTCGTCGGCGCGCGCCGCCGCCTTTCCAAAGGCTTCATAGCGCGCGTTGCGATATCCGATCATGCTGTCGGCGGTGTTGATCACCTTGTACAAAACGAGGCCCGGAGTCCCCAAAATCAGGAACCAGAACGCCGGCGCGATCACCCCGTCAGACAGGTTTTCCGCCGCGCTCTCGATGGCGGCGCGGGCGACCTGGCTTTCGTCCATCGCGCCGGTATCGCGGCTGACGATCCGGGCGACCATGCGCCGCCCCTCCTTGAGCGAGAGGCGCAACCCGTCGGCGACCGCCTGCACATGCTGCACCAGCGCCCGCTGCGCCAGCAGCACCGCGGCGGCCAGGACCTCGGCCACCGGCCCCAGCCGGGTCAGCACCTCACCCAGCGTCAGCGCCCCCAGCGCCAGCAGCGCGAGGGCAAGCGCCCCCTTGAGCACGAGACCGTTGCCCCGGTTGAGCAGCCGGTCCAGCGCCGAGACCGCGCGCCCCATCAGTACCGCCGGATGCGGCAGCCGCTTCCACAGCCAATCGGGTTCGCCGAGCAACGCATCGAGGACAAGCGCCATGGCCAGCAGCGCGGCGGTGGTCACAGCGCCGCCTCCAGCCGCGCCCAGCCCTCGGCTGGAGGCAGGCCAAGCCGAAGAAGGTTCTGAGAATACGGGAAAATTCGGCTCCACACGTGATGACGGGCCAACCGGTCCCGCCAGGCAGCGGCGTCATCGACGCGATACAGTCGGAACAGGTCGGTGCCGCCCGCCACCTTGGCACCGCGCCGGATCGCCAGCGCATCCATCCGGGCGGCATCGCGGGCCAGTCGGGCGCGCGTCGTCTCGGCCCAGCCGGTGTCGCGCAGGGCCAGTGCCCCCACCCGCAGCGCCGGGCCGGAGACCGGCCAGGGTCCCAGCAAGTCGGACAACCGCGCGATTGTGTCCGGCGCGGCGATGGCAAAGCCCAGCCGCAGACCGGCCAAGCCCCAGAACTTGCCAAAGCTTTTCAGCATCACCACACCGGGCCGCGCCGCCAGTGCGACCAGCGACCGCCCCGGGCAGATGTCGCAAAAGCTCTCGTCGATCACGGTCAGCGGCGCATCGGCCTCGCGTGCGGTCCAAAGCCGCCCGTCGGGGTTGTTCGGATGCACCAGCACCCGCGCCTCGGCCAGACCATCCCCGATCACGGTCCAGCCCTGGGCGGCAAAGCTGGCGGCATGTTCGTTGTAGGTGGGCGCGGCGATCCGCACCCGACCGGGCGCCGCCAGCGCGGGAATGCGCGCGATCAGGGCCGAGGCCCCCGGCGCGGCCAGCACCTCGGCCCCGTCGGGCACCTGCCAGAGGTCTCGCGCGGCCTGCACCAGCGCCTCTTGCGCGGCGTGGTCGGGCAGGGCGGTCCAATCCGACGCGACCAGCGCCGGCAGGGGGTAGGGGGTTGGATTGATGCCGGTGGACAGATCCAGCCAGTCGGCGCGCGCGCCGCCGTACCGGGCGATCGCCGCATCAAGGCCACCGCCATGGTCGCGGGGCGTTCGGGTGTCGGTTGGGGCGTCGTTCGGCATCTTGCGGACCCGGTTGCTCGAGGGACATCGCACCGCTTCAACCGGATTTCCCGTCGCGGCACAAGCGGGCGGTGCAACCGTGCTTGGAGAATTCCGGGAACCTCGCTAGACTGCACGTTGCGCAGAATGACGGCGTTCAGAGGTTCACCAGGTGCCGAACAAGGTCACGAACACACTTATCGTCGAGAGCGACCCCAACCTGGGTGAACTCTGGGCGCGGCACCTGCGGCGGCAGGGCGGGACCGTGCGTCTTGCGCAGACCCAAAGCGAGGCGATTCTCGCCTTGCAGGCCGAAAGTTTTGACATCATCGTACTCGACCTGATCCTCTCGGACGGCAGCGCGCTGGCGGTGGCCGATTTCGCCAGCTTTCGCAGCCCGGACACCCGCGTGATCTTTGTCACCGACACCACGTTCTTTTCCGACGGCTCGATCTTTGCCCATAGCGCGAATGCCTGCGCCTATGTGCAGACCGACACCCTGCCCGAGGATCTGGCTGCCATCGTCGAGCATTACGGTTCTGCGCGGTAGGGGGCGTCTCAGGCCTCAGCCCCGGTTGTGCGGCGCCCAGAGGTTGAGGCGGGGAGCTACGGGCACGATCCGGTGCGGGTTGATCCCGTCATGGCTGTAGAAATAGTGGCGCCGGATGTGGTCGAAGTTCACCGTCGCGGCGACGCCCGGCCACTGGTACAGCTCGCGGGTATAACCCCACAGGTTGGGGTAATCGACGATCCGTTGCCGGCTGCATTTGAAATGCAGGTGATAGACCGGGTCAAAGCGGATCAGCGTGGTGAACAGGCGCCAGTCGGCCTCGGTGATCCGGTCGCCCATCAGGTAGCGGTTCTCGCCCAGCCGAGCCTCCAGCCAGTCGAGCGTGTCGAACAGGGGCCGCACCGCCTCTTCATAGGCCGCCTGCGTGGTGGCGAAACCGGATTTGTAGACACCGTTGTTCAGGGTGTCATAGATGCGCGCGTTGACCGGTTCGATCTCTGCGTGCAACTCCTCGGGCCAGAAATCCGCCCTGTTGCCGGTAAGCCCGTCAAAGGCACTGTTGAACATGCGGATGATCTCGGCGCTTTCGTTTGACACGATGGTCTCGCGCTGGCGATCCCAGAGGATCGGTACGGTGACCCGGCCGCTGAACGACGGGTCGGCGCGGGTATAGAGCTGATGCGCAAAGTCATGGCCGTACAGAAGGTCGCCGGTGGCGCCCTCGAAACCGGTGGAAAAGCTCCATCCGTTGTCCAGCATGTCGGGGTGGACAACGGAAACGCCGATGTGATCCTCCAGCCCCTTGAGCGCGCGAAAGATCAGCGTGCGATGCGCCCAGGGGCAGGCGAGGCTGACATAGAGGTGATAGCGCCCCGATTCGGCGGCAAACCCGCCGGTCCCGCTGGGCCCGGCGCTGCCGTCGGGGGTGATCCAGTTGCGAAATTTCGCCGCCGCGCGTTCGAATCGCCCGCCGGTCTTGGCGGTGTCGTACCAGGCGTCGTGCCATGTCCCGTCGATCAGCAAACCCATTTTTGCCCTCCTTGGATGTTGGTCCGGGACCTAGGCGGCCTCGTCCGCCTTGCCCATCCCCATGGCTGCGCATTTCCCCTGCACGACTGCACAGTGGGGGTGCTGCAAAAAGGCAGCGGATCGCCGCCACTTGCGCCAAGGGGCGATCTGCACGCTTGCCTTTGTGCCGTCCTCGCCCAAAGTGAGGATCGACTTGGGGAGGATCGTGACGTGACCACCTATCTTTCGGATGAACTGCGCGCCGGGCTGGATGCGGCGCGATTGGCGGGATTGAAAAAGGCCAGCCGCCTGCGGGTGCTGGCCGGTGACGACTTCCACAAGGTCCTGCGGCTGTGGCGCGACGGTTTCGCGGTCGAGGCCGGCGAGGGGGCGCAGTTGCGAGGGCTGGTCGATCTCTACGACGGCAGCAATCACCTGTACCAATGCCTGATCGTTGCCGCCGAGGAAGAGGGCGGCGAGATGCGCTACGAGTTCAAGCGTTCAACCGCCGCGATGGACCGCGCGCCGCTGGACTACAGCCGCGATCCCGAGGCGCCGGCGGCGCTGTTGCCCCGGCCGGAGTGACCGGGGCCGAACCCTATTGCAGATCGCCGAAGGCGGCGCTCAGCCGGGCGCAGGCGTCCTCGATCCGCGCCCGCTGGGTGCCGAGGTTGAAGCGCAGGAAATTATCGCCGCCCAGCCCGAAGGTGGTGCCGTGGTTGGCGGCGATCCCGGCCTGCTGTTCCACCCTGCGGGTGAACTCTGCCCGCTCCATCCCGGTGCCCGAGAAATCGACCCAGGCGAGGAAGGTGGCGTCGAGCTCCATCGACTTGAGGCCGGGGATGTCGGCGATGGCGGTGTCGAAAAGCCTGCGGTTGCCGTCCAGGTAGACCATCAGCTCATCCACCCAGGCCGCGCCCTCGGGCGAATAGGCCGCCGCCAGAACCGCCTGCCCCATCGAGTTGCCCGACAGGTTCAGCGCCGCCATCCGCGCCGCGAACCGTTCCCGCAGCTTGTCGTCGGGGATGATCACGTTGCCGGTGTGCAACCCGGCCACGTTGAAGGTCTTGGAGGGTGCGGTCAGCATCATCAGCCGGTCGGTGATCGTGGGGTCGGCCACCGGCATCGGCAGGTGCTTTTGCCCCGGATAGACCAGGTCGTGGTGGATCTCGTCCGAGATCAGCAACAGGTCATGGCGGCGGCAGAAATCACCGACGCCCTGCAATTCCTCGCGGGTCCAGACCCGGCCGCCGGGATTGTGCGGCGAACACAGGATCACCATCTTTTCGTCGCCGGTCATCTGCGCGTCCCAGGTCTCGAAGTCCAGCGTATAGCGGCCGTCTTCGTTGGCCATCTCGCACTCGACAACCTTGCGGCCGGCATTGCGGATCACCTTGGCAAAGGCGTGGTAGACCGGCGTGAACAGCACGATGCCGTCGCCGGGGGCCGTGAAGGTGTCAAGGCACATGCCCACGCCGTTGACCAGCCCGGTGGTGGTGAAGATCCAGTCCGGCTCCACTTTCCAGCCGTGGCGGTTGTCCATCCACCAGCGGATCGCGCCGGTATATTCATCGGTGTTGTCGAAATAGCCGAACACCCCGTGCGCGATCATGTCGCGCATCCGGTCCAGTACCACGTCGGGGGCGCGGAAATCGGTGTCGGCCACCCACATCGGCAACCCGTCCTCGGGCGAAACGCCGTAAACGGTTTCCATCTTGTCCCATTTCGCGCAATGGGTGCCGCGGCGGTCGATAATCTCGTCAAAATTCATGGGGGTCTCCGTCTGGTTGCGGCGGAGGCTAACGGGAATGGCGCCGGGCGCAAGGGGGGGCGTTGCGAAGGGCGGGGTGATCGCCTAAATCACAGTCATGAAACGCTCGATCCTGATCCATCCCGACCCGCGGCTGAAAAAGCTGTGCGCGCCGGTGCCCGACGTCTCCGACGACTTGCGCAAGCTGGCCGACGACATGCTGGAAACCATGTACCACGCCCCCGGCATCGGCCTTGCCGCGCCGCAGGTGGGGGTGCTCGACCGGCTGATCGTGCTGGATTGCGTCAAGGAAGAGGGGGCCGAGCCGAAACCCCTGGTGATGTTCAACCCCGAGATCCTCGCCAGTTCGGATGAGACGAGCAGCTATGAAGAGGGCTGCCTTTCGATCCCCGAGCAATTCGCCGAAGTGACCCGCCCCTCCGAGGTCGAGGTGACCTGGATGGACCGCGACGGCAACGCCCGCAAGGAAACCTTCGACGGGCTATGGGCAACCTGCGTACAGCATGAGATCGACCATCTGAACGGCAAGCTCTTCATTGATTATCTCGGCCCGATGAAGCGGCAGATGATCACCCGCAAGATGCAGAAACTCAAGCGCGACATGGCGCGCGCCTGAGATGGTCGCGCGCCCGACCCTGCGCTGGCCCGACAAGCGACTGCGCACCGCTGCCGAACCGGTGGAGGAGATCACCGACCAGATCCGCGCTACCTGGGACGACATGATCGACACCATGGAGGCGATGCCCGGCGTCGGTCTTGCCGCGCCGCAGATCGGCGTGATGCTGCGCCTCGCGGTCGTCGATGCCTCCGAGGCACGTGGCCAGGCGGTGCGCATGGCCAACCCGGAGGTGCTGCATGCCTCGGTGCAGCCGCGTGTCCATGAGGAGGCCAGCCCCAATCTGCCCGGCGTCTCGGCCCGGATCGAGCGTCCGCGCGCGGTGACGGTGCGGTTCCTGAATGAACAGGGCGAACAGGAAGAGCGCGATTTCGTCGGCCTCTGGGCGACCAGCGTCCAGCACCAGATCGACCACCTGGCGGGGCGGATGTATTTCGACCGGCTCAGCAAGGTCAAACGCGACATGCTTTTGCGCAAGGCGCGCAAGCTGGCAGGCTGACCGCCCAAGTGACGTCGCGTTCGCGTCCTTTGGGGCGTTTTGGCCGTTGCATCCCGCCCGTCCCTTTCGCCTTTTCGGGGCGACGAGAACCAGGCAGGGAACGCGCAAATGGCCAAGGACACATTGGAATTCATCCCCTTCGAGAGCTTCGAGGTCGGGCAGGTGCAGGAATTCGGCGCCTATGAGGTGACCAAGGAAGAGGTCATCGAGTTCGCCGGAAAGTACGACGCGCAGTTTTTCCACCTCGACGAGGAGGCGGCGAAAGAATCGCTGTTCGGAGGGCTTTGCGCCAGTGGCTGGCACACCTGCGCCATGACCATGGCGATGATGGTTGAGAACATGGACAAGTCCGGCCGTGGGCTGGGTTCGCCCGGCATCGATTCGCTGCGTTGGATGAAACCCGTCTATCCGGGCGAGGTTCTGTCCGTCCGCATGGAGGTGATCTCGCTGCACCCCTCCAAAAGCCGCCCCGAGATCGGCATCGTGAAAAACAAGGTGACCGTCCTCAACCAGGATGGCGTGCCGGTGATGGAATTCGTCAGCAACGGCATTTTTCCCCGCGGGAAATCCTAACGCGCCGCCGATGCTGGACACCGGGCAGCGCATGGCTAAGGTGCGCGGCGTTGATACCCCCGGCGACAAGGCAGAGGTCAGGCGATGCGCATCATCTTCATGGGAACCCCGGATTTCTCGGTGCCGGTGCTCGACGCGCTGGTCGAGGCCGGGCATGAGATCGCCTGCGTCTACTGCCAGCCGCCGCGCCCCGCCGGACGCGGCAAGAAGGATCGCCCAAGCCCGGTGCAGGCGCGGGCCGAGGCGCTGGGCCTGCCCGTCCGCCACCCGGTCAGCCTGAAGGGTGCCGAGGCGCAGGCGGAGTTCGCGGCATTGGGCGCCGATGTCGCCGTCGTCGTGGCCTATGGGCTGATCCTGCCGCAGGCGATTCTGGACGCGCCGGCCAAGGGCTGCCTCAACATCCACGCCAGCCTGCTGCCGCGCTGGCGTGGGGCTGCTCCGATCCACCGCGCGATCATGGCCGGCGATGCCGAGACCGGCGTCTGCATCATGCAGATGGAGGCCGGGCTCGATACCGGGCCGGTGCTGCT
The DNA here is from genome assembly GCF_040365005.1 of Aquicoccus sp. SU-CL01552. Taxonomy (NCBI): domain Bacteria; kingdom Pseudomonadati; phylum Pseudomonadota; class Alphaproteobacteria; order Rhodobacterales; family Paracoccaceae; genus Aquicoccus; species Aquicoccus sp. SU-CL01552. Next base: position 42,041 of record NZ_BAABWV010000003.1, on the reverse strand, counting down.
GCGCGAGGCGACGCCGATCGGCGCGGAAGAGACCACCGCCGAACTGCATGACCGCCTGTCCGCGATGGGGGCGGCGCTGGTGCTGCGGGCGCTGGAGCGGCTGGATGACCTGACGCCGGTGCTGCAGCCCGAGGACGGCGTGACCTATGCCGAGAAGATCGACAAGTCCGAGGCGCGGGTGGACTGGACCCAACCCGCCGAGGTGGTCGACCGCAAGATCCGCGCACTGTCGCCCTTTCCCGGTGCCTGGTGCGAGATCGACGGCGCGCGGGTGAAACTTCTGGCCTCGCGCCGGGCCGAGGGCAGCGGCGCCCCGGGCGAGGTCCTGGACGACGCGCTGACCGTCGCCTGCGGCACGGGTGCGGTGCAATTGACCCGCTTGCAACGGGCGGGCAAGGCGGCGCAGGATGCCGAAGTGTTCCTGCGCGGGCTGTCCGTGGTGCGGGGCGCGCGGCTGGATTAGGCCGAGGGAAAGGCGGGGTCATGTTCCTGACGTTGATGGGCACGGTGGTGATCGCGGGGATTGTCGGCTATGGCGCCGAGAAAACCGGCTTTACCCGCAACGGGATCCTGCAATCCATCATCATCTGCATCGGGGGCGCCTTCCTGTTCTATTTCCTGCGCCTGATGTTCGGAATCGGCTTTGGCTCTCCGGGAATGAATGCCATCATCTCTTCGATCGGGGCGCTGATCATCGTGCCGTTCCACTGGCGGAGGTAAGCGAATGGGCATCATTTTCCTGATCATCATCGGCGCGGCGGCGGGGTTCCTTGCTACCCGGATGATGAAGGTCGAGGCCGACATCCCCACCACTATGCTGATCGGCATCGTCGGCGCCTTGCTGGGCGGGCTGATCCTGCGGGCGCTGCTGACCATGATGGGGGCGCTGTCCGGCTTCGTCGGCGCGGTGCTGGGGGCGATGCTGGTGATCTGGATCTGGCAGACCTATTTCCGGCGATAGAGTCGCGCCGGGGCGCTGCGGGAAACCTGCACTCGCCTGCCCGGTCCACCGCTCCCGCGCGCCTTGACAAAGGCTGGCGCGGAGGGGCCGAACCCACTACGCTCAAGGGCTCGGCCCGTCGCCTTCGGGCGGCAGGCGGTTCCACTCGGTTCCTGGAGAGCCCGTGTCATGAGAACGCGTTTCATCCATAGCGTCCTGCAATTGCGCAAGCGCCTCTGGGCCAAGCCCGCGCTCTATTGCCTGATGGCGGTGCTCGCCTCCTTTCTCGCGCAGGCGGCGGATTACTGGTCGGCGGGGAGCCTGCTGCCCGAGATCACGCCGGATACGATCCAGACATTGCTGACCATCATTTCCTCGTCGATGCTGGCGGTCGCGACCTTTGCCGTGGGCTCGATGCTGGCCAGCTATTCCTCGGCCAGCGCCTCGGCCACGCCGCGCGCCTTCGCGCTGGTGCTGGCCGATGACGTCTCGCAGACCGCGCTGTCCAGTTTCATCGGGGCCTTCATCTTCAGCATCGTCTCGATCGTCGCGCTCAAGACCGGCCTCTATGGCCGGGGTGGGCTGTTCGTGCTGTTCGTCCTGACCCTGGCGATCTTTGCCTGGGTCATCCTCACCTTCGTGCGCTGGGTCGACAACATCGCCCGCCTCGGTCGGCTGGGCACCACGATCGACAAGGCCGAGGCCGCCGCCCGCACCACCCTGAAGGCGCGGCGTCTCAAGCCGTTCCTCGGCGGCGTCGAGAAGACGGAGCGCACCGCGCTTCGGGGCAGCAAGGTGTTCTGCGACGACATTGGTTATGTTCAATACGTCGACATGAAGGTCTTGCAGGCCATTGCGGAGGAGCACGAGGTGCGGATCATGGTCGATGCCATGCCCGGCTCGTTCTTGGCGCCGGGCCGGCCGGTGGTGATCCTCGATACCGAGGAGGATCCCGACGACAAGCTTGCACGGCGCATCGCGAACGCCTTTGTCATCGGCGAAAACCGGACCTTCGACGTGGACCCCCGGTTCGGCCTTATCGTGCTGTCCGAGATCGCGGCGCGGGCCCTGTCGCCGGCGGTGAACGACCCCGGCACCGCCATCGTGATCATCGGGCGCTTCGTGCGGCTGTTCTCGGCCTGGGCCGAGCCGGTGGAGGAGAGCGAAAGCACCAAAGCGATCTATGACCGCGTCATCGTTCCGACGCTGGAACTGGCCGAGATGTTCGATGACGCTTTTACCGCGATCGCCCGCGATGGCGCCGGCGCGGTGGAGGTCGGCATCCGGCTCCAAAAAGCGTTCCTGTCGCTCTCGACCCTCGATTTCCCCGGCTTCGCCGAGCAAGCCCGCCGTCATTCCGCGCTGGCGCTGGATCGCGCCCGGGACAGGCTGCCGTTGCAGGACGACGTCACGCGGCTGGAGCGGATCGCGCGCCTGCTGGCCTGAGCTCCGGACCGCCGACCAGGGGCCCGAGAGCGTCCGCGTTGGAAATACGGGCGTTTTCGCCTAGACTGGTCCTGTTTCGCGGCAAGGGGCCGGTCATGCGCGTGCTGTCACTGATCCTCGTCCTACTGATCCTGCCCTCAGCCCTGCTGGCCGGGCGGGTGGCGCTGGTGATCGGCAACGCCGACTATTCCGCCGTGGCGCCGCTGGACAACCCGCGCAACGATGCCGAGGCCGTCGCCGACGCGCTGGAACGGCAGGGGTTTTCCGTGCTGCGCGGCACCAACCTGGGCCGGATCGGGATGCGGGATGCGCTGCGCAAGTTTCGCGACATGGCCGACCGGTCCGAGATCGCTTTGGTCTACTACGCCGGTCACGGCATCGAGATCGGCGGCACCAATTACCTCGTCCCGGTCGATGCCCGTCTCGAGGACGAGCGCGACGCGCCGCTGGAGATGGTCGATCTGGACCTGGTGCTGCGCCAGATCTCAGGCGCGGGGGAGATGAAGATGGTGGTGCTGGACGCCTGTCGCAACAATCCCTTCGTCATGCGAATGCAGCGGCCCGGCGCCAGCCGCAGCGTCAGCCAGGGCCTGGCCGATATCCGCACCAACCAGAGCGATACTCTGGTGGCCTATGCCGCCGCAGCCGGCGCGATCACCCCGGACGGACCCGAGGGCGGAAACTCGCCCTTTACCGCCGCCTTTCTCGCGGCGTTGGCGGGGCCACCGGCGGATGTGCGCCGGGTGCTGGGCCGGGTCCGCGACCGGATGCGCCAGACGGTGCCGGGGGCGGCGCCCTTTGTCTATTCCTCGCTGGGGGGTGGTGAGTATGTCATCAACCCCGATAGTGCGGGCGCCGTTGCCTCCGCTCCCGGCCCGGTGCCCGATTCCGACCCCGCCGTGCCCTCGCTGGCCGAGGATTTCGTCCGCATCGACCGTGACGGAACGCTGGCCGACTGGGATGCCTTCCTGATCCGGCACCAGCGGCAGAGCGATCATCCGCTCTATGCCTTTGCGCTGGAAAAACGTGAGTCCTTGCGCCCGCCCGCCCGAGGCCAACCGGATGACCCGGGCGCGCCGCGCGAAAGCCACGCCGCCCTCATCCCCGCCCCCCCCTCCGTGCCGGGGTCTGCAGCTCGCGTTCAGGACCTTCCATCGGTGGACGGTCTGGCCCGTGATATCCAGCGCATGCTTCGGGTCAGCGGCTGCTATCGCGGTGGCATCGACGGGATTCTCGGGCGCAAGTCACGGCGCGGGCTGGTGGTCTTCAGCGAAGTGGCCGGTGTTGCCTTGACGACCGAAGATCTTGACGATGCGGCGCAACTGCTGCGTATCCGCACCTTGCTCGAGACGCACGCGGGGGTCGAATGCCCGCCCGCGCCGGTGCGCACCACCGTGCGTAAACCGGCGCCGGCCAAACCGGCGGTCTCGCCCGTTACCCCGGCCGGCAAGGACACGGCATCGCAGGCCCACAAGGGCACCAATATTACCGGGGCGACGACGCGCAAGGACGCGACCAAGCTGGTGCCAGTCCGGACGTCAGACTGCATCGGCCCGAGGCGCAAGCTGCATGACTGCGACTAGGCTTTCGTCTTGAACGGTTTCATGCCCGCGCGTGCCAACTCGTCGGCGCGTTCGTTCTCCGGGTGGCCGGCATGCCCCTTGACCCATTTCCAGGTCACCTTATGGCGCGCCTGCGCCGCGTCCAGCCGCTGCCACAACTCGGCATTCTTCACCGGCTTTTTCGCCGCGTTCTTCCAGCCGTTCTTCTTCCAGCCGAAGATCCAGCCGGTGATGCCGTTCTTCACGTAATTGCTGTCGGTGACGATGGTCAACTCGCTGGCCCGCGTCAGGCTTTCCAGCGCGTTGATCGCGGCCAGAAGCTCCATGCGGTTGTTGGTGGTCTGGGCCTCGCCGCCCTTCAATTCGCGCTGCTTGACGATCTCGCCGCCCTCCATCGCGCGCAACAGCACCCCCCAACCCCCCGGGCCGGGATTGCCGGAACAGGCCCCGTCGGTATAGGCGATCAGCTCAGCCATGGGCGAGCACCGAGATCCAGGGCGCCGTGGTGCCGTCCAGCCCCTCGCCTGACCCGTGTTTGACATCTGTGGGCGTGAAGCCCGCCGTGCGAAGGTGGTCCATCAAGTCGTCCTCTGTGTAATAGGTATAGTGCCGCCCGATCCGGTCGCGGGCCGCCCCCTTGCCCAGCTTCAGCCCGATGAGAAAGACCCCGCCGGGTTTCAGGGCACGATGCAGCGCCGCCAGGTGGCGCGGGAAATCGGCGCGGGGGGCATGCAGCAGGCTGAAGTTGGCCCAGATCCCGTCATGGGTGGCGCTGCCCGCGATCTCGTCAAAACTGGCCTGTCGCGCGGTCACGCCCGGGTGCCTGCTCGCCATCTCGACCATCGCGGCCGAGGCATCCACCGCCTCGACCACCAACCCCGCCCGTGCCATCGCCGCCGCCGCCGCCCCGGGTCCGCAGCCGAGGTCGAGCACCCGGCCACCCGCCGGGCAGGCGGCGATGAACGCCGCCAGCCGCGGGTCGGTGGTGTTGTATTGGTCGGTCTTGGCGGCATACTCCGCCGCCCGGTCGTCATAGACGCCGATGGTTTGCGGATCGCTCACAGCCAGACCCCCACGGCGAGGCAGCCGATCGCCACCGCGCTCAGCAACAGGCGCAGCCGCATCCACCAGCGCGGCGTCAGCCCCCAATGGGAAAACGCCGCATCCAGCAGCAGCAGCCCGGCAAAGCCGAAGATCAGGTTGGTGCCCGCCGCCACCGGCCCGCCGCCGGTCATGAAGAACGCCCAGAGCGCCGGCAGCACCGACAGCAGGTAGCCGGTCGCCGCCTGTCCGCCCTGTGCTCGCGTGGCAAACCCCCAGAGCACCCCGGACATGAAGCTCAGGATCACCGAGCCATAGAACAGCTGGATATACGGCCCGACGAAACGCGGCCCCAGGTGCACCGCGCCCCAGGCTTGCAGGTCGGTGTTCAGGTAGGTCGCCGCGCCCCAGAGGAATGGGACCAGGCCGGCCAGGCCAAGCAGCAGCGGGGCAGGGGGGATGCGGTGCATTGGACGCTCCGGTCAGGCGGGCGCGCGCAGCACGCGCGGCACCTTGAATTCCACGTTTTCGACCGCCGTTTGTACGGTTTCCACCGTCACCTCGTAGCGGGCGCGAAAGGCTTCGATCACCTCGTTGACCAGCACCTCGGGCGCCGAGGCCCCGGCGGTGATGCCCACGCTTTCGATCCCCTCCAGCGCGCGCCAGTCGATGTTCTCGGCCCGCTGCACCAGCTGGGAATAGGAGCAGCCGGCCTTGGCCCCCACCTCGACCAGGCGGCGGGAGTTCGACGAGTTCGGCGCGCCGACCACCAGCATCGCGTCGCATTGGCCGGCCATCGCCTTGACGGCCTCCTGCCGGTTGGTGGTGGCGTAACAGATGTCTTCCTTGTGCGGTCCCACGATGGTGGGAAACCGCGCCCGCAGGGCGGCGACGATATCGGCGGTGTCGTCGATGCTGAGCGTGGTCTGGGTGACATAGGCCAGCCGGTCGGGATCGCGCACCGCGACCGTCGCCACGTCCTGCGGTGTCTCGACCAGAACCACCTCGCCCTCGGGCAACTGGCCCATGGTGCCGATGGTCTCGGGGTGACCGGCATGGCCGATCATGATCATCTGCAACCCGTTGTCGAAATGCCGCTGCGCCTCAATATGCACCTTGGAGACCAGCGGGCAGGTGGCATCGACATAGACCATGTGCCGCTGCTCGGCCTCGGAGGGCACCGATTTCGGCACCCCATGCGCCGAGAAGATCACCGGGCGATCCACCGGGCAATCCTCCAGCTCCTCGACAAAGACCGCGCCCTTGTCGCGCAGCCCGTCGACGACGAACTTGTTGTGCACGATCTCGTGGCGCACGTAGACCGGGGCGCCCCATTTCTCCAGCGCCATCTCGACGATCTTGATCGCACGGTCGACCCCGGCGCAAAAGCCGCGCGGCGCGGCGAGAAAGAGGGTGAGGGGCGGTTTGGTCATGTCGCGGTCTCCTTGCCCCGACAGGTAAGGCCTCGGGCGGCGATGGTCCAGCCCGCCGGCGGCCCGGAATGCCGTTCACGCAGCCGTGATTGGACCTTCCCGCGGGGGAGGCTGGCACCCCTGCAACGGGACAACCGACAACGGAGACACAGCCATGAACAAGCTGGTGGTGGGGGCCGGCGGCACCGGCGCGCTGGCGCTGGCGGTCGCGGCGCTGATCTGGTGGCAGACCGGGGCCGAGGCGCAGCCGGGTCTGCTGCCCTATTCCGATCCGCAAACGGTGGCGCGTGGCGCCGAGGTCTACGCGGGGTATTGCGCCAGTTGCCACGGGGCGCGGCTGCAGGGGCAACCGAACTGGCGCGACCGCGACGCCGAGGGATACCTGCCCGCGCCGCCGCATGACGAGACCGGCCACACCTGGCACCATCCGGACAAGCAACTTCTGGCGCTGACCTGGCATGGCACGGCGCAACTGGTCGGCAACGGCTACAAAAGCCGGATGCCGGGCTTCAAGGACACCCTGAACCCCGAAGACGTTGTCGCGGTCCTGGCCTATGTCAAGAGTACGTGGCCTGACGCGGTGATCGAGCGGCACAACGACGTGAACGCGCAGGCGGGACACTGAACGCCGCGCCCGGGCCCCAACCCGGCGTGACGTCAGTGACCCGCCCCGCGATCAGTTGTTGGCGTAGGCGACGTTGCGCGCCTCCGACGTCTGGTGCTCCCGCGGAGGGCGCCCGATCACTTCCTTCAGCTCTTCCAGCTCAATGAAGTTGTCGGCCTGCCGACGCAGGTCGTCCGAGATCATCGGGGGCTGGCTGCGGATGGTCGAGACCACCGAAACGCGCACACCCTGGCGTTGCAGGCTGGCCACCAGCGGGCGGAAGTCGCCATCGCCGGAGAACAGCACGATATGGTCCACACGTGGCGCCAGTTCCATGGCATCGACCGTCAGCTCGATATCCATGTTGCCCTTGACCTTACGGCGGCCCATGCTGTCGGTGTATTCCTTGGCCGGCTTGGTGACCATGGTGAACCCGTTATAATGCAGCCAGTCCACAAGCGGGCGGATCGGCGAATACTCGTCATTTTCCAACAGCGCGGTGTAATAGAATGCACGCAGAAGCTTGCCGCGTCGCATGAATTCCTGGCGCAACAGCTTGTAGTCGATGTCGAACCCCAGCGCCTTTGCGGCCGCATAAAGATTCGATCCATCGATGAACAGCGCGAGCCGTTCGTCTTTGTAAAACATAAAAATGTCCTTCCGATAATCTCACTTCGCCGTGGTGTTCCGTGAGTGAATGATAAAATCTGGCGAAATGATAAAAACAAAATAAGTGAAATCGAGTATACCGCAAGGCCCGCGCCATGTCGAAAGAACACCTGAAATGACCGATTCCCGGTCAAATACCTGTGTAGCGCTGGGGGCGAACCTGCCTTCCTGCGCTGGAACCCCGCAGCAGACCCTGGTCGCGGCGGTCGCCGCCATGGCCGAACGGGGGCTGGTGATTCGCGCCGTAAGCCGGTTTTTCGCGACCCCCTGTTACCCGCCCGGGGCCGGTCCCGACTATGTCAACGCGGCGGTGCGCCTGTCCACCGACCTGGCGCCGCAGGCCCTGCTTGCTCTCCTGCATGAGATCGAGGCCCGTTTCGGGCGCGAACGGCAGTTGCGTTGGGGCATTCGAACGCTCGATCTGGATCTGCTGACGGTGGACGACATGGTTGTGCCCGATCCGACCACCCAGGATCGCTGGCGCGGGTTGGACGACACGGCGCAGCGCCAGCTGGCGCCCGAGGGGCTGATCCTGCCGCATCCGCGCCTGCAGGACCGCGGATTCGTCCTGGTACCGCTGGCCGATATCGCGCCGCACTGGGTGCATCCGCGCCTTGGTCGGTCGGTCTCGGACCTGCTGGCGGCGCAACCGTCGGAGGAACTGGCCGAGATCCGCCCCATCTGACCCCGGTCGGTCGTACGACTCGCCTTGTCAAGCCGGAGATTCGCCGTTACAAAGCCTCGCTCTGGACCCGGATATGTATTGGAGATCCCTCGATGGCCCGCGTGACGGTTGAAGATTGCGTTGACAAGGTACCGAACCGGTTCGAACTGGTGATGCTGGCCGCGCATCGTGCGCGCGAGGTGGCTGCCGGCGCGCCGATCACCGTGGACCGCGACAACGACAAGAACCCGGTCGTTGCCCTGCGCGAGATCGCCGAGGAAACCCAGAGTGCCGACGAGCTGCGTGAGCGGCTGATCGAATCGAACCAGACCCAGATCGAGGTCGACGAGCCGGAAGAGGACAGCATGGCCCTCCTGATGGGGGCCGAGGCTGACAAGCCGGCCGAGGACGACATGAACGAGGAAATGCTGCTGCGCAAGCTGATGGAGGCCCAGGGCCAGGGCTGAGCGGGCAGATGAGGATGCGGACCGGATGATCTCAGCCGAAGACCTGATTGCGCTGGTCCGCAACTACAATCCGAAAACCAACGCGGCACGCATCGCCGATGCCTATGCCTTCGGGTTCGAGATGCACGACGGGCAGACGCGCCAGTCGGGCGAACCCTATTTCAGCCACCCGGTCGCGGTCGCCGCGATCCTGACCGAGCAGCGGCTGGACGACGCCACCATCATCACCGCCCTGCTGCACGACACCATCGAGGACACCAAGGCCAGCTATTCCGAGGTGACCCGCCGGTTCGGCACCGAGGTCGCCGAACTTGTCGATGGCGTCACCAAGCTGACCAACCTGCAGCTTTCCAGCCGCGAGACCAAGCAGGCCGAGAACTTCCGCAAGCTGTTCATGGCCATGTCCAAGGATCTGCGCGTGATCCTGGTCAAGCTGGCCGACCGGCTGCACAACATGCGCACCATCAAGGCGATGAAGCCCGAAAAGCAGGCCCAGAAAGCCCGCGAGACGATGGACATCTTTGCGCCGCTGGCCGGGCGCATGGGCATGCAGTGGATGCGCGAGGAACTCGAAGATCTGTCGTTCCGGGTGCTGAACCCGGAAGGCCGGCAATCGATCATCCGCCGCTTCATCACCCTGCAGCGCGAAACCGGCGACGTGATCCACCGGATTACCGGCGACATGCGGCACGAGCTGGAAAAGGCCGGGATCGAGGCCGAGGTGTTCGGCCGGGCCAAGAAACCCTATTCGATCTGGCGCAAGATGCAGGAAAAGGACCAGGGGTTCTCGCGCCTGTCAGACATCTACGGGTTCCGCATCATTACCGGCAGCGAGGAGGATTGCTATCGCACCCTCGGCGCCATCCACCAGCGCTGGCGCGCGGTTCCGGGCCGGTTCAAGGATTACATCAGCCAGCCGAAATCGAACGGCTACCGCTCGATCCACACCACGGTGTCGGGCCGCGACGGCAAGCGGGTCGAGGTCCAGATCCGCACCCGCCAGATGCACGACGTGGCTGAAACCGGGGTGGCGGCGCATTGGTCCTATCGCGACGGGGTGCGGTCGGAGAACCCCTTTGCCGTCGACCCCGCGAAATGGATCGCCTCGCTGACCGAGCAGTTCGACGCCGAGGAAGATCACGAGGATTTCCTCGAGGCGGTCAAGCTCGAGATGTATTCCGATCAGGTGTTCTGCTTCACCCCCACGGGCGACGTGGTCAAGCTTCCGCGCGGGGCGACGCCGATCGATTTCGCCTATGCGATCCATACCCGCATCGGGCACGCCTGCGTCGGCGCCAAGGTCGACGGCATCCGGGTGCCGCTCTGGACCCGGCTCAAGAACGGCCAGTCGGTCGAGATCATCACCGCCGAGGGGCAGACGCCGCAGGTCACATGGCTGGAGATCGCCACCACCGGCAAGGCCCGCACCGCGATCCGCCGCGCCCTGCGCGAACTGGACCGTGGCCGGTTCATCAAGCTGGGGCACGAGCTGGCGCGCTCGGCCTTCGAGCATGTCGGGCGCAAGGTCACCGACAAGGTGCTCGAGACCGCCGCTCGGCACCTGCGACTGACCGGCCGCGACGAGCTTCTGGCGCGCCTGGGCAGCGCCGAACTGACCGCGCATGACGTGGTGCAGGCGGTCTATCCCGAACTGGCCAGTGACGACGGCGACCAGGTGCCGCCGCGCCGGGCGGTGATCGGCCTGCAGACCGGCCAGAGCTTTGAGCGCGCGCCCTGCTGCCAGCCGCTTCCGGGCGAGCGTATCGTGGGCATCACCTATCGCGGCAAGGGCGTGGTGGTGCACACCATCGACTGCGACCGGCTCAGCGAATTCGAGGATCAGCCCGGCCGCTGGGTCGACCTGCACTGGCATTCGGGCACCCACCCGGCGGTCTATACCGTGACCCTGGACATGACGATCGGCAACGACGCCGGCGTGCTGGGGCGTATTTGCACATTGATCGGCGAGAAAAAGGCCAATATCAGCAATCTGGCATTCGTGGACCGCAAGCCCGACTTCTATCGCCTGATGGTGGATGTCGAATTGCGGGATGTGGAGCAACTGCACTCGCTGATGCTGATGCTCGAGGCCGAAAGCGACGTGGCCTCGGTGGAACGCTACCGCGAGAGTTCGCCAGTCCACGCCACGACGGGCTGACACCGGCGCCGGGACGAAGGGGACGACGAGGTTGGTTTTCAAACGCCGGGATCGCCGCTCGCTCTCCAAGATCGCGTTGGAGTTCCTGTATCCCCGCGGTGGATGGTATCGCGCCTTTCTTTACGTCAAGCACCGGGTCCGCCGCCTTCCCGACACGCCCGAGCGGATCGCGCGCGGCATCTGGGCCGGCGTGTTCACCACCTTTACCCCGTTCTACGGGCTGCATTTCGTGGTCGCCTTCCTGATTTCGCGGCTGATGCGCGGCAACCTGCTCGCCGCGCTCAGCGCCACGTTCTTCGGCAACCCGCTCACCTATGTGCCGATCGGGGTGATCTCTCTGCGCACCGGGCATTTCCTGCTCGGCACCCATTTCGACGAGACCCGCCACACCGGGTTCCTTGGAAAGTTCGCCCATGCCGGGCGCGATCTGAGAGACAATATCTTTGCGCTCTTCACCGAGCGCGATGCCGACTGGAACGGGCTGGCGGTGTTCTATCACGACATCTTCTATCCCTACATGATCGGCGGGCTGATCCCCGGCGCGGTGGCCGGCACCATCGCCTATTTCATCAGTGTGCCGCTGATCCGCGCCTACCAGCAGCGGCGGCGCGGCAAGATCAAGGCCAAGTTCGAGGCGATCAAGAAAAAAGCCCGCGCAGAGGCTGACCTTGTCGCAAAGCGGGATTAGTGTCTGCGCGACCCCTCTGGCAAGGAGAGCCCCAATGAGTGAAGCAAATCTGCGTCTGGGCGTGAACATCGACCACGTCGCCACCGTGCGCAACGCGCGCGGCGGCGCCTATCCCGATCCGCTGCGCGCGGCGAAACTGGCCGAGGCGGCCGGCGCCGACGGCATCACCGCGCATCTGCGCGAGGATCGCCGCCATATCTCGGACGCCGATATCGAGGGGCTGGCCGAGGCGCTGAGCGTGCCGTTGAACTTCGAGATGGCGGCGACGGACGAGATGCAGGCGATCGCCCTGCGCCACAAGCCGCACGCGGTCTGTATCGTGCCCGAAAAGCGCGAAGAACGCACCACCGAGGGCGGGCTTGAGGTGGCGCAGGACGAAACCCGGCTGGCCCGGTTCATTGCGCCGCTGCGCGAGGCCGGCTGCCGGGTGTCGCTGTTCATCGGCGCCGACCGGCCGCAGATCGAGGCCGCCGCGCGGATCGGCGCCGAGGTGATCGAACTGCATACCGGGGCCTATTGCGATTTCCACGCCGAGGGGCGCGTCGCGGCCCGTGACGAAGAACTGGCGCGCCTGCGCGAGATGTCGGCGCTGGCGACCTCGCTGGGGCTCGAGGTGCACGCCGGCCACGGGCTGACCTATGACACGGTCCAGCCGATCGCCGCCTTTCCCGAGGTGCGCGAGCTGAACATCGGCCACTTCCTGATCGGCGAGGCGATCTTTCGCGGTCTCGACCCGGCGATCCGCGAGATGCGCCGCCTGATGGACGCGGCGCGGGCGTGACGCGGCGATGATCCTCGGGATCGGCACCGATCTGGCCAATATCGACCGGGTGGCGGGCACGCTCGAGCGGTTCGGCGACCGGTTCCGCAACCGCGTCTTTACCGAGGTCGAACAGCGCAAGGCCGAACGTCGTCGCGACGTGGCCGGCACCTATGCCAAGCGTTGGGCGGCCAAAGAGGCCTGCTCCAAGGCGCTGGGCACCGGGTTGCGCATGGGCATCGCGTGGAAGGACATGGCAGTCAGCAACCTGAAAACCGGGCAGCCGGTCATGCAGGTCACCGGCTGGGCCGCCGAGCGGCTGGCGCAGATGACCCCGCCCGGCCACGAGGCGATCATCCATGTGACCCTGACCGACGATCACCCCTGGGCGCAGGCCTTTGTCGTGATCGAGGCGCGACCGATTGCCGGGGAGGAGGCCGCGGCGGGCTGAGCGCCGCCGTCCTCTTGCCATCGCCCTCTTGACGGTCCACCCGCGGTGCAAGCCGCGCAAACCGGCCCCCGCTCAGGCTGGTACGGCTGCGTGCCTTCTACTCCGAGAAGAAAAACATGAAGTCATAGACGCCGGCGACATCGTAGCCGACCAGGGTAACCGAACCGCCGTCCCAAGAAATCACCGCTGCATCCGCATCGCCGCCGACGGTGAGGTCGTCGAAACTGTCGGGGCCGTCGTCGAACCGGATAAAATCGAAGTCGCCGTAGAAATCGAAATCGAAATCAAGGATCCGGTCCTGGCCGCTGTCACCGTCGAACACGAAGATATCGCCGTCGGCGCCGCCTTTCAGGGTATCGTTGCCTTTGCCGCCGTAGAGCGTGTCGGCGCCCGCCCCTCCCTTCAGCGTGTCGCTGCCGGCACCCCCGTAGAGCGTGTCGAGCCCAGCACCGCCGATCAACGTATCCTTGCCGTTGCCGCCCCACATCCGGTCAATCCCCGCGCCGCCTTTCAGGGTGTCGCCGCCTTTACCGCCGTAGAGCGCGTCGTTATCGCCGTTGCCATACAGGAGGTCGTCGCCGTTGCCGCCATAAAGCTGGTCCGCGCCACCACCACCGATCAACTCGTCCTTGCCATTGCCGCCGAAAAGCTCGTCGTTTCCACCCTGTCCGAGCAGGAGGTCAGCGCCCTTGTTTCCGTAAAGATCGTCGTTGCCGCCGCCGCCTTGCAGGGTGTCGTCGCCCTTGCCGCCGAAAAGCTGGTCGTCGCCCTTGCCGCCGTCCAGCGTATCGTCGCCGTTGCCGCCCTGCAGCCGGTCCTGACCTTTGCCACCATACAGCGTGTCGGCACCGTTGCCGCCGATCAGGTCGTCTTCACCGGCAAACCCCCTGATCACGTCGCGACCGCCCTTGCCTGCGAAGGCGTCGTCCTCCTCGGAGCCTTTCATCAGGTCGCGACCGGACGTGCCGTATTCGAACACCGACGCGTTCCAGGGCAGGTTCTCCTCCGTCACATCCGCAGTGTCGATATAGGTGATCGAGGTGCTGCCCTCGATGAAGAAATGCGAGTCGGTGACAAAGTCGTATTCCGGGTTGTAGAGGATCGTTGAAATGTCCAGCTCCTGAACACCGTCCTCTTCGTCGTTGTTATAGACCCAGAAAGAATTGCCCGAGGCGGCGTTGGTCATCAACTCTTCCTCGCCGCCGGTCTGGATGATGATCGACATGGAACTGACGAAATACCCGTTCTCCAGGCTGAGCTCCACGATGTCTCCGCTATGGGTCAGATTGTCTGATGTGCCGCCATAGTTGAACTCGTTGACATCCGAGGAATAAAGCCCGGAAACTTCCAGCGTGGCGTCTGTCGTCATCCCGGCATGTGCGCGTTCTATGAAATCGTCGGTGTTGAAGGCACCGAAATAGATCTTGACCAGATCACCCTCGTAGACGGTGACACTCGCCCCCGTGTCGGAGAGGTGAATGAAATCGGTGCCATAGGGATCGCCGTAGGTGGCGGCGTTGTACTGCGAACGGAACACCTGTGCGGCGAAGGTCCAGCTCTCGCCTTCGTTGAGATAGTCGTAAAGATAACTGCCACTGATCATGGTCGGCGCCCTGAAATTTCACACATTGAGATACCTTCGTTTTGATAAGAGAGACGCGGCGCGTTTTGAAGGTTTTTCCTGCGCGGCGTCCGGTGGAACAGCAGACTGTCGATGTCTTGGGCAATGCTGGTGAAAACCGTACCTTGACCCGCATTGGGTGGCCGGGCGGCGGCACCTTGACACCGGCGGGGTCGCGCCGCATGAAACGCCGGTACCAATTCCAGCCCTGGAGGCCCGCATGGCCCGAACTGAAAAAACCGGACACGCCCTCTGGGAGACGGTCAAGACCATCGTCTATGCCCTGCTGATCGCGGGGGTGTTCCGGACCGTGTTCTTTCAGCCGTTCTGGATTCCCTCCGGCTCGATGAAGGAAACCTTGCTGATCGGCGATTTCCTTTTCGTCAACAAGATGGCCTATGGCTATTCCTATGCCTCCTGCCCCAACATCAAGCTGCCCGGCATCGGTATCGACATCGACGCCGAGGATATCTGCGGCTTTCTCAAGGGTGACAACACCCGCGTCTGGGGTGGCGAGCCCGAGCGCGGCGACGTGGTGGTGTTTCGCCACCCGGTCACCGGCGCCGATTTCATCAAGCGCCTGATCGGCCTGCCCGGCGACCGCATCCAGGTCATCGACGGCGTGCTGCAGATCAACGGCGAGGCGGTCAAGCTCGAGGATGACGGCGTCTTTGCCGAGGTCTCGGCGCCGCAGGGGCCGCAGGGCTATCGCCCGCGTTGTGAAAACGGCCCGGTGGGCAACGGCGGCAGCTGCGAGAAATCGCGCCAGATCGAGACGCTGCCGAACGGTGTGCGCCATGCCATCCTCAACATCGGTGATCAGCGGTCGGACCACACCGGCGTCTATACCGTGCCGGAGGGCTATTATTTCTTCATGGGCGACAACCGCGACAATTCCAGCGATAGCCGCCTGCCGCAGGCCGCGGGCGGTGTCGGCTTTGTCCCCTATGAGAACCTCGTGGGGCGGGCCGACCGGATCATGTTCTCCTCTGGGGGGCGGTCCATGCTGTACTTCTGGACCTGGCGCGGCGACCGTTTTTTCAAGGGGATCGAGTGAAACTCTCGGCGGATCTGAAAGCATTCGAAAAGCGGATCGGGCACCATTTCGCCCGGCCCGAACTGCTGGTGCGCGCGCTGACCCATGGCTCGGTCTCCTCGCCGACGCGGGCAGACAACCAGCGGCTTGAATTCCTCGGCGACCGGGTGCTCGGGCTGGTGATGGCCGAGGCGTTGCTGCTGGATGACAAGAAGGCCTCCGAGGGCCAGCTGGCCCCGCGCTTCAACGCGCTGGTCCGCAAGGAGGCCTGCGCCGAGGTCGCGCGCGAGATCGACCTGGGCGCGGTGCTCAAGCTGGGACGCTCCGAGATGCTCTCGGGCGGGCGGCGCAAGCAGGCGCTGCTGGGCGACGCGATGGAGGCGCTGATCGCAGCCGTCTACCGTGATGCCGGGTTCGAGGCGGCGCGCGACATGATCCTGAACCTCTGGGGCGCCCGTATCCAGAGCGTCGAGGAGGACGCCCGCGATGCCAAGACCGCGCTGCAGGAATGGGCGCAGGCACGCCGCCTGCCGCCGCCCAGCTATGTCGAAGTCGCCCGCACCGGCCCCGATCACGCCCCGGTCTTCACCATCGCCGCGCGGCTGCAAAGCGGCGAAGAGGCACAGGCCACCGCCGGCTCCAAGCGCCAGGCCGAGCAATCCGCCGCCAAGGCCCTGCTGGAGCGGCTGGTCGGGACGTAGAACCCGCGCCGCGCGGACCTCGCCTGCACGTCCGCCACAGGGTCTGATCGATTTGACGCGTCCCGCCTCACCACGGGGCGGCGCGGCCGTTGTCGCTGCTCTCTAGCCTTCGCGCACAAAATCCTCTATCGGAGCACAATTCAAACACGGGAATCCCTCATGACCACACGCGCCGGTTTCGTCGCCCTGATCGGAGAGCCCAACGCGGGCAAGTCCACGCTGACCAACGCCATGGTCGGCGCCAAGGTGTCGATCGTCACCCACAAGGTGCAGACCACCCGCGCCCGCATTCGCGGCGTCGCGATGGAGGGCGAGGCACAGATCGTTTTCGTCGACACCCCGGGCCTGTTCCGTCCGCGCCGCCGGCTTGACCGCGCCATGGTCGCGGCGGCCTGGGGCGGGGCGGCGGATGCCGACATCATCGTGCTGATGGTCGAGGCGCATCGCGGCGTCACCGAGGGGGTCGAGCGCATCCTCGAAGGGTTGGCTGAGATCGGCAAGGGCCGCACCGTGGCGCTGGCGATCAACAAGATCGACCGGGTCAAATCCGAGGCGCTGCTGGTGCTGGCCAAGACCCTGAACGACCGCTACCCCTTTGCCGAGACCTTCATGATCTCTGCCGAGAAGGGCCACGGCGTTCCCGCCCTGCGCAAATGGCTCGCCGGGGAACTGCCCGAGGGGCCGTGGCTTTATCCCGAGGACCAAATCGCTGATCTGCCGATGCGGATGATCGCCGCCGAGATGACGCGCGAGAAGCTGACCCTGCGCCTGCACCAGGAACTGCCCTATCAACTCACCGTCGAGACCGAGTCCTGGGACGAGCGCAAGGACGGCTCGGCCCGGATCGAGCAGATCGTCTATGTGATGCGGGACGGTCACAAGGGCATCGTGCTGGGCCACAAGGGCGAGACGATCAAGGCCGTCTCCAAGGCCGCGCGAGAAGAGTTGCAGGAGTTCCTGGGGCGCAAGGTGCACCTGTTCCTGCAGGTCAAGGTGCGGCCCAACTGGCTGGAGGAATCCGAGCGCTATTCTCAAATGGGGCTCGACTTCAAGGACGGGAACTGAGCGCCATGCGCCTGACCGCCCGGTTCTGGGTCGATGCCTATCTGGCCCGCCTGCGCCTGCGCGATATTCCCGCCTTTGTCACCGCCCACGGCGATGACACCGCCGGCGCGGTGCTGGTCAAGCTCAACACGCTCGACGGGCAGGCCGTGCTGTTCCAGCGCGGCTTCGACCTGGACAGCGGCGCGCGGCGCTGGTCCGAACTGACCGCCGGTGACGAAGCGCAGGTCGACGCCGCCATCGCCCGCCAGCGCGGTTTCGATCCCGACCTCTGGGTGATCGAGGTCGAGGACCGCCAGGGCCGCCACCTGCTGGACGAGGACGGGCTGGCCTGAGCGGTGCTGTCTGTGTCCGACCGGGGCAGGGGGCTGCACGCCCCCACCGCCCTTGCGGGCGGCTCCCCCGGGAGTATTTTGAAAGAGAAGAAGGGCCATCGGGGCCCGGCAGCGACGGGTGGGACCAACCCTTGGAATGGCGCGATCACGGCATCCTGCTCAGCATGCGCCGCCATGGCGAGTCGGCGGCGATCATCGACGTCTTTACCGAGGATCATGGCCGCCACGCCGGCGTGGTGCCTGGTGGCGCCAGTCGCAAACAGGCGCCGGTGCTGCAACCGGGCGCGCAGCTCGACCTGACCTGGCGGGCGCGGCTGGAGGATCATATCGGCAGTTACCGGGCCGAACCGCTGCGCAGCCGGGCCGCTGCCGCGCTGTCGGGGCGGCTGGCGCTGGCCGGGCTGAACGCGGTCACCGGCCTGTTGTCCTTTGCCCTGGCCGAGCGCGAGGTGCATCGCCCGCTCTATCACCGCTCCGAACAGCTTCTCGACCTGCTGGGGCAGGACGAGATCTGGCCGCTGGCCTATCTCAAATGGGAGCTGGCGCTGCTGGAGGAACTGGGCTTCGGCCTCGACCTCAGCCGATGCGCCGCCACCGGGATCAATGACGAGCTGATCTATGTCTCGCCGAAATCCGGCCGCGCGGTATCGCGCCACGGCGCGGGCGACTGGGTCGACCGGATGCTGCCCCTGCCGCCCTGCCTGCGCGGCGAGGGTCCGGCGCCGGATGCCGAGATCGCCGAGGCCCTGCGCACCACCGGGTATTTCCTGCACCACCGGCTCGCCCCGGCCCTGGGCAACGCACCGCTGCCCGAGGCGCGGGCGCGTTTCGTCGAGTTGTTTACCCGTCGGCTGTGAACACCATCTCGCGCCCCGCCGCGTTGCGCAGGATCAGGGTGCCGCCGCTTACCTCCGCCTCGTCCATCGCCGCAAGCGCCGAGAGGAACGCCTGTTCCGCCGCCATCTCGGGGCAGGCCCGGCGGGTCGAGATCACCTGGGCCGCGTCGAACCAGGGGTAGGGCGTGGTCATCACGCCGGAATATCGGTTGCAGGGCGCCTCGCCCGCGATCCGGCCCGGTTCGGGAAAGTGCAGCGTCGCCGTCGCGACATAGGGGGCACCGTCCAGCTCGACCAGTTGCCAGACCCGGTCCGCCGCGCCATGGCCGGCGAGGGTCTCGTCCTTATCGCACATGTTCAACCCCAGCAGGGCGATCAGAAAAATCAACCGCATGGGGGCAGGATGCCACGCCGCGGCGCCTTGCACAAACCGGTCGGAGTGGGTGTAATACATGCGGATAACAGAACATGAGGGCGCGCGATGACAGAAGAGAAGGCCATTCGGGACGGCGAGGAACAGCTGCATTTCGATCCCGGCGACCGAGGGCAGGCGGAGGTCACCTTCATCGGGCATATCCGCTCCGACTGGGCGCGCGACAAGGCACCCCGGAACCTGACCGAGGCCCGGGCGCTGGGCAGCGGCAAGGCCCGGATCGAGCTTGACCCGGTCTATGCGCGCGGGCTTGCCGGGCTCGAGGTCGGCAAACCGATCTGGGTGCTCTACTGGATGGACCGGGGCCGCCGTGACCTGATCGTGCAGGCGCCGCACCACCGGCCCGACCCGCGCGGGGTGTTTTCCCTGCGCTCGCCGGTGCGCCCGAACCCGATCGCCATGGCGGCGGTACGGATCACCGATCTGGACGCGGTGCGCGGGGTGATCGAGATCGACGCCACGGATGCCTTTGACATGACGCCGGTGGTCGACATCAAGCCCTGGATCGAGGGCATCGACATCCCGCCGGAGGGGTGAGCGGACCAAGCAAAAGGGCGCGGCCATCACGGCCACGCCCTTACCCATTGGGCTCCGCCCGTTCGACGTTGGAAATGGTCCAACGGACCATTTCCCGGGCGCGCCTTACCCGAGCAGACGCCGCGCGATCACCTGCGCCTGGATCTCGGCGGCGCCTTCGAAGATGTTCAGGATCCGCGCATCGCACAGAACGCGGCTGATCTTGTACTCCAGCGCGAAACCGTTGCCGCCGTGGATCTGCAGCCCGTTGTCCGCCGCCGCCCAGGCCACCCGCGCGCCCAACAGCTTGGCCATCCCGGCCTCGAGGTCACAGCGCTTGCCGTGGTCCTTTTGCCAGGCGCTGAAATAGGTCAGCTGGCGCGCGATCATGATCTCGACCGCCATCATCGCCAGCTTGTCGGCGACGCGGGGGAAGTTGATCAGCGATTTGCCGAACTGCTTGCGGTCCTGGGCGTATTGCATGGCGATATCCAGCGCCGATTGCGCCACTCCGATGGCCCGCGCGGCGGTCTGGATGCGCGCGGATTCGAAGGTTTCCATCAACTGCTTGAAGCCTTTGCCCTCTTCCTGGCCCAGCAGGTTCTCGCCCTTGACCTTGAACCCGTCAAAGCCGAGTTCGTATTCCTTCATGCCGCGGTAGCCCAGAACCTCGATCTCGCCGCCGGTCATGCCGGGGGTGGGAAAGGGATCGCCCTCGGTGCCCGGCGTCTTTTCGGCCAGGAACATCGACAGCCCCTTGTAGTTGGTGGTGTCGGGGTCGGTGCGCGCCAGCAGGGTCATCACGTTGGCCCGCGCCGCATGGGTGATCCAGGTCTTGTTGCCGGTCACCGTGTAATCGCCGTCCTCGCCCTTGACCGCACGGGTGCGCAGCGATCCCAGGTCGGACCCGGTGTTGGGCTCGGTGAACACCGCCGTCGGCAGGATCTCGCCGCTGGCGATCTTCGGCAGCCAGTGCTCCTTTTGCCCGTCGGTGCCGCCGGCGAGGATCAGTTCGGCCGCGATCTCGGAGCGGGTACCGAGGGAGCCGACGCCGATATAGCCGCGCGACAGCTCCTCCGAGACCACCACCATCGAGGCTTTCGACAGGCCCAGACCGCCCAGGTTCTCCGGAATGGTCAGGCCGAACACGCCCATCTCGGCCAGTTCCTCGATGATCTCCATCGGGATCAGCTCGTCCTTGAGGTGCCAGTCATGGGCAAAGGGCTCGACCTTTTCCACTGCAAAGCGGCGGAACTGGTCGCGGATCATCTCCAGCTCTTCCTCCAGCCCCGAGGCGCCCACGGTGGTTTCCGCCGCGCGCTCCTGCATCAGCGTGACCAAGCGGGCCCGGGCGGCGGGGGAATTGCCGCCGTGGCTCAGGGTGGCGACGGCCTCGGCGTCCAGTGCCGCGGTCTCCTGCGCGCTCAGCCCCAGGTCGGACAGCCGCACGATTTCGCCCTGGCTCATCGGGATGCCGCCGCGGATCTGGGCCAGGTATTCGCCGACCCCGATCTGGTGGATCAGCTGCTCCACCTCGCCGAACTTGCCCGCCTCCTGCAACCGGGTGGCCCAACCCTGCATCTGGCGCAGCGCCTCCACGTAGGTGGCCAGCCAGGACAGCCCGTGGGCGGCGGTCTGGTTCGCCTCAAGCGCGGCGCCCGACACCCGGTCGCCGTCGCTGACCGTCTCGCGCAGCCGGGCCTTCGCGGCCTCCAGCACGGTTTCGGCGGGTGCGATCGCCGCGCCGGTCAGGGTCAGCAGGTCGGGCAGAATTGCGGTCTCGGTCATCTTGGTCGGGTCCTGTCCGTCATGGGCCATGAATCATATCCTCCGTCACGTCGCTTGGTCCTAATCACTTCGCAGGTGCAGCGCAACAAAAATACGCCCAAAGCCCCGTGCTGGTTCAATAGTTGCGTGATTAATTTTGCAGTGCAGCGCCGCGCCAAGATGATATGAGGGCGGAATGGACATGTATTTCTCTTTCCTCACGCCGGGGCTGGCCGCCTATACCCTGGCAATCGCGGTGCTGGCCGGACTGGTCAAGGGCATGGTCGGTTTTGCCCTGCCGATGATCCTGGTCTCCGGGCTGGGCACGGTTCTGCCGCCCGAGATCGCGCTGGCCGGACTGATCCTGCCCACGGTTGTCACCAACGGGGTGCAGGCGCTGCGCCAGGGGCCGGCGGCGGCGCTGTCCTCGATCGGCCGATTCCGGGTGTTCCTGATTGTCGGCGCGGTGTTCCTGGTCGCCAGCGCGCAGCTTGTCGCCGTGCTGCCGATCCCGGTGATGCTGCTGATCCTCGGCGTCATGATCACCGGGTTCACGCTGATGCAACTGGCTGGTGTGCATTTTCGCATGTCGGCCCCCTCGGCGCGGATCGAGGCGGCGGTGGGCGCCTTTGCCGGGTCGATCGGCGGTGTCTCCGGGGTCTGGGGGCCGCCCACGGTGGCCTACCTGACCGCGTTGAACACGCCCAAGGCCGACCAGATCCGGGTGCAGGGGGTGATCTACGGCATGGGCGCGCTGGTGCTGATGGCGGCCCATGTGGGGTCGGGTGTGCTCAACCGCGAAACGCTTCCGTTCTCGGCGGCGCTGCTGGTGCCGACGCTGGCCGGGATGTGGCTGGGCGGACGGATTCATGACCGGATTGACCAGACCGCGTTCCGGCGCGCGACGCTGGTGGTGCTGACGCTGGCGGGGCTGAACCTGTTGCGGCGCGGGTTGATCGGCTGAGCGGCCAGACCATGCGGTCGACCGGTTCCGAACCGTCTTGACGGGGCATGAAAAAACGCCCCGGCGCGGGGCCGGGGCGTTTGAGATCCGTCAACGGGTGGCGTCGCGATCAGCCGATCGCAACCGCCTTCACGTCGTCGTCGATATAGGGAACATACTGTTCGAAATTGTCCGAGAACATCTGCACCAGCTTGGCCGCCTGCGCGTCATAGGCGTCCTTGTCGGCCCAGGTCTGGCGCGGGTCCAGCAGTTGGGTGTCGACACCCGGAACCGCCACCGGAACCTCGAAGCCGAAGTTGCCGTCCTTGCGGAACTCTGCCTCGTTCAGCGAGCCTTCCAGCGCCGCGGTCAGCAGCGCGCGGGTGGCCTTGATCGGCATCCGGCTGCCGGTGCCGAAGGCGCCGCCGGTCCAGCCGGTGTTGACCAGCCAGCAGGTGGCACCATGCTCGGCGATCTTTTCCTGCAGCAGCTTGCCATAGGCCTCGGGACGGCGCGGCATGAAGGGGGCGCCGAAGCAGGTCGAAAAGGTCGGCTCGGGCTCGACCACGCCACGTTCGGTCCCCGGGGTTTTCGAGGTGAAGCCGGACAGGAAGTGATACATCGCCTGCGCCGGGGTCAGCCGCGAGATTGGCGGCAGAACGCCATAGGCGTCACAGGTCAGCAGGATGATGTTCTTGGGGTGGCCCCCCAGCGAGGTTTCCGAGGCGTTGGAGATATACTCCAGCGGATAGGCGCAGCGCATGTTCTCGGTCAGGCTGCTGTCCTTGAAATCCAGCTCGAAGGTTTCCTCGTCGAACACCATGTTCTCGATCACGGTGCCGAACTTGGTCGTGGTGGCATAGATCTCGGGCTCGGCCTCGGCTGACAGGTTGATGGTCTTGGCATAGCAGCCGCCTTCGAAGTTGAAGGTGCCGTTGTCCGACCAGCCGTGTTCGTCGTCACCGATCAGGATGCGCGCGGGATCGGCCGACAGGGTGGTCTTGCCGGTGCCCGACAGGCCAAAGAAGATGGCGGTGTCGACCGGGTTGCCGACCGCGTGGTTGGCCGAGCAGTGCATCGGCATCACGCCGTTTTCCGGCAGCAGGTAGTTCAGCAGGGTGAACACCGATTTCTTGTTCTCGCCGGCGTATTCGGTGTTGCCGATCAGGATCAGCTTCTTGTCGAAGTTCAGCGCGATCACCGTGTCGCTGCGGCAGTCATGGCGCTCGGGGTCGGCCTTGAAGCTGGGGCAGTTGATGATGGTGAAATCGGCAAGGAAGTTGTCCAGCGCGGCGCGCTCGGGACGGCGCAGCAGGTGGCGGATGAACAGCCCGTGCCAGGCCAGCTCGGTCACCATGCGCACGTTGATCGCATATTCGGGGTCGGCGCCGCCCACCAGGTCCTGAACGAAAAAGTCACGGCCCTTCATGTGCTCCAGCATGTCGGCGTAAAGGGTGTCGAACCCCTCGGGCGACATGGCGGCGTTGTTTTCCCACCAGATGTTGTCGACGACGCTGTCGGTCTTGACCACGTGCTTGTCCTTGGGCGACCGGCCGGTGAACTTGCCGGTGGTCACAAGGAACGCGCCCCCCTTGCCCAAGGTGCCTTCGCCGCGTTTCAGCGCCGCCTCGACCAGCGCGGGCTCCATGAGGTTGTAGTGGACATTGCCCAGGCCCTCGATGCCCTGGTCCTCGAGGCGGAATTGCGGGTTGACCCGTCCAGATGTCATGCGTTCGTTCTCCTGTGGCGGCGCCTGGCGTCGCGTATCGTTCTATCGCTGTGCGGGGCGATGCCGGGCGAAATGACCCGGTGCGCCGCTCTTAGCATGACGTTTTGGGCCGTGAACAGGACGCTTTGGCGCAGTTAGCGCAACCAAGGCGAGGTTTAGCGCAACCACCCCGCGAGCGTCGCCGCAACCTGCGGCAATTCAACCATGCTTAAGGAAATTCTGTTGCCATCGGGGCCTATTGTTCCGGCGAATCGCAGTTAAGGATTGATTCGCCCCGCCGAAAAAGGGCAGAATGATGGAAAAAACGTGGCAGTCACGAGCAGATAGGTGGACTCCAATGTCAAAGATCGCACTGGTTGACGACGACAGGAATATTCTGACGTCGGTTTCCATGACACTCGAGGCCGAGGGGTTCGAGGTCGAAACCTACAACGACGGGCAACAGGCGCTCGACGCCTTCAACAAGAAGCTGCCGGACATGGCGGTGCTGGACATCAAGATGCCGCGCATGGACGGCATGGACCTGCTCCAGCGGCTGCGGCAGAAGACCCAGATGCCGGTCATCTTCCTGACCTCCAAGGACGACGAGATCGACGAGGTGCTCGGCCTGCGCATGGGCGCCGACGACTATGTGAAAAAGCCGTTCTCGCAACGGCTTCTGGTCGAGCGCATCCGCGCCCTTCTGCGCCGCCAGGAGGCGGTGGCGGGCGATGCGGACGGCACCAGCCCCGAGGCCAACGTGATGGAGCGCGGCGACCTGCGCATGGATCCGCTGCGCCACTCGGTCGCGTGGAAGGGCAAGGACGTGTCGCTGACGGTGACCGAGTTCCTGCTGCTGCAGGCGCTGGCGCAGCGTCCCGGCTTCGTGAAAAGCCGCGATCAGCTGATGGACGTGGCCTATGATGATCAGGTCTATGTCGACGACCGCACCATCGACAGCCACATCAAGCGGCTGCGCAAGAAGATGCGCAGCGCCGACCCGGACTTCTCGGCGATCGAGACGCTCTACGGGATCGGCTACCGCTACAACGAGGACTAGGGGCCGTTCCGGCCGGTATCGAAAGGGTTGACGTGCGCGACACTGGTGCCACACAGATGCATCACGACGGCGATGTCGTGCTGGGCGACGATTGGGTCGCCCCGCGCGAAACCATGGCTGCCGAAATGCGTGCGAACCGGGACCGGCGCGGCTTTTTCTCGCTGCGCGGCTCGCCGCTGACCCGCAAGATCATCGTCTTCAACCTGATCGCACTGATCCTATTGGTCGCCGGCCTGCTCTATCTCAACACTTCGCGCGATAGCCTGGTTGCCCAACGTGCCGATGCGCTGGCGGGCGAGGCGCGGCTGGTCGCCAATGTGTTCGAGGCGCAACTGCCCGCGCGCGGGCCGGTCAACCTGGCCGCCGGCGACGGCATTGACGTGCCCGAGACGCTGGCCGCGCTCAGCCTGCGCGACGGGGTCGAGGTGGTGGTGTTCGATCCTGCCGGCAACGTGGTGGGCAAGACGCTGGGCACCGGTGCGGGCCTGCCGGATCCCGCCGCGACCGCGCCCGAGGCGCGCCGCACCCTGATCAGCGACGGTCTTTCGGCCCTGTGGAGCGCCGTTGCCGGGCTGTTCTCCTCCGCGCATGAGGCCGTGACGCCCGCCGCGATCGAGACGCGGCTGCGCCCGGTGCTGCCGACCGCGCTTGAGGGCGGCGAAACCGGGGTCTCGACGTTGCAGGATGGCACCAGGGCCACCGAACTGGCCGCCGTCACCCCGATCCTGCAGGGCGGCACCGTGGTCGGCGCCATCGCCGTGGTCAACCCGGCGGGCGAGGTCGACGCGCTGGTCCGCGCCGCGCGCGAACGCGTGCTGGAGATGTTCATCGTCGCGCTGCTGGTCTCTGTCGGGCTCAGCCTGGTGCTGGCCTCGACCATCGCCAACCCGCTGGCCGACCTTGCCGAGGCCGCCGAACTGGGCCGGGATCGCAACGCGCGCAAGATGAACCCGGGCCGCGTCCGCATCCCCGACCTGACCGCGCGCCCCGACGAGATCGGCCGCCTGTCCCGGGCGCTGCGCGGCATGGTCACGGCGCTGTATCACCGCATCGACGGCAACGAGCAATTCGCCGCCGACGTCGCGCATGAGATCAAGAACCCGCTGGCCAGCCTCCAATCCGCCGTGGGCACCCTGCGCATGGTCAAGCGCGAGGACCAGCGCGACAAGCTGCTCGACGTGATCGAACACGACGTCCGACGCCTCGACCGGCTGGTCAGCGACATTTCCAACGCCTCGCGCCTCGATGCCGAACTGGTCAAGGAGGAGGAAGAGCGTTTCGACCTCCTCGCCATGCTGTCTAACCTGAACCAGTACCTGGGCGAGGACGCCCGTGCCAAGGGCATCGACTATATCACTGATCTGCCCGACGATCCGGTCGCCATCCAGGGGCTCGAGGCCCGGCTGGCGCAGGTCTTCGTCAACCTGATCACCAACGCGATCTCGTTCTGCGAAGAGGGCGACGCAATCCGCGTCTGGGCCCGCAAACGGCAGAACCGGGTTCTGGTGGTGGTCGAGGATACCGGCCCCGGCATCCCCGAAGAGGCGCTGAGCAAGATCTTCAAGCGGTTCTATTCGCAGCGCCCGGAAGAGCATTTCGGCAACAACTCCGGGCTGGGGCTGGCGATCTCCAAGCAGATCGTCGAGGCGCACGGCGGCGTCATCTGGGCCGAGAACATCCGCCCGACCGAGGCCGACGTCGCCTCCGAGCCGCTGGGCGCCCGCTTCGTCGTGGGCCTGCCGGTCTAGGCCCGTGGCCGCGCCCGCTGGCCCCCCCGATCCGCCGGACACCATCCTGCATGCCTCCTGCGTGGCGCTCGCCGGGCGCGGGCTGCTGATCGCCGGGGCCTCCGGGCGGGGCAAGTCGTCGCTGGCGCTGCGCATGATGGCACTGGGCGCGACCCTGGTCGCCGACGACCGTGTCGCACTGCGCCGCTCCGGGGACGCGGTGCTGGCCGCTGCCCCACCCGCCATCTCCGGCATGGTCGAGGCGCGCGGCCTCGGCCTGCTGCACGCCGATCCGACCGGCCCGATCCCGGTCTTTGCCTTGCTCGACCTTGACCGGGACGAGACCGACCGCTTGCCGCCCGCGCGCCACCGTGATCTGCTGGGGCGGCCCGTGATCTTGCTTTTCCGGGTCGAGGCGCCACATTTTCCTGCGGCACTCGTTCAATTCCTCAAGACCGGCCAGCGAACCCTGTGATGACGACATGATGACCGCGACCCAATCCTCCCCCGTGCGCCTTGTCCTGGTGACGGGCCCCTCTGGCGCCGGGCGCTCCACCGCGATCCACGCGCTCGAGGATCTCGGGTTCGAGGCGATCGACAACCTGCCGCTGCGGCTGGTGCCCTTGCTGCTCGACGGGCCGCGCCCGGTGCGCCCGCTGGCGCTGGGGATCGACCCGCGCAATCGGGATTTCTCTACCGGCGGGCTGCTCGACCTGATCGAAACGCTGGCCGCCCGATCCGATGTCGATCCCACCGTGCTCTATCTCGATTGCGGCGAAGACGTCTTGATCCGCCGCTTTTCCGAAACCCGGCGCCGCCACCCGCTGGCCCCGGCCGAAAGCCCCCAGGTCGGCATCCGGCGCGAGCTGGACCTGCTGGCACCGGTTCGCGACCGTGCCGACGTGCTGATCGACACCAGCGATCTGACCCCGCATCAACTGCGTGCCGAGACCGAAGGCTGGTTCGCCCCGGACGGCGACGGGCAGCTGGCGCTGACGGTGCACAGCTTTTCCTACAAGCGCGGGCTGCCGCGCGGCATCGACATGGTGTTCGACTGCCGCTTTCTCTCCAATCCCTACTGGGTGCCCGAGCTTCGCTCCTGCGACGGGCGCGACAGGCGCGTCGTTGCCCATGTCACCGCCGATCCCCGGTTCGATCCGTTCTTCGACCGCGTGCTCGACCTTACCCGGCTGCTGCTGCCGGCCTATACAGAAGAGGGCAAGTCGCACCTGTCCATCGGGTTCGGCTGTACCGGCGGACAACACCGATCGGTCGTGCTGGCGGAATCCATGGCCAAGGCCCTTGCGGACGGCGGACGCCCAGTGTCAATTAGGCATCGCGAGCTGGACAGCCAGCGGAATGAATGAGGGGCCGGGGGTTGCGCACCGGATGATCGGGATCGTTATTGTCGCGCATGGTGGACTGGCCAGGGAATACCTGGCCGCCGTGGAGCATGTGATCGGCAAACAGCCGGGCCTGGTCGCCGTGTCGATCGAGCCCGACCATGACCGCGATGCCAAGCAGCGTGAAATCTGCGCTGCCGCCGACTCGGTGGATGCCGGCGATGGCGTGGTGATCGTGACCGACCTGTTCGGCGGCTCGCCCTCCAACCTCAGCCTGCGCGCCTGTGCGCCCTCCGACCGGAGGATTCTCTACGGGGCCAACCTTCCGATGCTGATCAAACTGGCAAAAAGCCGCCACTTGTCCGTGGGCGACGCCGTGCGCACTGCCATGGAGGCGGGCCGCAAGTATATCAACAGCCGCAATATCGGCCCGAACGAAGTCTGAGCCCGCCAAATGACCCGACGCACACTGAAAATCTCCAATGAAAAGGGGCTGCATGCCCGCGCTTCGGCCAAGCTGGTCGAGGTCGTCGAAGGCTTTGATGCCCAGGCCGAGGTGATGCGCGACGGTTTGACCGCTTCGGGCGACAGCATCATGGGGCTTTTGATGTTGGCAGCGTCCAAGGGAACGACTATTGACGTCGAGACGTCCGGGCCGGATGCTGAGGCGCTGGCCGCTGCGCTTGAGGCGCTGGTGGCCGACAGGTTCGGCGAAGACTACTGACGCCGCCGCCGGCACGCGCTGCGATGAACGGGAAATATAAATTGGTCGAGACCGCGCACAACAGCAACACGAGGCTTTCTGCCAATCCCGAGCCGACGCCGCAGGGCGAGGTCTATGACCGTCGCACCCTGACCTACGCCAATTCCTTCGACGATCCCTGGACCTCCTTCGCCATCAAGGCGATGGAATGGGCGACCGGCAAGCTGTCGATCCTGCGCATGGTCGACAAGTTCGAGAAGATGAACTCCGACTTTCGCGGGCAGAAGTTCTGGCGCGGGGCGCTCGACGTCATGGGGATCGACCTGCAGACCCCGGTCGAGCAGCTGGCCAACATCCCCGCCGACGGCCCCGTCGTGGTAGTGGCCAACCATCCGCACGGCATGGTCGACGGCATGATCCTCGCCGAGTTGATCGGTCGGGTGCGCCTCGACTACCGCATCCTGACCCGCTCGGTCCTCACCGGGCTGGACGAGGCCGCGACCTCCTTCATGATCCCGGTTCCCTTTCCGCATGATCCCGACGCCCAACGCAAGATGGTCGAGATGCGCGCCAACGCGATGGACGTGCTGGGCCAGGGCGGGGTGGTCGCGCTGTTCCCGTCCGGCGTGGTGATGTCGGCGGATACCTGGATGGGCCCGCCGGTCGAGCGGGAATGGCACGTGTTCACCGCCAAGATGATCCGCAAGTCCGGCGCGCGCGTGGTCCCGATCTATTTCCCGGGCCGCAACTCGCGCGCCTACCAGATCGCCTGCCAGGTCTCGCCGATCCTGCGCCAGGGGCTCCTGCTGCATGAAATCGTGCGCTCCTGCAACAAGCCGCAGGCGCCGGTGGTCGGCGCTCCGTTGACCGACGAACAGATGGCCCGGCTGGCGACCGACCCGCGCGGCTTCATGGCCTGGCTGCGTGAGCATACGCTGTCGCTGGGCTCCTCCTCCTCCTGAACATCGCCGCGCAGAGCGCCCCCGGTCTCTTTCTGGCCTGAAATACTCCGGGTATGTGGCGGCAACTGCAATGACCGCATCTTGTTGGGCGTCTCGGATCCAGGGGCGCTGAATCGCGCGAAGAGGGCGGGGCAACTTGGCCCCCGGCCTCACCATGATCCTATTGTTGCCACATTCCCAACTATTTTATGAACGCTACTCAACCAAGACCACGGTGGAGCGATATCAGATCGCCAAAGCTGCTCCGCGATTCAAAAACGCCAAGAACCCAGCAGGTTAGAGATGCCGTCACATCATCGCGCAAGAGTGTTCCAGGCAGTCATCCTGCTCCTGTTTCTCGGCCTCTCATACCTGTCATTTGTCCTGGTTCACAAGATCGCACAAGGCAGATCGGAGGAAAGCTTCCAGGTCCTGGCAGACCAAATCCTGACCTCGGTTGAACGACGGCTCGAGGAATATGATCGTATACTCGATGGTGTTTCCGGTCTGGTGATGGCCTCGGACGTGGTGACGGCCTCCGACATGGAGGTCTATGCGAAGTCCCTCGATATTCCCGGTGATCTGTCTGTGCTTGATGGGATCGGCCTGGCATCGGCGGGCAGCGTGGGGCCCGGCGCCGGGGCCGGTGGGCCCATATACATCGGCGGGATGAACAAGCGCAGCGCCACATCCTCCAAGCCGGCGGAAGACCAGTTCATCGTGCAATATGTCGAGCCACTGGCAAGCCATGAGCAGTTGCTGGGCTTGGATTTTTCCAGCGATTCCGAACTCCTGTCCCTCGCGAAACGCGCACGCGCGGCGGGGGAAACACTCGCGACCGTGCACTTTCCTGGCCGGTCGCTGCAAGATCGCTTCGCTCAGATCCTGTTGCTCAAGCCAATCTTCAATTCTTCGCAAGACAAGAATGCCTTCTTGGGTTTTGCCTTCGCCGTGTTGAACATTGAAAACGCCTTCAAGAACCTGACGCCGTCGCAAGGCAAGTTACTGACCCTGCATGTGGAGGCCGGCGCGGATACGTTGCGCGACCCTCTCGAAATCACGTCTGCCGTCACCGCCATGACGCCTGATTTTGCGTTTCACCAGTCGATCGAAAAGTTCGGGCAAGCCTTCTCGCTGTCGATGACCAGCACACCCCAGTTCGACGCCATCCAGCCCTTCCGTGCAAGATGGGTTGTCCTGGCATTGGGGCTTTTCATCACCGCTCTGGTGAGCACGATCATGCACGTCTTGATCAGGAAGAATATTGCGATCTCCGCCGACGTCACTCAAAAATCGCGAGACCTGGAAACCCAGGTTCAGGAGAACCGCTGCATCCTTGAGAACGCGATGCTCTCCATCGTGTCAGTGACCAAGACCGGGCAGATCATCCATTGCAACGAGGCCGCGCTGAAACTTCTGGCGCATCTGAATGGTCCCGATAAAATGGATGGCGAAATGATCAGCGACCTGTTGCCGGATTTCGACATGCAAGAGGGGGACGGTTGGTCAAAAGTGGTTATCGCTCCGATGGTGGGGGGCGGTGAGCCTTTGACAATCGAGATTGAAAGGAAAACCTGGTTCACGGCGGACGGTGATGAGCGGATCGCCCTTTTGATGCGTGACATCACGGTGAGTGAGCGTCTCACGCAGGAAATTGCGGAGGCCGAGCAACGGTGGAACCTTGCCCTGATGAGTGCTCATATCGGCGTATTTGATATCTGCCTCGAGACAAGGACTTCGGTTGTTTCCGATGTCTGGCTCAAGACTCTGAAAATACCGGCTCTGCCCGGATGTAAAAATCCTTATCAACAACAGATGGCCAAGATCCATCCGGATGATCTGGTCATTCTGAAAAATGCCGAAGATCGTTGTATCAAGGGTCACACCGAACACGCCACGGCCCGTTTCCGCGTAAACGTGGAAAAGGATGAGTGGCGCTGGATCGAGTCGGACGCCGTCGTGGTCAAGCGTGCCCCGGACGGGACCGCCCTCAGGATGCTCGGGATCCAGACGGATGTGACGGAACGTTTCAAGCTCGATCAGATGAAACGCGAGTTTGTGGCAACGGTCAGCCATGAACTCAGAACGCCGCTGACGTCGATCAAAGGTGCCATCGGGCTTTTGCAAGCCCAGTTGAAAGGGGTCGAGATTTCCGGCGTCGATCGCCTGGTCAATATCGCGGCGTCGAATTCCGACCGGCTTCTCAGCCTTGTGAACGACATTCTGGATCTGGAAAAACTCAACGCCGGCGGAATGAAGCATGATATGGAAGCGGTCAATCTGAACGAGATCATGGCCCTTGCCTCGAAGCAGGTCGAACCCTACGCCGCGCAGTGGAACGTCGAGGTCAAGGTTGTGGAGCCCGAGGCGGACAGGACCATCTGGGCCGACAAGAAACGGATCAATCAGATCATCTCCAACCTGTTGTCAAACGCCTGCAAGTTTTCGAACCCCGACACGACGGTTCGGCTGACCGCCGAAATCATGAACGCCTACGCGAAAATCTCGGTCACCAATGTCGGCCCCGGCATACCGGAAAAGTTCCGCAGCACGATATTCCAACCCTTTTCGCAGGCGGACAATTCCGACACCCGTCAACGGGGCGGCACCGGATTGGGCTTGAGCATTTCGCGCCGCTTGGTCGAAGACATGGGCGGCACCGTCGGTTTCAAGAGCGATCCGGGCAAGGAAACCGTTTTCTGGTTCACCTGCCCATTGGCGGACGATCTGGAGATCGTTCGCGTCGCCTGATGAACCTGGGCGGGGGCGCTCGCCCCTCTCCGTCTTCCGGCCTCAGCGGGTCGGCACCGGCGCCTCGCCGCGATAGTCGTAAAAGCCCCGCTGCGTCTTGCGGCCCAGCCAGCCGGCCTCGACGTATTTCGTGAGCAGGGGGCAGGGGCGGTACTTGGTATCGGCCAGCCCGTCGTGCAGCACGTTCATGATCGCCAGGCAGGTGTCCAGCCCGATGAAATCGGCCAGTTCCAGCGGCCCCATCGGGTGGTTCGCGCCCAGCTTCATCGACTCGTCGATCGACTTCACGTTGCCGACCCCTTCGTACAGGGTATAGACCGCCTCGTTGATCATCGGCATCAGGATGCGGTTGACGATGAAGCCGGGGAAATCCTCGGCGCTGGCGGCGGTCTTGCCCAGCCGTTCCACCACCTCGAGGCAGGCCTTGTAGGTGGGCTGATCGGTGGCGATGCCGCGGATCAGCTCGACCAGTTGCATCACCGGCACCGGGTTCATGAAGTGGAACCCCATGAAGCGTTCCGGGCGGTCGGTGCGGCTGGCCAGCCGGGTGATCGAGATCGACGAGGTGTTCGACGTCAGGATCGTGTCGGCCTTCAGATGCGGCTGCAGATCCTCGAAGATCGCCTGTTTCACGCTCTCACGCTCGGTGGCGGCCTCGATGACCAGGTCGGTTGCGCCGATATCGGACAGCTCCAGCGTCGTGGTGATCCGCCCCACCGCCGCCTTGACCGCCGCGTCGGCGATCTTCCCGCGCGAGGCCTGCCGCGCCAGGTTGCCCTCGATCAGCTCCATTGCCTTGTTCAGCGCGTCCTGGCTGACGTCGGACAGAACGACGTCATACTCTGCCAAGGCCATAACATGGGCGATGCCGTTGCCCATCTGCCCCGCCCCGATCACACCGACTGATTGAATGCTCATCGTCCCGCCTTTCGCCGCGTTTCCGCGCCGACCATACCGGGGCTTTCTGCCGGGGTACAAGGGTCGGCGGACATCTGGATTTTAATCAAATACGCCCGTTAGCCGAATCGCAACGCAAATCCTGCCAGGGTGACCGACAGGACCACAGGACGGAGGGCGGGATGAGCCTGCATATGACCGGCGCCGGCGCGCTCGAGGATCCGATTTGTACCTACCCGGGATCGCGCCTGCCGGTGCGCGCGCCCTGCGCCCGGCTGGAGGGGCGCTATCTCGCCTTTCTCGGCGGCAGCGAGACCTTTGGCCGATTCGTCGCGACCCCCTTTCCGGCACTGCTCGATCGCCGCCTAGGCCAGACCTGCGTCAACCTGGGCAGCATCAACGCCGGGCTCGATGCGGTGCTGGGCGATGCCGGGGCGATGCGAATCGCCGCTGCCGCCGCGCTCACGGTGGTTCAGCTCCCCGATGCGCAGAACCTGACCAACGGCTTTTACCGGGTGCACCCGCGCCGCAACGACCGGTTTCTCGCCGCCTGTGCCCCCCTCACCGAGCTCTACCCGGAGGTCGATTTCACCGAGTTTCATTTCACCCGGCATCTGCTGATCGCGCTGCACCGGCACTGTCCCGGCCGGTTCGCGACGCTGCGTACGGAATTGC
The DNA here is from genome assembly GCF_040365005.1 of Aquicoccus sp. SU-CL01552. Taxonomy (NCBI): domain Bacteria; kingdom Pseudomonadati; phylum Pseudomonadota; class Alphaproteobacteria; order Rhodobacterales; family Paracoccaceae; genus Aquicoccus; species Aquicoccus sp. SU-CL01552. Next base: position 8,103 of record NZ_BAABWV010000003.1, on the reverse strand, counting down.
AGCGGATCTGGGTCACGCGGATGCACCGGCTGCTGCGGGGCCTGGGCGGGCGGGGGCTGCTGCTCTGGCTGCATGATGGGGATGACAGCCCCCGGTCGGACGCGCCGCTGGGGAGCGAGCCGCTCTTGGTGTCCCGCACCATGGTCGACCGGGTTTTGCGCCAGGCGCGCGGGCTGGTCGAGGTGCCGGTCACCGCCGCCGGACAGTTGGAGGGGGAAACCCGCAAGATGGACTTCGGCCCGCTGCAGCGGCCGACCGCCGAACACATGCTGGGGCCGGCCATGCATGCGCGCATTGCCGACCGGCTGGGGGATGCCATCGCCACCCTGCAATAGGCGCCAAAGAAAAGGCCCGCCAAGCGGCGGGCCTTTCCAATTCGAACGGGCGGGGTCCGGCCCCGATGTGGTTTATCCCAGCTTTTCGGTCAGCTCGGGCACGGCGGCAAAGAGGTCGGCGACCAGGCCGAAGTCGGCAACCTGGAAGATCGGCGCCTCCTCGTCCTTGTTGATCGCGACGATCACCTTGGAGTCCTTCATGCCGGCCAGGTGCTGGATCGCGCCGGAGATGCCGACGGCGATGTAAAGCTCGGGCGCGACCACCTTGCCGGTCTGGCCCACCTGCCAGTCGTTCGGGGCATAGCCCGAATCGACCGCCGCGCGCGAGGCGCCGACAGCGGCGCCCAGCTTGTCGGCCAGCGCCTCGATGATCTTGAAGTCCTCTTCCGAGCCGACACCGCGACCGCCCGAGACGACGATCCCGGCGCTGGTCAGTTCCGGACGATCCGAGGCCGCGACCTTGTCCTCGACCCATTCCGACAGGCCCGAAGCCTCGGCGCCGCCCACGGTCTCGACCGGGGCCGCCGCCTGTTCACCGGCAGCGTCAAAGGTCGAGGTGCGGAAGGTGATGACCTTCTTGGCGTCCTTCGATTTCACCGTCTGGATCGCGTTGCCGGCATAGATCGGGCGCTCGAACGTATCGGCGTCCACCACGCCCGATGCGTCCGAGATCACCATCACGTCCAGCAGCGCCGCGACGCGCGGCATCACGTTCTTGGCGTCGGTGGTGGCAGGCGCCACGATGTGGTCGTAATCGCCGGCCAGCGACACGATCAGCGCCGCGGTTGATTCGGCCAGCCGATGACCCAGCGCGGCATCCTCGGCGACCAGCACCTTGGCGACACCGTCGATCTTGGCGGCCTCCGCCCCGGCCTCGGCGGCCGAGCCGCCGGCGCAGAGCACGGTCACATCGCCCAGGGCCTTGGCCGCGCTCACCGCCTTGGCGGTGGCATCCAGCGCCAGCGCGCCGTCATTCACTTCTCCGAGCAGCAGAACAGCCATTACACCACCCCCTTCTCTTTCAGTTTCGCCACCAGCGTATCCACGTCCGGCACCATCTCGCCGGCCTGGCGCGCCTCGGGTTCGGTGGTCTTCACCACCTCGAGGCGCGGGCTGACGTCGACGCCGTAATCCGCGGCAGTCTTTTCATCCAGCGGCTTCTTCTTCGCCTTCATGATGTTGGGCAGCGAGGCATAGCGCGGCTCGTTCAGGCGCAGGTCCACGGTCACGATGGCGGGCATCTTGACCTTGATGGTCTGCAGGCCGCCGTCCACCTCGCGGGTGACCAGCGCGGAATCGCCCTCGACCTTCAACTCGCTGGCAAAGGTCGCCTGCGACCAGCCCAGCAGCGCCGAGAGCATCTGGCCGGTGGCGTTCATGTCGTTGTCGATCGCCTGCTTGCCGGCCAGCACGAGGCCCGGCTGCTCTTCCTCGACGATCTTGGCCAGGATCTTGGCCACGGCCAGCGGCTCGATGTCCTGGTGGACGTCATCGGCGGCCACGACCAGGATCGCCCGGTCTGCGCCCATCGCCAGCGCCGTGCGCAGCGTTTCCTGCGCCTGCTTGACGCCGATCGACACCGCCACGACCTCCGAGGCCGTCCCGGCCTCTTTCAGGCGGATCGCCTCTTCGACGGCGATCTCGTCGAACGGGTTCATCGACATCTTCACGTTGGCAAGATCGACACCCGTTCCGTCCGCCTTCACGCGAACCTTGACGTTGTAGTCGATCACGCGCTTGACAGGTACCAGTACCTTCATGAGCGTTGGTCTCCTTAGGTTGCTCGGCGCGGGAAACAGGGCGCCTTTTCGTCATCCCGACATGTGTTAGCGGCTGGCGCCGCGGGAAAACAGGGAAAAATCGACCTGTTTGCGCTCTCGGACGCCGCGTTCAGGCGAGGGTGGGAAAAAAACGTGGCGCATCGGCGACGCGTCGTCGTTCAGCGGTTGGCGCCCGGCACCCAGAGCACGTCGTCCAGCCCGCCGTTGTTGGCAACCCGCGCGGCGACGAAGAACCAGTCGCTCAGCCGGTTCAGGAATTTCACCGCCGCCGCGTTCACAGCCTCCTGCGCGGCCAGCTCGACCGCCGCCCGCTCGGCCCGGCGGGCCACCGTGCGACAGACGTGCAACTGCGCCGCCAGCGGCGTGCCGCCCGGCAGGATGAAACTGCGCAGCGGCTCCAGCCCGGCGTTCATCGCGTCGATCTCGATCTCGAGCCGCTCGACCTGCGCCGGCATCATGCGCAGCGGCGGGTATTCGGCCTCGGCGTCCTTTTCCATGTCCGGGCGGCACAGGTCGGCGCCCAGGTCGAACAGGTCGTTCTGGATCCGCGCCAGCGCCTCGTCCATGTCGTCGTCCTCGGCGTCCAGCCGGGCCACCCCGACAAAGGCGTTCAACTCGTCCACCGTGCCATAGGCATCGACGCGACCGGCGTATTTCGGCACCCGCGCGCCGTCGCCCAGAGCGGTATCGCCGGCATCGCCGGTGCGGGTGTAGATCTTGTTCAAAACCACCATGGATCAGCCACCCTGTCGCTTGAGATAGATGTACAAGAGGATCAGCGCCACCGCGACCGCCTGCGCCGCGATCCGCAGCCGCATCAGCTTGTTGCTGTATTTCGCGTTGAAGGCGCCGCCCTTGGCAAAGCCGCCGATACCCAGCGCCAGAACCACCGCCACGGCCACCACCGCCAGCACCACGATCACGAACAGCGGATCACCCATTTTGCCCTCGCTTGGCTTGCATCCCTGCTGACACCTAGCGGCAATCGTCGAAAAAGCGAACCGGATTCTCAGATCCGGGTCACGATCCAGTCGATCGCGCGGGTCGGCAGAACCCGCCGCAGATAGCCGGTCAGATAGGTCGGAACGGTGACGTAATAACGCGCCTTCGGCCGCCGCGCCTCCAGCGCGCGAATCAGCTTTTCGGTGACCGCTTCGGGCGGCAGCTCGAACTTGTCCTTGCCGGTCTCGCGATAGATCCGCGGGATCAGCTGCGCCTCGTACTCGGCCCGCTTGGCCGAGTGTTCCCAGTCGATGTAACGCTCGAAATAGGCGATCCCCTTCTTGCGCAGCGGCGTGGTGATCGGGCCGGGCTCGATCAGCACCACGTCGATGCCGGTGCCGCGCAGCTCGATCCGCAGGGTATCGCTCAGCCCCTCCAGCGCGTGCTTGGTCGCCGCGTAGGCGCCGCGCCAGGGGATCGACACGAGCCCCAGCGACGAGGAACATTGCACGATGCGCCCGTGTCCCTGCGCCCGCATCACCGGGATCACCTGTCGCGTCAGGTCGTGCCAGCCAAAGAAGTTCGCCTCGAAGATCGCCCTGAGCCCGTCGCGCGGCAGGTCCTCCACCGCGCCCGAAAGCTGGTGACCGCCGTTGTTGAACAGTGCGTCCAACCGCCCGTCGGTCGCCTCCAGCACCTGCGCCAACCCGGTCGTGATGCTGTCGGGGTCGGTGTGGTCGATGCGGGGGCTGTCGAACCCCTCGGCCCGCATCCGGTCGCAATCGCGCTGCTGGCGACAGGCGGCGAACACGCGCCAGCCCCGGTCGCGCAGCCCGCGCGCCGCGTTCAGCCCGATGCCCGAGGAGCAGCCGGTGATCAGGATGGTGTTTTTCATGGTCGGGCGGTCTGTCTCGTCATGAAGGTCGGGGTGATGGGTCGGCCCTCTCTATGCGGTCAAATCCACGCTGCCGCAATGGGGCAGCCGCGGCGGCTAGTCCGCCTTCTTGCTGATGAGCGAGGCCGCGACCCAGCCGATCCGCCGCTCCGGCAGCTTGCGCAGCCGCAGCCAGCCGGTGCCCGAGGTGCTCAGAACCTCGACCTCGTCGCCCAGCACCAGCCGCGCGATCACCGGATAGATGGTGCCCGGTCCGTCGCGCATGTTGACCCGCGTGCCGGTCACCTTGCGCAGGTCCGGTTTCGGCTCGGGCGGCGGGGCAGGGGCCGCCACCGGCTCCGGTTCCACCGCCGTCTCGCGCAGCCCGACCGCCCCCTGTTCCAGCGTGGTCAGGGCAAGGCCGCTCCCGGCACCGGAAAACCCGGTCAACTGCACGCCCAGCCCCTGCCGGATCTGCGCCAGCCGGTCGGTGCGGGCCAGTTGCCGGGCCTTCAGCGCCGCGCGCTGGGTCGCGGCCGTGACTTCGGCCGGTGCGCCGTCCCGGGCCTTGCGCGGCGCGATCAGCGGGGCGGTCGGCGCGGTGGCCGCCGGGTCCGGTCGAATCGCGGCCTGCTGCGGCGCGGGCCGCGGCGGGCGTACCCCGCGCGGCTCGAACGCGCCCCCGCCGGACAGTTCATAGAACGTCCAGCCGAGGATCAGAAAGGAAACGATGATCAAACGCGGCAAGGGGCCTCCAGGGCGGAACCGGGTAACGCGACGCCCGGTGGCGAACCCGCCGGACGGAGACCCACCTTAGACGATCTACCGATTCGGTGCAGCGGGAAGCAGGTCTCCGTTTTCCCCGCCGATGCAGGACCGGCCGCGAAACAACCGCGCCGCCCGCGATTGTCGCCGCTTTACGCCCGCCGCCTGCGCGCGTATCACCGCCTCATGAACGACCTGATCGAAGATCCCAAGATGCCGCCGCCGGACGTGCCCGGCGAAACCGCCGAACCGCTGCGCCGCGCCATCGGAGAGCGCTATCTGACCTATGCGCTCTCGACCATCATGCACCGGGCGCTGCCCGACGCGCGCGACGGGCTGAAACCGGTGCACCGGCGCATCCTCTACGCGATGCGCCAGCTGCGGCTGAACGCGACCGGGGGCTTCCGCAAATCCGCCAAGATTTCCGGCGACGTGATGGGCAACTACCACCCGCACGGCGACGCCGCGATCTATGACGCGATGGCGCGGCTGGCGCAGGATTTCAACGTCCGCTTCCCGCTGGTCGACGGCCAGGGCAACTTCGGCAACATCGACGGCGACAACCCCGCCGCCGCCCGTTACACCGAGGCCCGGATGACCATCGTCGCCGAGGCGCTGCTCGACGGGCTGGACGAGGACGCGGTCGATTTCCGCGACAATTACGACGGCACCCTGACCGAACCGGTGGTGCTGCCGGCGACGTTTCCCAACCTGCTGGCCAATGGCGCCAGCGGCATCGCGGTGGGCATGGCCACCAACATCCCGCCGCATAACATCGCCGAGCTGTGTGATGCCTGCCTGCACCTGATCAAGACCCCCGACGCCCGCGACGACACTCTGCTCAACTACGTGCCGGGCCCCGATTTCCCCACCGGCGGCATCATCGTCGAACCGCCCGAGAACATTGCGCGGGCCTATCGCACCGGGCGCGGCTCGTTCCGCCTGCGCGCCAAGTGGGAGCAAGAGGACCTTGGCCGCGGCCAGTGGCAGATCGTCGTCACCGAGATTCCCTACCAGGTTCAGAAATCCAAGCTGATCGAAAAGATCGCCGAGCTGATCCAGACCAAGAAGATCCCGATCCTCGCCGACATCCGCGACGAATCGGCCGACGACATCCGCATGGTGCTGGAGCCGCGCTCGAAGAACGTCGACCCCGAGGTGCTGATGGGCATGCTGTTCCGCAACTCGGATCTCGAGGTGCGGTTCTCGCTCAACATGAACGTGCTGATCGACGGGCTGACGCCCAAGGTCTGCTCGATGAAAGAGGTGCTGCGCGCCTTCCTCGATCACCGCCAAGAGGTGCTGCTGCGCCGCTCGCGTCACCGGCTGGGCAAGATAGACCACCGGCTGGAAGTGCTCGAAGGCTTCATCATCGCCTTCCTGAACCTCGACCGGGTGATCGACATCATCCGCTACGACGACGAACCGAAGGCCGCCCTGATGCGCGAGGACTGGTCCGGGACCCATGTCCGCGCCACCTCGGAAAAGGATTACCTCACTCCCGCCCCGGGCGAGGGCGAGCTGAGCGAGGTCCAGGCCGAGGCGATCCTCAACATGCGCCTGCGCTCGCTGCGGCGGCTCGAAGAGATCGAGCTGATGCGCGAACGCGACGCCCTGATGGAAGAGCGCGCCGGCCTCGAAGACCTGCTCGAGGACGAGGGCCTGCAATGGTCCCGGATCTCCGAACAGCTCAGGGAAACTCGCAAGACCTTCGGCAAGGACTACGCGGGCGGCGCCCGTCGTACCGTCTTTGCCGAGGCCGGCGAGGTCGAGGAGGTGCCGCTCGAGGCGATGATCGACCGCGAGCCGATCACCGTGGTCTGCTCCCAGATGGGCTGGATTCGCGCCATGACCGGCCATATCGACCTGAACCGCGAGCTGAAGTTCCGCGATGGCGACGGCCCCCGATTCGTGTTCCACGCCGAGACCACCGACCGGCTGCTGGTGTTCGGCTCGAACGGGCGGTTCTACACGCTCTCGGCGGCCAACCTGCCCGGCGGGCGGGGGCTGGGCGAACCGCTGCGCCTGATGGTCGACCTTCCCAACGAGGTCGAGATCGTCACGCTTTTCGCCCATACGCCGGGCCAGAAACTGCTGGTCGCCTCCAACGCCGGCAACGGCTTCATCGTCTCCGAGGACGAGGTGCTGGCCCAGACCCGCAGCGGCAAGCAGGTGCTCAACGTCAAGGGCGACGACGAACGCGCCCAGCTGTGCAAGCCGGTGCGCGGCGACCACGTCGCCGTGGTCAGCCTGAACAGCCGTTTCCTGGTCTTCCCCGCCTCCGAGCTGCCCGAGATGACCCGGGGCAAGGGGGTGCGGATCCAGAAATACAACCAGGCCCGCGGCAAGCAGGGCGCGCTGGAACTGGACGGCGGCCTCAGCGACATCACCACCTTCGACTGGGCCGAGGGGCTGCGCTGGCAGATGGGCGGCGGCAAGACCCGGCACGAACCGGACCTGACCGAATGGCTCGGCAAGCGCGCCGGCGTCGGCAAGCGCCCGCCGCACGGCTTCCCGCGCGACAACAAGTTCACCTGAGCCCGCACCTCCTGACATCCCCGCGAAAGCGGGGATCTCCAGCCCCCCTGCCCAAGGCGCCCCCGCGACCCGGCGAAGCGTTTGCGCCCGGACGCCGGGTGGTCTACTCCTTCCCGGACTGACCTGACCCGGAGCCGCCATGATCCGCCTTTCCGCCCTGCTCGCCGGCCTGTTCCTGCTCACCGCCTGCACCGCGCCCTCGCCCGATGACCCGCTCCAGGATCTCGGCGCCTTCTATTTCGGCCACAACATCGTGGTGGCCCCCAAGATGCAAAAGGGGCCGATCTCGCGCGATGCCAGCAAGGAAGAATGGGTCGAGGTTCTGACCAAGGCGATGGGCGACCGGTTCGGCCGTTACGACGGCGACCAGCTCTATCACTTCGGCATCTCGGTCGAAGGCTTCATGCTGGCGCCCCCGGGCGTGCCGCTGCTCTATACCCCGAAATCGGTGCTGATCATCAATGTCACCGTCTGGGACGACGCCGCCGGCAAGAAGCTGAACGACGAGCCCAAACAGATCACCGTGTTCGAAACCACCTCGGGCGGCTCGGCGCTGGTCGGCTCGGGCCATGACCGTACCAAGGAGGAACAGATGCAGGGGCTGGCCCGCAACGCGGCCCACCAGATCGAGGAATGGCTGGTGGAAATGCACGCGGAAAACGGCTGGTTCGCGCCCCGGCCCGACGCCGATCCCGCCGCCGGCCCCACCGCCGCGCCCGCAGGCGGCGCGCCGCTGCCCGAGGCCGGCTGACCGCTGCCGCAACGGCGGAGCATGAGATGCTTGATTTTCCTCGCCGAACCCAATATGTGCCGCGCGCAGAGGAAACCGGGTCGTTGGGACCCCACCAGTTCAAAAGGGCGCCTAGGA